>JAUIFP010000050.1 GCA_030430365.1 Alphaproteobacteria bacterium | reverse complement strand
CTGATTACAAATCAGGTGCTCTACCAACTGAGCTAAGCCGGCCCGCATAGGCTTTCGTCGCCCCTTTGCTCTAACAGGCGCCGAAGGTCCAGCCTTCGGTTTGCGCAATCTTCCGGTTCATCGCTTCGGGTGCCCATAATTCCGGCTGCGCGGCGGCTATGCGCAGCCATGCCGCGGTCAGCAAGGCATCGCTGCTGTGATCGTCGATCGCGCCGGATCCAACCACAGTCGGGCTACCGAGGTTTTCCAGCGCGGCGTTAAGACCTGCATAGTCGCGCATCTTGCTGGCAGAGGCCGTGCGCCGCGCCGCGATGGCGGCCAGGCTGGTATAGATCTCCACAAAAACCGAGCCGCTGCGGGGCAGGGGATCGACCGGCCAGACCGGGATTTGCCCATTCAGCCGGTGAAGCATCCGCATGCCGGTGAGGCTGGATTTGCCGACCTGCGCCGCGCCGACCAGGTTGAAGTTGCTGTAGGGTTTGCAGCCATGCGCCGCCTGGCGGATTTCCGTCACGCGGAAGCGTCCGCGCCGGTCCGCCGCATCGGGGGCGTGGAAGAATTCTCCTTCGCGCCCGCCATGCCTGCGGAAATAGCGGCAGGCCGCCTCGTCGTCGACGAAACTGGTTGCCGCCAGATGCGGATCGCAGGCGCAGATTTCTTCCACCAGCGCCCATAATGCGCGGGCATCGGCGGGGCTGCGGCTCCAGCCGGGGAAGAAGGCGCCTTGATCGGCAAAGGGCAGCGACATGCCCAGATCGAGCCCCACCAGCGTATCCTGAGGCATTTCGTGCAGCAGCCAGTCCAGTACATCCTGGCGCGACCACGGCCGGTCTCTGGTGACAAGACGCGGGCGGCCGCCTGCCGCATCCGCAATCGCCACGGCAATACCGCGCTGGCGCTCGGCCGCGGCGCCGGACCAGTCCACTGCGGCAAAATGGGCGAAATGTGCAGCGCTCATCTGCCCTGGCGTTCGGCGCGCAGACGGTGCCAATAGGCGATGCGTTCGGCCACCTGCCTTTCGAAGCCGCGCTCGACCGGGGTGTAATAGGTCTGCGGTTCCATCTCCTCGGGCCAGTAATTGTCGCCGGAAAAGCCTTCGTCGGTCTGGTGATCGTAGGTGTAGCCTTTGCCGTATCCGATATCCTTCATCAGCCTGGTCGGCGCGTTCAGGATATTGGCGGGCGGCATCAGGCTGCCGGTTTCCTTTGCGCTGCGCCATGCCGCCCCCATCGCCTTGTAGGAGGCATTCGATTTGGGCGCGGTCGCACAATAGAGGCAGGCCTGCACGATGGCGAGCTCGCCTTCGGGGCTACCGAGAAACTCATAGGCGTCCTTCGCCGCGAGGCATTGGGTGAGCGCCTGGGGGTCGGCCAGGCCGATGTCCTCGCTGGCGAAGCGGACCAGGCGCCGCAGCACATAAAGCGGTTCTTCACCTGCGGTCAGCATCCGCGCCATGTAATAGAGCGCGGCTTGGGCATCCGATCCGCGCAGGCTTTTATGCAGGGCGGAGATAAGGTTGTAATGCCCGTCCCGATCCTTGTCGTAGACGGCGACGCGCCGCTGAAGGAACTGGCTGAGCCCGGCAGGATCAAGCGGTTCAGGAATCTTCGCCGAATAGAGCGTTTCGGCCTGATTGAGCAGGAAGCGCCCATCGCCGTCGGCCGATGCGATGAGCGCTTCGCGCGCCTCTGTATTCAGGGGCAGGGGGCCTTCCAGCTCTTCCGCGCGGTCCAGCAGGGCGCCCAATGCGGGCGCGTCGAGCCGGTGGAGGATCAGCACCTGTGCGCGGCTGAGCAGCGCGGCGTTGAGGGCGAAGCTGGGGTTCTCCGTCGTCGCACCGACCAGCGTCACCGTGCCGCGTTCCACGAATGGCAGGAAGCCGTCCTGCTGGGCGCGGTTGAATCGGTGGATCTCGTCCACGAACAGCAGAGTGCGCTGTCCCGCCTGCGCGGCCTTGTCCGCCTCTGCAAAGGCCTTCTTCAGATCGGCGACCCCGGAAAAGACGGCGCTGATCGCCACAAAGCGCATACCGACACTGTCTGCCAGCAGGCGCGCAATGCTGGTCTTGCCGGTGCCGGGCGGCCCCCACAGGATCATGCTGGAAAGCTTGCCTGCCGCGACCATGCGCCCGATCGCGCCCTCCGGTCCTGTGAGATGTTCCTGCCCGATAATGTCGTTCAGCTGTGCCGGGCGCAGCCGGTCGGCCAGCGGTGCATCGGGGCGGGGCGCTTCGGCCGTATCGGCAGGCGGCGTTATATCTCCAAACAGGTCGGCCATTGCGCTACACTAGAGCAGTTTCGCAGCATTTGCATCGCTTCCCCGCACGGGAAAGCCCGATACTGCGTTTCGCTTCGGGAGAGGAGTGGCGAGGCGCTCTGGCGCGGGAGCAGCTGAGTTAGCTCAGCGTACTTTGGCCTTCGTGGCGGCGTGCTTCTGCCGGATCAGTCGCAAATAAGTATCGGCCACGGCCTGGTTGATCCTGTCCCAAGCGAAATTCTGGCTGCGCAGCTCGCCCGCGCGGCCATGCTCCACGCGCAGTTCGGGCCGTTCGACATAGGCGCGCAAGGCTTCTGAGAATTGATGGATGGCGCCGGGGCGGATCAGGCGCCCGGAGCGGCCATCGTCCACCAGGCTTTCGCTACCCGTTGCCGCGGCGGCCACCACGGGCAAGCCGCAAGCCATCGCCTCCAGCGTGACATTGCCGAAGGTTTCGGTGATCGAAGGGTTGAACAGCACGTCCATGCTGGCGACGGCGCGGCCCAGATCCGCACCCGCCTGGAAACCGGCGAAGACCGCGTGGGGAATGCGCGCTTCGAACCATGCGCGGGCCGGCCCTTCGCCGATCACCAACACCTTGTGCTGCACGCCGCTGCGCTGCAGCTCGTCCATCGTGTCGGAAAAGACGTCCAGCCCCTTTTCCATGACCAGTCGGCCCAGGAAGCCGATCGCGATATCGTCATCCGCAATGCCCAGCGAGCGGCGCCATGCGAGGTCGCGCCTGCCGGAATTGAAGATTTCCCTGTCCACCCCGCGCGACCAGATCGATACATCGTAATTCATCCGCTGGTCGCGCAGCACCTGCGCCATGCTCTCGGACGGAGCGACCAGGGCGTCGCAGCGGCGATAGAAACGCCGCAGCGATGCCTCCAGGATCGGTTCCAGGAAAGACATGTTGTAATAGCGCGGATAGGTTTCGAAGCGCGTATGGACCGATGCCAGCACCGGCAATTTGCGCGACCGTGCCCAGCTGACTGCACGGTGGGCAACGGGATCGGGCGAAGAGACATGAACGACGTTAGGGGCGAACTTGTCGAGGTCGCTGCGCACCCGGCGCGAAAGGGCCATGGGCACGCGGTATTCGCTGCGCCCGGGAATGGCGAGGGAGGGGACGCCGAACAGGTCCCCCGTCGCTGGGAATGCGGGTTCTTCCACTTCCGGCGCATAGACCCGCACAGCTGCGCCCTGGCCAAGCAGATAGCCGACCAGGCGGTTCAGTGCCTGGTTCGCCCCGTCGCGGACGTAATTGTAATTGCCGCTGAAAAGCGCAATGCGAAGGTCGGACGTGTCCATCGCGATGGCCGATAGCTCAATGGCCAACGCGGCGCCAGCGCGATGGTCTTGGCCCGCCTCCGCAGGGACATTGCGGGGCGGCGCAATTGCGTTAATCTGTTGCCATGACGCCCGGGGAACTGATCGGATCGAGCCTGATCGCGGCGGTGGTGACCGACCCGCGCCAGCGGGACAATCCGATCGTCGAATGCAACGATGCGTTTCAGGCGCTGACCGGTTACAGTCACGACGAGATCATCGGCCATAATTGCCGGTTCCTGGTTGGGCCGGGGACAGAGCCCGAACTGACACAGGCACTGCGCGACGGCATTCGCCAGAAGCAGCCGGTGATGGTGGAGATACGCAATTACAAGAAGGACGGCACGCCGTTCCGCAATGCGGTGATGGTCGCGCCGATCTTCGACGAGCAGGGGGAGCTTCAGTATTTCCTGGGGTCGCAGGTCGAGCTTGTGCAGGAGAGTGGCCGGACCGGGATGAACCGCGGCGAGACGGCGCGAAGCCGGATCGAGAGCCTCAGCCCCAGGCAGAAGGAAGTGCTGATCGAAGTCGCCAAGGGCAAGCTCAACAAGCAGATCGCTTTCGATCTCGGGCTGACAGAGCGAACCATCAAGATGCACCGGGCGGCCTTGCTCGATGCGCTGCATGTACGGACAAGTGCGGATGCGATCCGCATCGCGATCGAAGCGGGATATTGATGCGATTGGCGGCGCTGCGCCATCGCACCGCATATGTACCAAGGTCCATATTGAGAAGAGAGCGCCAGTCGTCGATTTTTCTCCCTAGTTGCCAATAGGCTCAAAGGAGAGATCCCGATGAAAGGCCAGTTAGCTGTCGTAGCTGCAGCGTTGCTTTCCATTCCTGCCACAGCCCATGCCAACGATGTGTATGTCGGCGTCAGCGGCGGCATCGCCATGCCGGAGGATTCCGCCAATGCCGGGCAGTTCGATGCCGATGTCCCCGCCACTGCGGATTGGGGGGCAATTCCTTCCGGCACATCGCTCGCCTGGGACACCCAGCTGGAAAGCGGCATTGCCGTTTCCGGCCTTATCGGTGTCAAATTCGATGGTGGCTTCCGGACGGAGCTGGAGCTTGCCTATGCCAAGGGCGACGTTGAATCGCACAGCAATTTGGCGGCTGGCGGCGCCGTGATCGATAGCGTGGACGTGGCCGTGCTGACGCGCGGTGCGCCCGACGCCGGCAACCCGACCGTCGGCCAGGTCATTGCAGACGGGCAGGGGAGCGTGAGCACGATCGGCGGCTTCCTGAACGCCTATTACGATTTCAATGCGGGCGGCACGTTCCAGCCCTATCTGGGCGCGGGTATCGGCTATCAGCGCGTCGATGTGGACTTCCAGCCTTCCGGCGTGCCGGTGGCGGACGATTCCGATTCCGGTTTCGCATGGCAGGCGATGGCGGGAGCGAGCTTCGCCGTTTCGGAGAGCTTCGATCTCTTCGCCCAATATACCTATCGCGACAGTTTCGACCGGGCCGAGATCCCTCTCGACCTCTTGCCCGCCACACTCGGTGTCGAATCAACCCAATCGATCGTCACCGTGGGCGCCCGGTTCAAGTTGGGCAGTTAGCTTCCCTGACCCAGCTCCCTGTCGGAGGACGGCCGTCCCCCAACCCCCTCTCGCGGCCGTCCTCCGTTTTTTGTGTCGCAGGAAGGCCGCCTGGGCGGTTAGTTCTCAAGGCTCAGCAGGGCCCGGCGGAATTGCCCGTGCCGTTCCCGCAATTCTTCCAGATCGGGCCCGCCGAGCGCTGTCTCGGCCTGTTCCAGCAGCAGATCGCCTTCCCGGGCCAGCAATGCGCGGCGGCCCTTGTCGTTGAGCTGCGCAGCCGTGCGGCCCAACGTATCGAAGGCGACAAGCGCCGCGATCCGGGATGTGGCGAGTGCGCAGCGCATGGCGCCAAAACCGCGCGTAACGAAATGATCGAAGCCGTCATTGCGCAGCATCACGCGTGACAGCTTGCCCTGCTCGGCAGTGGCCGGGCAGAGCTGCCGCTGCCCGATTTCCGCCGTCGCCGCGCCTAGCCAGTGCACGGCGGTGATCGCCGTGAACGGGTCGTTGATGCCCGGCGAAAGCGCCCTGAGCGCAATCTCGACCAGTTCGTCGATCGAAAATTCAATATCCTGCTGCGGAGTGCGCGAACGGCCCAGCGCGAAGCAGGCTTCGATATTGTGGGCCACGTCTTCATCCAGCTTTTCGGTATTCACGCATGCCAGTTTTGTGCCCGGAAATACGAAATCGCCTGTGCGCACCAGCAGTGCAATCCTGAGCTCGTGCTTCTCTGCCAGGTCGGACATTTCTGACAGTTCGATCACCCGGACATAGCCTGTGCCTCGGGCGATGACGTGCTGGCCCACTGGCGGCTGCTGCTCGCTATCTTCCACTTCCTGCCGTTCCGGGAAATGGCGTGAGACGGTTTTGAGCAGGCGTTGCCCGATATCCGCCAGCACGGCATTGATACGGATGCTGGAGGGGATGTGGTGCAGGAAATAGACCAGCACGCCCACGGAGAGCATCATCAGCACGAAAGCCACCAGCAGCGCCAATTGCGGCACGAAGCCGGATAGATCGCCAGATGCTCCGGCGCTCTCGGCTGCGGCCAGGGCCGTCTCGTCAACGGCTCGCACGGCGCGCAAGACGGTGATGGCGTAAACGAAGGTACCGATGAAGGCCGCCAGGCTGAGCTGGTTGCCCTTGTCTTCCATGAAATTGGTCAGCAGGCGCGGCCCGTATGTTCCGCTGGCATAAGCCACGGCCGCAATCGTGATCGAAAATACGGTCGATGCCACACCGATCATCGAACCGGAAATCACGGTCAGCATGTTGCTGGCGCCTTCGGGGCTGGCGGGATGGTAGCCCTCAATGTGCTGCAGCCAGCCGGTCGCACCGATCCGGTCGAGATAGACCAGCATCATGCCCAGCAGGAAACCGATGAGCGCAAACAGCGCAGGGTAGAACCAGTAGCTGGCTTTGATGGAAAGCCAGATCGATTGGAGCCGCGCGATCATTGCATTTGTCGGGCTACACCAGCCGCGATGGCTGGGACACTTGTTTTTGCGCGCTGCGCCGCGATTATTCGCGGCCAGGCGCCAAGCCTATGCACCGCTGTCGAGTTGCAGCCGCCTTAGGCGCAGTGCATTGCCGATGACGGAGACCGAACTCAGGCTCATCGCGGCAGCGGCGATCATCGGGCTGAGCAACAGGCCGAAGGCAGGATAAAGCACTCCGGCGGCCAGCGGTATGCCCAGCGTGTTGTAGCCGAAGGCGAAGAGCAGGTTCTGGCGGATATTCCGCATCGTTGCGCGCGATAGCTGGATCGCCTGGGCTGCGCCCAGCAGGTCGCCGCGCACCAGCGTAACGCCTGCGCTTTCCATCGCCACATCCGTGCCGGTGCCCATGGCGATGCCGACATCCGCTGCCGCCAGCGCCGGGGCGTCGTTGATCCCGTCGCCCGCCATGGCAACCTTCCGGCCATCCCGCTTCAATTCCTCGATCTTGCGATGCTTGTCCTCGGGCGAGACATTCGCCTCCACCTCGTCAATGCCCAGCTGGCGCGCCACGGCGTCCGCGGTTGCACGGCTGTCACCCGTGAGCATCACGATGCGGATGCCGCGCCGATGGATCGCCTTGATCGCGGCCGGTGTGGTTTCCTTGATCGGATCCGCCACTGCCAGCAATCCGGCAGGGTTGCCGTCCACCGAAACGAACATCACGGTCTGGCCCTTGCCGCGGCCTTCTTCGGCGCTGGCCAGCCAGCCTTCATCCGCCGTGCCGATGCCGCGCATCAGTTTCTCATTGCCGATCGCCACGCGCTTGCCCGAAACGCTCGCCTCGATGCCCTGGCCGGTGGTGGAGGCAAGATCGGTAGCTTCCTCTATCGCGATGCCGCGGGCCTTCGCCTCTTCGACAATCGCGGCGCCCAGCGGATGTTCGCTGCCCTGTTCGACCGCAGCGGCCAATGTCAGCAGCTCTTCCTCGGAAAAACCGCCGTAAGGCGTAACGGCCACAAGGTCGGGCCTGCCCATGGTGAGCGTGCCGGTCTTGTCGACCACCAGCGTATCGATGCCTTCCAGCGTCTCCAGCGCTTCGGCGTTGCGGATCAGGATGCCGTGCTGTGCACCTTTGCCGGTGCCGGTCATGATCGACATCGGGGTGGCGAGGCCCAGCGCGCAGGGGCAGGCGATGATCAGCACGGCAATCGCGTTGACCAGAGCGTAGGCGAGCGCCGGGCTCGGCCCCCAGATGCTCCAGACGACGAATGTCACCGTTGCTGCGGCCACGACCGAGGGCACGAACCATCCGGCCACCGTATCGGCAAGGCGCTGGATCGGCGCGCGGCTGCGCTGCGCCTCTGCCACCATTTGCACGATCTTGGACAGCATCGTGTCCTTGCCCACGCCGGTTGCCTTCATCACGAAGCCGCCGGTCTGGTTGACGGTGCCGCCGATCACCGTGTCGCCTGCGGCCTTGGCAACCGGCAGCGGTTCGCCGCTGATCATGGATTCATCGATATTGCTCGATCCTTCTTCGAGCACGCCGTCCACGGGCACCTTGTCTCCGGGGCGCACGCGCAGCCGGTCGCCTTCGGATAGCTGGTCCAGGGAGACTTCGCGCTCGTCGCCGGGGCCGAAGATTTTCAGGGCAGAAGGCGGCGCGAGTTCCAGCAAGGCGCGGAGTGCGCTGGAGGTCGATCCGCGCGCCTTGAGTTCCAGCACCTGCCCCAGCAGCACCAGCGTGGTGATAACGGCCGCCGCTTCGAAATAGACGCCAACGCGGCCCGAATGATCGCGGAATGCAGGGGGGAACAGTCCCGGAGCCGCCGTGGCAGCCAGGCTGAAGAGATAGGCCACGGCCACGCCAAGGCCGATAAGCGTGAACATGTTGAGATTGCGCGTCCTAAGCGATTGCCATGCGCGCACGAAGAACGGCCATCCGCCCCACAGCACAACCGGCGTTGCCAATGCGAACTGCAGCCATTGCGCCAAGCGGGGATCGACGAGCCTGTGTAGGCCGAGCGCCGGGATCATTTCGCCCATCGCATAGAGGAACAGCGGGACGGTGAAGAGCGCGCTCCACCAGAAGCGCCGGCGCATATCGACCAGTTCGGGATCCGGCCCTTCGTCCAGGGAGACGGTTTCGGGCTCCAGCGCCATGCCGCAGATCGGGCAATTGCCTGGCCCTACCTGGCGGATCTCCGGATGCATCGGGCAAGTATAGATCGTGCCTTCGGGGACATCTTGCGCTGCCTGTTTGTGCGCGCCTGACAGGTAATGCTCCGGATCGGCGGAGAACTTTTCATGGCATCCGGCCGAGCAGAAATAGTATTTGTCACCCGCATGCTCCGCCACATGCTCGGCACCGGCAATCGTCACATCCATCCCGCAGACCGGATCGGTCGCGACGCCGCCGGCAGGCGATGACGTTGCGTGATCGCATTGTGAATGATCGTGAACCATAGTGCGGCTACTTTCGGGGAAGGCTTAGTTGTAACTGGCGTAAACGCGCTGGCCAAAATCGCCGAAAGCGATGACCTGATAGGGTTGCTTGAAGTCGCCCATTTCCATCCCCGGCGAACCTGCCGGCATGCCTGCAACGGCAAGCCCCTTCACATCGGCTGGACGCTCTGCAAGCAATCTTGCGATTTCGCGCGCGGGCACATGCCCTTCAATAACGTACCCGCCAACTTCCATCGTGTGGCAAGAGCGCAAGTCCCCCGGCACACCCATTTCCGCCTTGACCTGGGCCATGGGGCGATCCTGACGCACTTTGACTTCCTGCTTCAGGCCTGCATGCACATGCTTGGCCCATTCTTCGCAGCAGCCGCAGTTCGGATCGCGGAACATCACCATTTCGGCGGCCTGGGCCGCCTGTCCGCATGCAGCGAGCAGAATGGCGCCGCCGATGGCGGCGCGGCCGCGGATAAGGGAAGCTTTCATGTGGGTTCTCCTTGAGTTTTAGAACCAGGCCCTGAGGCCGAGTAGCAGAGAAAAGCTGTCGGGGTCTTCGCCGTCGGCGCGGGCAATGTCCGCCGTTTCGCCCAGCTTCGCCTCGTACCCCACGCCGATATAGGGCGCGAATTCGCGGGCGATCTCATAGCGCAGGCGCACGCCGGCCTCGATCGAGGTCACTCCGGAGCCGAGATTGCGCGCCGCCACGTCCTGTGCCGACAGGTTCACTTCGGCGCGCGGCTGAAGGATCAGGCGCTGCGTGATGCGCTGATCGTATTCGGCCTCGATCCGCGCGGTAACATCGCCGGTATCGGCAAGAAAGGCGGCGGCATCGACTTCGAACATATAGGGCGCAAGGCCTTGCAGGCCGAGCACGGCATGGCCGCGGCTGTCAGGCTCGAAATTGTAGCGCGCACCGGCCTGGACATCGAACCAGGGGCCGATCGCGTGGCTCCACAGCGCCTGGACCTCGGCGCTCTCGACATTGCTGCCGAATGCGCCTTCGCCCTCGCTCTTGAACCAAAGCTTGTCGATGTCGCCGCCATACCAGCCTTGCGCGTCCCACAGATACAGGTCTTCGCCGTCCACGATCCGTGCCTCGAGCCGTTCCAGCATGATGGTGCCGCCGGTGAACTCGCCATTTTCGCGCGCGACCGCCTCGCGTGATGGCGCCATGGCTTCCGTACCGTAAATCGTGTCGGCGGCATGCTCCGGTCCTTCGAACGCACGCGGCGGCGGGCCGGATGCTTGCAGAGTAGCGGAGGCGCCGTGATCCATTGCAGAATGGTCCATGGTGCCGTGATCCATCTGGGAGTGATCCGTCGATCCATGATCCATCTTCGAGTGGTCCATGGAAGAATGATCCATTGCAGAATGGTCCATCCCTTCCTGTTCCATGCTGCCACGTTCGGCGTGGGCATCATCCTCCGGTCCCGTTTGTGCGTCGCTCGCGGAGGGCATGGCGTGGCTGGCATGGGCGTCATGATCCTGGGCCGCAGCAGGCACGGCGAGGGTGATGCTGGCCAGAAGAAGTGCGCGCATCAAGCGTCTCCTTCCGGGAAGGGCCGCACGGTGACGACCTGCATCATGCCGGCATGCATGTGATACAGCAGGTGGCAGTGGAAGGCCCAGTCGCCCGGCTCATTGGCGGTAAGATCGAAGGTGGCGGTTCCGCCCGGCTGCACGATCATCGTGTGCTTTTTCGGCTGGTGCGTTTCCGCCGCGCCATTGACCAGTTCGAAGAAGTGCCCGTGCAGATGGATCGGGTGAGCCATCATCGTATCGTTGGCCAGTGTCACCCGCACCCGTTCGTCATAGCCGAAGCGGACGGGATCGTCGGTCACGGCGGAGAACTTCTTGCCGTCGAACGACCACATATAGCGCTCCATATTGCCGGTCAGGTGGATCTGCAGGCTGCGTTCGGGCGGGCGCACGGGGTTGGGCCGTTTCGATACGAGGTCGGTATAGCGCAGCACGCGGTGCGGAACCTTGTCCAGGCCGAGCCCCGGCGAATCCATGCGGTCCATCGGCATTGGCGATACCATGTCCACGCCTGCGCCTTGCGCATCCGCCGGCAGCTTTGACATGTCGCGCATCGAATGGTCCATCGCGCCGCTGCCGGAGCCGTGATCCATGCCCTCCATATCCATCGAAGCCATGCCCATATCGGCCATGGTCAGCGTCACGGGTTCGCGCAGGGGAGGCACCTCTGCTCGCTCTCCGGCGACGGAAGTGAGCGTCGCCAGCCCCATCCCGGAACGGTCCATCGCTTCGGCCACGATCGTATGCGCACCAGCGCTCGGTTCGACGATCAGATCGTATGTCTCGGCAACGCCGATCTGCAATTCGTCCACGGCCACGTCGCGCACATCCTGCCCATCCGCCTGGATCACGGTCAGCGGCACGCCCGGAATGCGGAAGTTGAAGAAGGTCATGGCGCTGCCATTGATGATCCGCAGCCGGACGCGCTCGCCCGGCTGGAACAGGAATTCCAGGCCGTCTTGCGGTGCATGGCCGTTCACCAGGAAGGTGTAGGTCGCGCCGGTCACATCCGAGATGTCGCGGGGATCCATCCGCATGCCGCCCCAGCGAATTCTTTCGGAAGGCGGCATGTCTCCGCTCGTGGCGGTCTGCTTGTTGTAGTTGAAATAGCCTTCGGAGACCTTGAGCTTGCGCATCACGTCATGCGGATGCAGCGGCGTGAAATCGCTCAGCAGCAGCACATATTCGCGTTCGAACTGCGCATCATACCCTTCGGCTGGATCGACGATCAGCGGACCGTAATGGCCCAGCTGTTCCTGCAGGCCCGAATGGCTGTGCCACCAATAGGTGCCCGATTGGCGGATCGGAATTTCATAGGTGAAGGTCTCGCCGGGCCGGATACCGGGAAAGCTCACGCCCGGCACGCCATCGAACTGGAAGGGTACCAGCAGGCCGTGCCAATGAATGGAGCTGTCCTCCTCCAGCTCGTTGCTGACATGCAGGCGGACATTCTGGCCTTCGCGCAGGCGGATCATCGGACCGGGTATGCTGCCATTCACTGTAACGGCATGGCCGCCGCGCCCGCCCGCTACGAAGTGGCTGCGTGCAATGGTCAGGCCGATATCCTCGCCCTGCAGCGTTCCGAAACCTTTTCGGGCCCCGGCAAGGTTGGAACCTGTCGCCCATGCGGGCATAGGCAGAGCAGTTGCCGCGGCGAGCGCTGCGGAGCCAGAAATCAACCTGCGGCGGGAAATGGGGTGCGCACCGAGCATGTCTTGCCTTCTCATGACTCGCATAATATATACCCCCTAGGGGTATTTCAAGAGGTAGCGCGAATGCACTGTGAAGACACCGCCAAGAAGAAGGTGAACCGGCTAAACCGTATTGCGGGCCAGGTGCGCGGCGTGGCGCAGATGATCGAGGACGGGCGCTATTGCATCGACGTGCTGACCCAGCTCCAGGCGGTAAAGTCCGCGCTGGCCAAGGTGGAAAGCGAAGTTTTGAAGGACCACGCGGCGACCTGCGTTGCCGAGGCCATCGCATCGGGCGACGAGGGCGAGCAGCGCACCAAGTTCAACGAGCTGATCGAACTGATGGAGCGCCAGCGGCGTTAGTCAGGGCGCACCCAGGCGGCCTGGCGGGCCTTCCCGTTACCGCTCCAGCTTGATGCGCTGGCGGACCACTTCTTCCTCGATCCCGCAACCGCTCAGCACGCGCCCGGCAAGCTGCAGGCTGGCCTCGACCGTTTCCGGAACCGCGGCAGTCGCCCCTGCATTCTCCAGCCTTTCTGCCTGCTCCGTATCCCTCGCCCGGACGTAGAGCGGCACATGCGGCGCGGCTTCGCGCATGCTCTTCGTCAGGTTCTCGGTCGCCACTTCCTCGCCCAGCGTAATCACTAGCGCGCTTGCATGGTCCACTCTGGCGGCGCGCAACACTTCCAGCCGCGATGCGTCGCCGAAGCGGGCGGGAAGGCCGGTTTTGCGGGCTTCGGACGCAATCTCCGGATTTCTGTCGATCGCGAGATAGGGAATACCTTCCTTGTCCAGCATGGAGGCGATCATGCGTCCCACGCGGCCGAAACCGGCAATGACGACATGTCCTTCAAGATCGGCATATCGCTCTGCCGCCTCCTTGTCGGTTTCGCTTGCGCGGCAATGTTCGATCCTCTCGCCCAGCTTGCGGGCAGCCCCTGCGATCCCCGGCGTGAGGATCATGGTCAGGCCCGCCACGATCAGCATGAATTGCCCGGTGCTTTCGGGAAGGATGGCAAGCCCCATCGCCAGGCCGACCACGATAAAGGCAAATTCGCCGGCCTGGGAAAGCAACAGGCCCGCTTCGGCGGCGCGGTGAAACGGCAGCTTCCACAAGAGGAACAGCAGAATATTGATTGAGGCCTTGAGCGTGAGAAGGCCGATCACGGATGCGGCGATCCAGAACGGCTCCTGCCCTAATACGCGCCAGTCGATTCCCATCCCGACCGATACGAAGAACAGTCCCAGCATCAGCCCCTTGAACGGTTCGATGTCGATTTCGACCTGATGGCGGTATTCGGTTTCGGCGATCAGCAGTCCCGCAAGGAAGGCCCCCAGCGCCATGGACAGGCCGACCATTCCGGTAATGGCCGCGGTGCCCAGCGCGATCAGCAGGATGACGGCCATGAAGGCTTCCCGGCTTCCGGTTTGCGCCACGGCCCGCAGCAGGGGGCGCAGCAGCAGCCGGCCTGCGGCATAGATCACGACCACGGTGACGGCCGCTTCGCCCAGCGCCAGCGCCAGTCCTCCGATCACGCTGCCCCCGGCCGTGACGGTGCCCAGCACGCCGACAATGAACAGAATCGGCACTACGGCCAGATCCTGCATCAGGAGGACCGAGAAGGCGGAACGCCCGACCGGTGTGCCCAGCCTGCGCTTCTCGATCAGCAATTGGGTCACAATGGCGGTCGACGACAGGGCGAGACACGCGCCGAGAACCAGCGCGGCCCCGGCGGAATGGCCCCAATAATAGGCGAACGCCCCGATCAGTGATCCCGTCAGCACGATTTGCGCGGAGCCCAGGCCGAAAACCAGCCGGCGCATCGACCATAACCGGTCGAGCGACAGTTCCAGGCCGATGGTGAAGAGGAGAAAGATCACCCCGATCTCGGCCAGGGCGCGCACCCCTTCCAGGTCGCTAATCACCAGGGCTGCGATCAACGGGCTGTCACCCGCCAGCAGGCCCAGCCCGAAGGGGCCGATGATCCCGCCGATCAGCAGGTATCCCAGAACCGGGCTGAGCTTGCGCTGAAGCAGGGGCACCGCCAATCCGGCCACCACCAGAAAGACGATCGCTTCCCGCAAATAGGGAATGTGCAGCTGGGATTCCATCGTTTCAATCTTTCGGAAAACGGTGCTGCTGTCGAGACGGGATGCGCCCTGTTCGCCTTGTCCCGGCTTCGGACGAAACGGTATTGCCGCGGCATTGTCAGATTGGGAGGGCCAAGGTTGATGAGCGGCACGATTTTCGTTGGAACCGACTTTCGCGCGGAAGGGTTTGGGCGCATGTCGTTTACGGCAGCGCCGGATCGGCCTTGCGTTAGGACATAGAGGATAGCGAAGGCGACATGCTGGCGCTGGGGGTGGTCAGAAGCTCCGACTGACGCCGCGGCTCTATGCCAGACGAGTTCCTCCTAAGCGGGGGCAACGATTGGCCGTTCCCCCCATTCAATAGCGCGCCCGCGCGACGATGAAGAATGACCGGCCAGGCTCCGGAAATCCATCCGTCAGGAGATAGTTGGCGTCGAACAGGTTGCGCGCGCCCAGGCCGAGCGAGAGGCCGCCCCCGAACGCATAGTCGGCCCTCAGCGACGCTGTGACATAGCCGTCCAGTTCGAAATAGACAGGCGCATCGCCATTGGCGGTTGCAGCATCCACGGTCGGGCGGTCGGAGGCGAACTCCAGGGCAGGGCGGATGTCCAGGCCGGCCACCGGGGTCCAGTCGATCCAGGTTATGCCGGAATGGGCAGGGACGTCCGTCAGGCGGAATTCGCGGATGAAGCCGCCGATCGGGGCCTTGCCCAGATCGAAGCTGCGATGAATGTAGCTGTAGTTGAACCCGGCATCGAGGTCGCCCGTCAACGGCAGTTCGAGCGACAATTCGAAACCGTAATAATCGGCCGACCCGATATTCTCGCGCCGGTTGAGGTTTTCGGCGGTGCGGATGGTGACCAGCGCGTCGCTCAGCCAGCTATAATAGGCCGCGCCGCTCAGGCGGACCTGGCCCAGCCGCGTTGCTCCGCCGATCTCCAGATTGGTTGCGCGTTCGGGATCGAGCCCCGGATTGGGCTCTGCCGTGCCGAATTGGCTGCTGAAACGTTCGAACAGGGTGGGAAAGCGGATGCGCGATGACAGCGCGGCATAGGCGGAGCGGCGATTGCCACCCTTCCAATCCACCCTGCCTTGCGCATTCCAGCCTTCGGCGTCCTTCAGCGGGAATTCGAACAGCGGCTGCGGCAGATCTTCGTCATATTCCTGGGCTTTTTCCAGGGTGCGCCAGTCATAGCTGAAGCTCAGGGTCGCAGAGAGAGCGCCCGATATGGCGTAGCGGTCCTCTACGGCGGCGCTCCAGCTCTTCTCCAGGCTCTGCTGCACCGGTTCCGGCATGGATCCCGGTATGTCGGGATGCGAAGTCTGGCTCTCCTCATGTTCGTCGCGCCGGAAATGGGCGGCAAGGCTCAGCACATTGCGTGCGCCAAGGCCCAGCTCCAGTTGCAGCGAACCCCCCGCCGCCATGTCGTCATAGGGGCTGTCGAAGGCGCGGCCCATCGTCTGGCTGCTGAGCGTGCGGTCGTCATAGGCACGCAGCATGTTGTAATAATTGCTCTTGAAGGCCTGCGTCTTGAGCGTTGCGCTGTCGCCCAGCGCGGTGGTGGAGAGGAAATACAGGCTTTCGATATTCCATTCCGGCCAGGTCCAGTTGCGCAGCACGCGGTTGTTGCTGGAGGAGATGTGGAGAGGCGCCAGCTTCGATCCTTCCTGCCGCGTATAGCTGATCGAATATTCGTCCCGCGCATTGGGCGTGAAGCCAGCCTTGAGGTTCAGCCGCCAGTCTTCCGTGCGGGAGAAATCGCGCGCGCCGCCATCTTCATTCAGGGCCGGCTGGAAATCGCCGGGCAGGTCCCAGTGATCGCGGAAGCTTCGTGCGAAGCTGGCCTGCGCGTACCAGCTTTCATGCCGGGTGCCGAGCAGGGCGAAGCCGGTATAGCCCGCATATCCGCCATCCCGATCGAGATCGAGTACGCCGCGAAATTCGGCCGCCCATTTGCGCGTGGGCTTGCGGGTCACCAGATTGATCGCGCCGCCCATGGCGCCGGGCCCGTCCAGCACGGAGGCATAGCCCTTCGCCACCTGAATCTCGGCAATGTCGGGAGTTAGGAAGCGCCCGAAGTCGAGCCGGTTGTCCGCCGGAAGGTAGACGCGGATGCCGTCGATCGAGAGCGGCACCTGAAACCGGTCGAAACCGCGCACGAACACCAGCCGCTCGTTGCGCGATCCGCCGCTATTCGCCGCCACAACGCCCGGCAGCAATTGCAATGCGTCGTCCAGGCTGTTGCGGTTGAAGGCTTCGATTGCCTCCTTGTCGAGCGTCTCGCTGGCGATGGAGGCGCCGCCGGTGGCCTCTGCGCTGACGACGATCTGGCCGAGTTCGAAACGGGCATCCGCATCTTCCTGAGCGGCGGCAGGGGCGGGCAGGCAAAGCAGGGCGAACAGGCCGGAAGCGGCCGGCAGGGTATGGCGCATGGTTCCTCATGGGTTGGGAATGAATGTCTCAGCGGGACTCGCTATATACTGTGGTATATAGTAGTGCTATATTCCGTCAAATATAGTATCAAGGAAAATGCCCCTATGCGCCGTCTCGTTCTTGCCGCTTCGATATTCTCCGCGCCACTGGCCGCGCAGGCGCAGGACTGCCCGGATGGGTATTCCGTGCCGGCCGAATATTCCGCCTGGGCCGATCCGCAGAGCGCTCCGGCAAACGGGAAGGGACAGCTGGAGCCCGGTGCCGCCTACGATCTGGTCTTGGTTCCGTCAGACGAGGTGGCATACAGACTGCCGCCTGAGCGCCGGGCGCAGGAGGGCAGCTTTGGACAGGTCGCGGCGCTACATTTGGAGCGCGCCGGGACCTATCGGATCGCGCTGGACAAGGCCGCCTGGATCGACGTGGTCAGCGGCGGGACGCGCACCGCTTCAACCGCGCACGGGCATGGGCCCGCCTGCTCGGGCATCCGCAAGATCGTGGATTTCGAACTTGCTGCGGGCGATCACGCGATCCAGCTTTCGGGAAGCCCCGATGCTCAAATGCGGATCATGGTTACGCGTATCGGAAGCTAGGGGCGTGGAAGGGTGCGCCTAATCAGGCACGATTTCTCCGGAAGTGCGCCTGATCTTCCCCTCGAGCAGATTTTCCGCGCGAAGCAGCAAGTGATCGGGATCGAAAGGCTTGGTTACGTAGTCGTCGGCCCCGTCATAATAGGCGATCTTCTGGTCGCTTTCGCCGGCGACAGCTGTGAGCATCAATACCGGTACCATGACGAGCTCTTCGCTTGAGCGCATCTGGCGAAGCACCAGATTGCCGCTCATCGTCGGCATGTTCTGATCCAGAATTGCCAGGTCGGGCGCACGGAAAAGCATGGCATCCAGCGCTTCCTTGCCGTCTTTCAGCCAGCCAACTGCATGGCCTGCCTCGAAAAACCGGTCGACTACGATCTGGCCGATAAGCTCGTCATCTTCAGCTAGAATAATACGCGCCAAAACAATTCCATGGTTGGCTGGGGGGTTGCTCACCCTAACTTTGTTTGGGTTGCGAACGCAACGGTACCTGCAGGCAATCGGCCCAATCGGCCGCATTTACCTTCAGTCGCGCCGCAAAGCGTGTCCCGGTTTCCATGGGTTATTCGATCGGTTCGTCTGCAGGTTAACTATATTGAAGTCTGAGTTCGGGCAGACCGGCGGAATTGGTCCGCATGGAGTGTTCCGGCTTGATAATGGCTGCTGACAATCGAAAACAGGGCGCTGGCAGTTTCGTTCTCGCGCTCATCCTGGTCTCGGCCGGATTTGCTCTGCTTGCGTGGTACGGCATTACGCTGACGCGCGGTACGGGGCGCATTGCCGCGCTGTGGCTGCCGAATGCCTTTCTGGTTGCGATGATCCTGCGCAAACCGTGGGAGGCCGTCTGGCCGTTTCTGCTGACATGCGGAATAGCCAATGCCGGCGTCGGCCTGCTTGTCGGGGATTCATTGATTCAGGCGGCCGGGCTTGCGCTTTGCAATATGCTGGAAGTGGCGATCGTATATGTTGCGGTTCGCCGGGTGACGGGTTCTTCGCCCGACCTCAGCGATATCAGGACACTGGGCTGGTTCGCTGTCTTCGGCGGGCTTTTGGCACCTGTGATCTCCGCGACGCTGGCGGCGTCCGTGCTTTCGATCTCGGACCCGGCGGCCTATGTCGAGAACTGGCTGAGCTGGGCATCTTCGGATGCTTTGGGAATGCTGATCGTGGCTCCGCTCATACTGGTTCTGGCGCCTGCAATTCGCGGCCTGCGCATGCCGGAGCGCAACAGGCTGGCGGAATGGCTCGCAATCATGGGTGTGGGTTCAGCGGGGACGGCTGCAGTCTTCTTCCAGACGTCCTATCCCTTCCTCTTCATCGCTTCTCTATTCGTGTTGATCGCAGCGTTCCGTCTGGGAATGACGGGGGCT
>JAUIFP010000142.1 GCA_030430365.1 Alphaproteobacteria bacterium | reverse complement strand
TCCCGCCAGAAACGGGCGCCTCTATCTCAACGCGATGTTAAACTCGCCAAATCCGGGTTGCCTCTCCACAGCAAAAAGCCCGGATGGCGCGCAACTGCCGCCTGCCGGACTTACCCGTACCTGTCGAATGCTTGGCGGCTTAGGGCGATTCGAAGCCGCCGTCAACAGCAAGCTGGGCGCAAAGGGAAACCCCCGCACCGAGCGGTCACTCTGTATGACGTTAATATCCTTATACCCTAGTCGCGATCCGCGGTCAAAATCCGGCCCCGCGAGCCGCCGCCGAAGCGAGCCGATCGCGCGATCGGCCGGGCCTAGCTCCCGAGGCCGAGGACCGTTTCGATCGAAGCGCTGACTTCGTCGATATCGGCCATGCCGTCGACCCGCTCGACAATCCCGCGCCCTTCATAGATCGGCAGGATCGGCGCGGTCTTGGCGCGGTATTCGGCCATGCGGGTACGCACGGTTTCCTCCGTATCGTCGGGCCGGCGCTTGAATTCGCCATTGCCGCATTTGTCGCACACGCCCGCGCTGCGGGGCAGCTTGTGCACGTCGTGATAGCCTTCACCGCATTTCGCACAGGTGAAACGCCCGGTGATCCGTTCGACCAGTGCATCCTCGTCCACGGCGAGCTCGACCACGCGGTCCAGCTTGCGGCGATGCTTGGCCAGGATGTCGTCCAGCGAATGGGCTTGCTCCGCCGTACGCGGATAGCCATCGAAGATCACCCCGGTCTGCGGGCTAAGCGCTTCCAACTCGTCGGAAATAAGCGCGGAGACGATTTCGTCGGAAACGAGCTCGCCCGCTTCCATGATCGCCTTGACCTTCAGGCCCGTCGGGGTTTCCGCCTTCACCGCCGCGCGCAGCATGTCGCCGGTGGAAAGCTGGCGCATCCCGTAGCGTTCGACCAGCCTGGTTGCCTGGGTACCTTTGCCCGCGCCGGGCGGTCCGAGAAGGATGATATTCATTGGCTCAACCCAAAATTGCGGCATTCGGGCCGGATCGCCTCCGGCCCATGCCGGTTTCTATCGTATGCGGCCTTTCAGCTTCGCCTTCTTGATCAGGTCACCATACTGGTGCGCCAGCAAGTGCGACTGGATCTGCGTAATCGTATCGACCGTGACGTTGACGACAATCAGCAGGCTGGTGCCGCCGAGGAACAACGGAATGCCCGTCTGCGCGATCATATATTCCGGAACGACGCAGACCACCGTGAGATAGATCGCCCCGACCACGGTGATGCGCGTCAGCACATAATCGAGATAGCTGGCGGTGTTCTTGCCCGGACGGATGCCCGGGATGAAGCCGCCATTGCGCTTCAGATTGTCGGCCGTTTCCTCCGGATTGAACACCACTGCCGTGTAGAAGAAGCAGAAGAAGATAATCCCTGCCGCATAGAGCGACATATAAAGCGGCTGGCCGTGCTGCAGATACTGGTTCAGCGTCACGATCACCTGGCCCGACATGCTTTCGGTATCGACCGAATTGCCGGCGAACTGACTGATCGTGAGCGGCAGCAGCAGCAGCGAGCTGGCGAAGATCGGCGGAATGACGCCCGAGGTGTTGAGCTTGAGCGGCAAATGGCTGCGATCCGCCTGCATCATGCCGTGCTGGCTGGCTCGCTTGGGATACTGGATCAGCAGCCGGCGCTGTGCACGTTCGACGTAGCAGATCAGCAGAATCAGGGCGACGACCATGACAACGAAGCCGATGATGATCGCCGGGCTAATCGAACCCGAACGGCCGCCTTCGAACAGATTGGCCGTGAAAGTCGGGAACTGGGCGACGATGCCGGCCATGATGATCAGCGAAACGCCGTTACCGATGCCGCGGCTGGTGATCTGCTCACCCAGCCACAACAGGAACATGGTACCGCCGACCAGGCTGATCACCGCGACGATGCGGAACATATATCCCGGATCGACGACCGCTTCCAACCCGCTTTGCGCGGCATAGCTTTCAAGCCCGGAAGCCAGGAACCAGCCCTGGATCGCGGTCAGGAAAACGGCGCCATAGCGCGTATATTGGTTGAGCTTCTTGCGCCCGCTTTCGCCCTCTTTCTTGATCGCGGCGAGCGTCGGGTGAAGCGCCGCGGCAAGCTGCACCACGATAGACGCGGTGATGTAAGGCATGATGCCCAGCGCAATGATGCTCATGCGCTCCAGGCTGCCGCCCGAGAAAGTGTTGAACAGGTCGAGAATGCCGCCGCGCGTCTGATCGTACAGATCTTCCAGGATCAGCGGATTGACCCCCGGCAGCGGTACGAAGCTGAGGAAGCGGAATATGATCAGCGCACCGATCGTAAACCAGATGCGCTGCTTGAGCTCCGTCGCCTTTGAAAAATTGGCGAGGCTCAGATTGCTTGCAATATTGTCGGCGCGTGATGCCATCGGATCGCTAAACCTTCACTGGGCGAACCGGCACTTGCCGCCCCTCCCCTCAAATCCAGGCCTGCCCATATAGGGAGCGGGCGGAGATGCAAACACCCCCACCCGCAAAAATCCCGGACTATTCGGTCGCTTCGGCAGCCGGTGCCTCGGCGGAAGCGGCCTTTGCAGGCGCAACCACCTCTACGGAGCCGCCAGCCTTTTCCACAGCAGCCACTGCGCCCTTGCTGGCGCCGGCAACCTTGAAATTGGCCTTGACGGTAATTTCGCCCTTGCCGAGCAGACGCACGCCATCCTTGCCGCCACGGGCAAGACCGGCAGCCTGCAGGGCTTCCTGATCGATCACCTTCTTGGCGTCGAGCTTCTTGGCGTCGATGAATTTCTGCACCATGCCCAGGTTCACCTCGGCAAAGTCCTTGGCAAAGGGATTGTTGAAGCCGCGCTTCGGGATCCGCATGTGGAGCGGCATCTGGCCGCCTTCGAAGCCCTTCACGGCAACGCCGGAACGGCTCTTCTGGCCCTTCTGGCCGCGTGCGGCAGTCTTGCCCTTGCCGGAGCCGATGCCACGGCCCACACGCATGCGGCCCTTGCGGGCACCGGCATTGTCACGGATGTCGTTCAGTTTCATTTCTATGCACTCGCTTTAATAGATCCCCGCCCTGCGGGGGCCCGGTTGCTATGCCCAGGGATGCGCGCGCCTGGCATCCCGGAGTCCCGCCTTCGCGGGAATGACGGGGGAGAACGGACTTCTCCCCGCCGCGAAATTTAGCCGACCACTTCCACCATATGCGGCAGCTTGGCGATCGCCCCGCGAATTTCAGGCGTATCCTCGACTTCCACCACCTTGTGCATTTTGCCAAGGCCGAGACCGACGAGAATCTGCTTCTGCTTTTCGGGCCGGCGGATCGGCGAACCGATCTGCTTGATCTTGATTTTCGCCATGATCGATTACTCCGTCAGGGCCGCAGCGTCGGCTTCTGCCTCCGCTTCTTTGGAACCGCCCCGGCCCAGAAGGTCGGCGACCTTCTTGCCCCGG
>JAUIFP010000049.1 GCA_030430365.1 Alphaproteobacteria bacterium | reverse complement strand
GTGAAAGAATCATATATGCGAAAATTGTATGTGGCACATACAATAATGAGCTAAGGCTGCAAGGGAAAATCCTTCTCGAGAAAAAGGAGAGTCCGCATGAATGTCGAAGCACTCGACCATGTGAATATCATTACCGACCGCATGGACGAAACGGCGCGCTTCTATAGCGACCTGCTGGAGCTTGAACGCCGCGACGCACCGCCGCCGCTGACGCCCCAGAACGCCACCTGGATGTTCGATGCACAAGACCGCGCGATCATCCATATCAACACGGTGGATTGCCCCCGCACCTATGACAGGGAAGTCCAGCCGGGCGAATTGACCGGCGCGCTTCACCATGTCGCGCTGAAATGCCAGGGCTATGAAATTGTGAAAGGCCGGCTCGACGAGATGGGCGCCGATTACGAGGAAAACCTCGTCTCCGCGATCAACCTGCGGCAGATCTTCACGGCGGACCCCAACAATATCCTGCTGGAGCTCAACTTCTTCGCCGACTAAATTCGGCAGCGGCCCGGGGGATCAGGATGCCTGGGCCACCGGATAGAGATGCTGCCCGATTGCATATGCCGCCTCTTCATCGGGAACGGGCGTGCCATCGGCGGGAAGGGGAACCTCCCCTTCCACCGTCGTGCGGTACATCTCGCGCCGGAAACCGTCATAATCGTTCGGCCCCAGATGCAGCACCAGCCGGTTGTCCCACATCGCCACGGTCCCGTCCTGCCAGCGCAGACGGCAGGTGAAGGCGTGCTGCAGGATATGGCTGACCAGATAATCCAGGATCGGCTTGGCCTCGAACGTGGTCATGCCTTCGATCCCGGTCGAATAATTCTCGTCCACGAACAGCGATTCCTCGCCGGTCACCGGATGCTTGCGCACCAGCGGGTGGAACTGGCCGGCAATCCCGGCCTTGAACTCGTCCATATTGGCAAAGGGGATCGCATCGCCCAGCAGCTTCTGCTGCGTGGCGTAATTGTTCGCCGCGGACATGTGGACTTTCAGCGGCCGCAGCATTTCGCGGTAGGCCGGGCTGAGCTTCTGGAAGGCGAGCGCGCAATTGGCCCAGGTGGTATCGCCGCCATAGGGCGGGGATTGCACGCTGCGCAGGATGGTCACGCTGGGCGGCTTTTCCAGGAACGGTGAATCGGTGTGCCAGCCGCCGCCGAACACGGCCGCCGCGCTGGTATCGGCTTCCTTGATCAGCGGGTGCAGATCGGGAAAGCCGGGCGTGCCCTTGGTATAGGCATCGACGCCGAACGGGCCCCAGCGCTGAGAAAATTCGTAATGTTCCCCGTGGCTGAGATGCTGGTCCCGCGCGAACAGCATCTTGTGCCGCCAAAGCGCGTCCTGCAGCTCCGCAAAGCCTTCGTCGTTCAGCTCCGAGAAGCGCACGCCAACCACTTCGGCGCCCATGGCGGCGGCCATGGGTTCCACCTTGATGTGCTTGTACTGGCGGGCAGCATTATCGAAATTGCCGCAAGGGCTGACCCGAACTTCCCACATGGAACCACCTCTCCTTTCGCGCCGGGGCGGCGCAGGCGAACTTCTCTATCACTGGGCGAATTGCGCGCCTGCGCGGCACTTCGCCCCCGTGTTTCAGAATTACGTGACCCGGCCGCCCAGCTCCATTGACCCGTGTCAAAATTGGCGATTTAATTTAACATGTGTAATTTCTCGGCGCCGGTTCAACCCAGTTCGATCACCGTCTTTGCGAAGCTGTCCGGCCCCCAGGCATGGGCATAGGCCTCGATCGCCTGGTCGAAGGAGAAGCGCTTGCCGATCGCCGGTTCGATCCCGTTGGCATCGACCGCGGCATTAAGCCGCTGCGCCATCGCCGCAGAGCCCACATAGATACCACGCATCAGCCCGGCATTGAGCATCAGCCCCCGCGGATTGGGGCCGCCTTCGGGCGAAAGCACGCCGATGATCGCGACTTCGCCTTCCATCGTCAGAGCCGCCATGCTCTGCGCGGCCGTTCCCGCACCGCCCACTTCGACCACCTTGTGCACGCCGCCGAACTTCTCAAGCACATGCGCGCCCCATTCGGGCACGCTCTTGTAATTCACCGTGTGCGCCGCACCCATCGCGCGCACCTTCTCCAGCTTGGCATCGGAAGAGGATGTCGCGATCACTTCGGCGCCGCTGGCACGGGCGATCTGCAATGCGAGCATGGATACGCCCCCAGTGCCCAGCACCAGCACCTTTTCGCCCGCCTTGATCGGCCGCGGGCCTTCGCACAGCGCGTTCCACGCCGTCACGCCTGCGCAAGGCAGACAGGCCGCCTGCGCGAAATCCAGGCTTTCGGCCATCGGCACAACGGCGTTCTGCGGCAGCACGACCAGTTCGGCGAACATGCCCGGCATGGTGCCGTCGCCCAGCGCCGGAACCGCGCGCGGCGGGCCGTCCACCCAATCGATGAAGAAGGTGCTCTGCACCCGGTCGCCCGCCTTGAAGCGCGTCACCCCTTCGCCGACCGCCACGACTTCGCCTGCGCCGTCGCACAGCGGAACCCCCGGCTTGGTCAGCGGGCCGCCGAAATAGGTGCCGTTGATGATCGCGAAATCGCGGTAGTTGAGCGACCATGCCTTGGGCGCGATCAGCACTTCGCCCGGGCCCGGCTCGGGATCAGGCAAGGTTTCCTGATAGAGCTTTTCGAAAGTGTCGGTACCGGCCGGCATCAACCATGCGCGCATATTCGTTCTCCCAATTCTTTCAAACTTCGATCGATTCGAGCACGCCGCCATCCACGGCCCAATCCTGCCCGGTCACGTGACTCGCAGCGTCCGATAGCAGAAAGGCCGCAACTTCCGCCAATTCATCCGCGCTGCCCATGCGCCGCTGCGGAACCCGGTTTTCGATCTGGCTGCGCTGCTCCGCCGGAATACGCTCCAGCGCCTCGGTGCGGATGAAGCCGGGAAGGACGCAATTGGCGCGGATGCCGTGCGGCGCCATCTCCACCGCGATCGCCCGGACCAGGCCGAGCACGCCATGCTTGGAGGCGACATAGGCCGGGTTCATCGCCATGCCGCGCTTGCTCCCCAGGCTGCCCGTCACCAGGATCGCGCCCCTCTGCGCCTCGATCATCGCGGGCAGCACCTTCTGGATCGCCCAGAACACGCTGGTCAGATTGACCCTGATCGTCTCATCGAACGTGTCGGCGGGAAAATCCACTGCAGGTGTAAACCCGCCCGTGGCGCCGGCATTGGCGAACAGGCCGGTAATCGGGCCGAAATGCGCCGCCGCTGCGTCCAGCGCCGCTTCGAGCTGATCCTTGTCGCCCACATCGGCGGCAAAGCCGGCCGCATGCTTGCCGATATTCGCGGCGGCTTCCTCCAACGCTTCCTTGCGCCGCGCAATCAGCGAAACCTTCGCCCCGCGCCGGGCCAGCAATTGGGCCGTGGCAAGCCCGATGCCCGAAGATGCCCCGGTAACGGCGATATGGCTTCCGGCCAGGCTCATGCGGCACCCTCCTGTGCAATGAAATCCGCCCACGGCCTTGCCGCGGGGTGATCGATCGTATCGGGCACCCATTGCTGCGCCATGATCGCGCGCGCATCCCGTTCCGCCATGCCGCGACCGCGGTGATAGCGATAGAAAAAACAGGCCACGCGCTGGTTCATGATGCAATGGACATGGACCGGCGCGTCGTCCCGCTCAAGCGCCATCAAGAAGCGGGCATAATGATCCTGCGTCGGCGCATCGAACGGCACGGGGATATGGGTATAGCCGATGCCCTGCGCGGCGAGCTTTTCGCCTTCATCCGCCAGCGCTTCCGCATGATCGGAAAGCGCCAGATTGATCACATGCCGCACGCCGATATCCGCAAGCCGGGCCAAATCTTTGTCCTCCAGCCGTCCGGATGTCGTGATCCGGGGGGACAGGCGCTGCCATGCGCGAATATCG
This sequence comes from Alphaproteobacteria bacterium, assembly GCA_030430365.1. Lineage (GTDB taxonomy): Bacteria > Pseudomonadota > Alphaproteobacteria > Sphingomonadales > Sphingomonadaceae > Andeanibacterium. Next base: position 15,281 of record JAUIFP010000049.1, on the reverse strand, counting down.
GCCGGATCGGTCATGGACGCATCACTCGATGCCCAGGACCTTCGCCGCATTCTCCTTCATGATCAGCGGCATCACTTCTTCCTTGAAGCCGACGTCGGCCGCCGCCTTCATCCACTTGTCCGGATGGATCAGCGGGAAGTCCGTGCCGAACAGCATCTTATGCTTCAGCTGGGTGTTGGCGTACTGGATGATCTGCGGCGCGAAATAGCGCGGGCTCCAGCCCGAAAGATCGATGTAAACATTGGTCTTGTGCAAGGCCATGGAGAGGCTTTCGTCCACCCACGGCCAGCTGGGATGAGCCAGGATGATCTTCATGTCGGGGAAATCCACCGCGACATCGTCCACCAACATCGGCTCCCCATATTTCAGCCGCATGCCGCCGCCGCCGCGCATCCCCGTGCCCATGCCCGAATGGCCGGTATGGAAGATCGCCGGCAGCTTGTATTCGTTGATCACCTCGTAAATGGGGTAGCCCATGTGATCGGCCGGGTGGCAGTTCTGCGCGATGTGGTGGAACTTGAAACCCTTGACCCCGTAATTCTCGATCAAGTCGCGGGCTTCGCGCGCGCCGTATTTGCCCTTGTGCGGATCGATGCTGGCAAAGGCCATGCAGATATCGTCATTCTTGGCGGCCATTTCGGCCACTTCGTAATTGCTCACCCGCTTGGCGCCCATGCCGCTTTCCGCGTCCACGGTGAACAGGCAGAAGGCGATATTGCTTTCGCGGTAGAGCTCCACGATTTCCGGCATCTTGGGGCGTTCGCGCGGCGCCTTGAAATAGGCGGAGGCCGCATCGAAGAACTGCCCCATCACCGGGTCTTCCGGATCGTGGCATGAGATTTCCGCATGGACGTGAACGTCGATGGCGCGGATCTTGGATAGGTCGATGGGCACTTTGGGCTCTTCCCCGTAATTGCAGTTCTTTTTTATCGCTCCGTGCCGGAAACTGCGGGCCCTGCCTGATGTGGCAAGCAATGGGCCCGCTTATCCGGCCGGTGTCTCAGCTCAAAGCTGGACGATGACCGTCTTGGTCTCCTGATAGGCGTCGAGCCCCTGGATACCCTGTTCGCGGCCGATGCCCGATTCCTTGTATCCGCCGAAAGGCAGCGCCGTATCGATCACGCCGTGGCAATTGCCCCACACCGTGCCCGATTTGATCTTGGAGGCGAGCCTGTGGAGCGCGGAGACGTCCCTGGTCCAGACACCGGCGCCAAGGCCGTAACACGTATCGTTCGCCATCTTGGCGACCTCGTCCAGATCGTCGAAACGCTGCGCGACGACGACGGGCCCGAAGATCTCTTCGCGCACCACGCTCATCTGCGGGTTCACGTCGGCCAGGATCGTGGGATTCACGTAATAGCCGCCATCGCTTGCCGGGCTGTCGCCGCCCATCACCACGCTGGCGCCATCGCGCTTGCCCGCATCGATATAGCCCATCACGCGGTTATACTGCTCTTCGGAGACCAGCGGGCCCATATGGGCATCGGGATCGAGGCTGGCGCGCGGCGCCCAGAATCCGGCCGTCTGGCTCATGCCTTCCAGCACGTCGTCGAAGATGGATTTGTGCGCGAACAGGCGCGAACCGGCCACGCAGACCTGGCCCGCATTGAAAAAGATGCCCCCGGCCACACCCGGCGCGGTGGCTTCCACATCGACATCGGGCATGACGACGACCGGGCTCTTGCCGCCCAGTTCCAGCGTCACGCGCTTCATCGTGTCGGTGGCGTTCTTGTTGATGACCTTGCCGATCTCGGTCGAGCCGGTGAAGGCGATCTTGTCGACATCGGGATGCTTCACCATCCGGTCGCCCGCCGTGTGGCCATTGCCGGTGATGATGTTGACCACGCCTGCCGGGAAGCCGGCCTCCTGCACCAGATCGGCCAGCTTGAGCGCGGTGAGGCTGGTCTGCTCGGCCGGCTTGAGCACGGTGCAGCAACCTGCCGCCAGCGCCGGCGCGATCTTGAGGCAGGCCATCAGCAGCGGGAAGTTCCACGGCACGATCTGCACGCACACGCCGACCGGTTCCTTCACCGTATAGCTGAAGACGGAACCGGTGGGCATCGTATAGGGCGCCAGGGTCTGGCCGCCGGACTTGGAAGCCCAGCCCGCCATGAAGCGGATCTGGCTGACTGCGCCGGGTACGTCCACCGCGCCGGCCATGCCCTTGGGCTTGCCGTTGTCGATTGCTTCCAGTTCGGCCAGCAGGTCCGCCTCCCGCTCCAGCAGATCGGCCAGGCGGTGCATCGTGCGTTCCCGCTCGATCGGCGGCAGGCCGTACCAGCGATTGTCGTCGAACGCCGCACGGGCGGCGGCGACGGCACGGTCCACATCCCTGTCCGAAGCATCGACGACATGGCCGACGATCTTGCCGCTGGACGGATCTTCGACGTCGATCACCGCATCATGCGATGAATCGATCCATTCGCCGTTGATGAAAAGCTGCGGCTTGCGGTCCAAGAATGCCTGTGCGGCCTTGGAATAGCTGCGCTGCGTGCGATCGATTGTGGTCACTTCGTTCATCTCAGGTCCTTTCCCGGTGAAACACTTGGCTGGCAGATGGATCGTTCCAATCGGCTTGCGCCTATCCCTTCCGGGCATTGCCCATCCGCCGAATTCTGTCTGCTATATCCTATAGCAATCTGTGCCCCGGCATGTCGAATCCAAATATGCCCCCAAAACACACGGCCCAGCGGCAAATTCCCGCGCATCTTTCACCGGCCGCTTCCGCCCTGCCATTGTGCCTCAAGCGCCGCTTTCGCGCGCCTGCCGTTCAAGCGCGCGGTCTTCATTGGCGCGCTTGATGACATATTGGCGGATATTCTCGATCTGCTCTTCGTCCAGCGACGGCGCGAAACTGACCATGCCGTTATCCTTCAAGGCCCCGTCATGCGCGATCGTCTGCCAGGCCTGGCGGCTTTCCAGCACCGCGCTGCGGCGCAGATCGGGCAGGACGGTGGAACCGATCGCGGCATCGCCGTGGCACCCGCCGCAATAGCGGCCGTAATCATAGGCGCCGCTGGTCACCTGCTGCTCCGTCCCGCGGAAGGGCGGCGGATCGAGCGGGCGGCGATTGAGCGGCGGTGCAGGCGGCAGCTCCGCCTCTCCGCCCAGCTTGAACACCAGCAGGCGCGAGATATTGGGCTTCGCCCCGGCCTGTTCGCCCACCACGCCGCTGGGCGAAAGCGGCCAGACGCCGCCATAGCCCACCAGCAGGGCGATATGCTGCTCCCCATCCACCGTGAAAGTGATCGGCGGGGCCAGGATCCCGGTCTGCGCATGGAAGGACCACAACTCGCGCCCGTCCATCGCACCGTAAGCCACCAGGTTGCCGCCGGCATCGCCCTGGAAAACCAGGCCCCCGGCAGTGGCGAGCACGCCGCCATTCCAGGGCGCGGGATGCGATACGCGCCAGCGTTCCTTCTGCGCCACCGGATCCCAGGCGATCAGCGCGCCCTTGGTGGCCTTGGCCGCATCTTCGCGCACTTTCAGATCGGCCGACATGGCGCCGGCGCCCATGTCGATCCCGAGATTGAGCCCGCGATGCATATCCGCTTCCCAGTTCTCCTCCGGAATGAAGGGGAAGGCGGAAAGGATCGCCGGGATGTAGACCAGCCCCGCATCGGGATGGAACGCCATCGGCTGCCAGCTATGGCCGCCGCCCGGGCCGGGCGTGCCGATATAAGGCTGGCCGGTCTTGTCGTAGCGGGCTTCGGCAACCTCGATCGGGCGGCCGGTTTTCATGTCGATGCCGGTCGTCCAGCTTTGCGGGACGTAATTGTCGGCAGAGATCAGCTCTCCCGTTTCGCGGTCCAGCACGTAGAAGAAACCGTTCTTCGGCGCCTGCATCAGCACCTTGCGCTGCTGCCCGTCGATCTCGAGATCGGCCAGCATGATGTGCTGGGTGGCGGTGTAATCCCAGGTCTCCCCCGGGGTGGTCTGGTAATGCCAGACATATTCGCCGCTATCGGGCCGGATCGCCACGATGGAGGAGAGGTACAGATTGTCGCCGCCGCCGGGCGAGCGATAGGCCTGGTTCCACGGCGCGCCGTTGCCGACGCCGATATAGAGCAGATCGAGCTCCGGATCGTAGGCCATCGCATCCCACGCGGTGCCCCCGCCGCCATTCTTCCAGAATTCGCCGTTCCAGGTCTCACGCGCCTTGGCGAGATATTCCGGCTCGTCCGCGGCCTCCTCCGGGGCGCCGGGAATGGTGTAGAAGCGCCAGAGCTCTTCGCCCGTATCGGCATCATAGGCCGTGACATAGCCGCGCACGCCATATTCGGCGCCGCCATTGCCGATCAGCACCTTGCCGTCGACAACGCGGGGCGCGCCGGTAATCGTATAGGGCTTGCTCTGATCGACCGTCACCACGGACCAGGCCTCGGTACCCGTGGCCCTGTCCAGCGCGACCAGGCGCCCGTCCAGCGTTCCGATGAACAGCTTGTCGCCCCAGGCCGCGAGCCCGCGATTTACGACGTCGCAGCAGGCCTTCACGGCCGTTTCGCCGGGGACCTGGGGATCGTATTCCCACAGCGAATTGCCCGTCTTCGCGTCGAAGGCCTTCACCTTGCTCCATGCGGTGGAGTGATAGATCACGCCGCCGATCACCAGCGGCGTGCCCTCCTGGCCGCGCGCCGTATCGAGATCCGCATACCAGGCCAGCCCCAGCTGGTTCACATTGGCGGTATCGATCTGGTCGAGCGGGCTGAAACGCTGCTCCGCATAGTCGCGGCCATAGCTCAGCCATTCGCCTTCGGGCGGCGATGCGATCAACGCACCGTCGACGCCGCCGGCTCCGCCTTCCTTGCCGCAGGCCGACAATGCCAGGGCCGCCCCCAAGACCACGCACAGTCCGAAACGCATACAAATCCTCTCCCCATCGCTTCGCTTTTCGCGAAATCTCTGCCTGCCTGCCCGTAGCCGTTGCCCTGCGGCGAAATCCCGTCCGAACGCCGCACAGGCGCGCGGGCGCCGGCAAGCATTGCCTATGATCAGGCGCCGAGTCCGGTCAAGCAGACATTGTCAATCTGATTTGACCTGCCACAGGTCTACCCGGTTGACGATATAAAGACATCGTTATATGTGCATGTCATGAAGATCGAATCGATCACCCGTGCCTTGGCCGATCCCACCCGTTTGCGGATCATGCGCCTGCTTGCCGATCTGGAGCTGGCAGTGGGTGAAGTTGCGCAGATTCTGGGCCAGAGCCAGCCGCGCGTTTCGCGCCATATCGGCATCCTTTGCGAAGCCGGCCTGGCGGAGCGGCGGCGCGAAGGCAGCTGGACATTTCTGCGCCAGACCATTTCCCGGCGCTCCCCCCACCGGCTGGAAGCCGCGGTGGCCGAATTGCTGAGCGCGGCGGAAGAAAGCGATCCCGCCTTTGCCGAACGCTGCGCGGAAGACCGTCGTCACCTGGCCGCGATCCGTGCCAACCGCGAAAGCGCTGCGGAGGAATATTTTGCCAATCACGCGGAAGAGTGGGACATGCTGCGCGGCATGCTGGGCCCCGCCTCCAAGGTGGAAGACGCCCTGATCCGCGCAATCGGCAAGAAGCAGGGCGCCGGCGAGCTGCTGGATATCGGCACCGGCACCGGCCGGATCGCCGAAGTGCTGTCCGACATGGCGGACCATGTCGTCGCGCTGGACAAGAGCCCGGAAATGCTGCGCATTGCCCGCGCCCGTCTGCACAAGCTGCCGTCGGAAGAATGGGAACTGGTGCAGGGCGATTTCGGCGCGCTGCCGTTCCGCGCGGAAAGCTTCGACACGATCGTCTTTCACCACGTGCTGCACTACGCGCATGAACCGGCGGCCGTACTGCAGGAAGCGGCGCGGGTCTGCCGCGCGGGCGGCCGCATCGTGATCGCCGACTATGCCTATCACGAAAGGGAAGAGCTGCGGCGCCAGCATGCGCATGTGCGCCTGGGCTTCTCCGACGAACAGATGCTGGAACTGCTGACCCAGGCCGGCTTCGATCCTTCTCCGCCGGTCGCAGTGCCCGGCAAGGAACTCACCACAAAGATTTGGAGTGCGATGCGCACCGCGGAGCCTCGAACCGAAAAGGGCGAGGCACTCCGCAAGGCGGACCAGGCTTAGCGCCGCGGGGACTTAAGGCACCCTGCATTCAGCCCGAAGAGAACAATCGCTCCGGCAGACAGCCGGAACTGACAATGGCTGCCCCGGCAGCCCGCAATCTTACGAGGACAATTATGGCACAGACAAACACGCAGCTACGCGAAGACTTCGTTCATCAGCTGCCCTCCCGCGCCGATCATGTCGGCTCCCTCCTGCGGCCGCAGAGCCTGGTGGAAGCCCGCACAGCGCACGCCAAGGGGGAAATGAGCGCCGAGGTGCTGCGCGAGATCGAGGATAATGCGATCCGCAAGGCCGCCGCCTATCAGGAAAGCCTGGGACTTAAGGCAATTGCCGACGGCGAATATCGCCGCACCTTCTTCCACACCGATTTCCTGCTTCAGCTGGACGGCGTGGCCGAAGAAGGCGGCATGGAAGTCGCCTTCCAGAACGCCGCGGGCAAGGACGTGCATTTCGCCCCGCCGCGGATGGTGGTGGAAGGCAAGATCCGCCACGTGAAGCCGATCCAGCAGCGCGATTTCCACTTCCTGGCCAGCGTCACGCATGAAACGCCCAAGGTCACGATCCCTTCGCCCACCATGCTGCATTTCCGCGCCGGCCGCGAAGGCATCCCCGAGGATGTCTATCCCGATCTGGACGAGTTCTTCGACGATGTGGCTGCCGCCTACCGCGCGGAAGTTGCCAGCCTGGCCCAGGCCGGCTGCCGCTATCTGCAGTTCGACGATACCAACCTCGCCTATCTGTGCGACGATCAGCAGCGCGAGAATGCGCGCAAGCGCGGCGTCGATCCGGACGAGACCCCGCGCGCCTATGCCGCGCTGATCAATGCGGCCTTCCGCGATGCGCCGCATGACATGCTGCGCGCGATCCATCTGTGCCGCGGCAATTTCCGCTCCAGCTGGGCGGCCGAAGGCGGCTATGAACCGGTGGCGGAGATCATGTTCAACGAACTGGATATCGACGCCTTCTTCCTGGAATATGACGATCCGCGCTCCGGCGATTTCGCGCCGCTGCGCTTCCTGCCGCGCGGCAAGACCGCGGTGCTGGGCCTGGTCACCACCAAGCTGGGCGAGCTGGAAACGAAGGACGAGATCAAGCGCCGGATCGAAGAGGCGGCGAAGTTCGCCCCGCTCGACCAGCTGGCGCTGAGCCCGCAATGCGGTTTCGCATCCACTGTGCATGGCAACGACATTTCCGTGCAGCAGCAGTCCGACAAGATCGGCCTGGTCGTGGACGTGGCAAAGGAAGTCTGGGGCTAACAGCTTCGGCGCAGGTGCAAGCCGAAGGAGGGGCGGCCGCATGGGGTGTGGCCGCCCCTTTTTGCGTCCGGCACTCACGCGTACCAGCACCGCCCGGCAATCGCCCCCGGATGACAGGCCCCTAGACGCACATCATGCCGCTGCTATCCTCCCAGGCGGACGGGGATAGAGGAGCCAATTCATGTGTGACCAGACTGACCTTGCGCGCTGGGCCAAGAGCGGCCTCAACCGGCGCCAGTTTTCCGCGATGGGCGTAGCGGCGGGGATTGCCGCCTGCGCCCCGGCCGAAGAAGCGCAGGGCGAGACTTCGGGCCTTGCCGAAAGCGACGTGACCTTCCCTACCGAAGACGGAACGATGGACGCCTTCTTCGTCCATCCCGCCAGCGGCAGTGCGCCCGGCGTGATCCTGTGGCCCGACATTGCCGGCCTGCGCCCCGCCAAGAAGGCGATGGCCCGGCGGCTGGCGGATTCCGGCTATGCCGTGCTGGTCGTCAATCCCTATTACCGCGACACGCCCGCCCCCCAGTTTGAAGACTTTGCCGATTTCGCCGGCAGCGGCGGCTTTCAGAAAGTCGGCCCCTGGCGCGGAAAGCTGGACCATGAAGCGATCACCCGCGATGCCCAGGCGATCGTCGCCTGGCTGGACGCGCAGGACGCGGTCGACAGCGACAAGGGCATCGGCGCGCAGGGTTATTGCATGACCGGCTCCTTCGCGATCCGCTGCGTGACCGCCGATCCCGAGCGGGTGAAGGCCGCCGGATCCTTCCATGGCGGCGGGCTCGTCACCGAAGAGCCGACCAGCCCGCACAAGTTGCTGACGCCGTCGGCGCATTATCTGATCGCGATCGCCCAGAATGACGATGCCAAGGCGCCCGAGGACAAGACCGTGCTGCGCGAAACCGCCGAAGAAAAAGGCGTGCCTGCGGAGATCGAGGTCTATGCCGGGGATCACGGATGGTGCGTGCTGGATTCGCCTTCCTACAAGCAGGCCGAGGCCGACCGCGCGTGGGAACGCCTGCTGGCGACCTATTCCGACGCGCTCTGAGCCGATCGGTTCCGAGCAAAGAAAAGCCCCGGCTACGCTGATATGCGCGGCCGGGGCATTTTCATGTCCTTGTTCGTTTAGGGCCTTCCTAGACTAGACCACTTTCTTTCCGGCCACGATGCCGAGAATGAAAAACAGTGCAACCAGTGCCAGGCCGATGAAGAACAGTACCTTCGCGATACCGGCTGCAGCGCCTGCAATGCCGCCGAAGCCGAAGATTGCAGCGACCAACGCCACAATCAGAAAAATTAGAGCCCATTTGAACATCTTCGCGTCTCCTTCTTCCGCTCCCGCTGTCCGCACTACCAATGGACGGGGGCGGATGGAGTTCCGATGAAATTGGACAATTCCTGTCACAGCCCGCCGCAGATCATGCCCGTTCCGCGTCCATCATCTGCTGCAGAAGCCGCCTGGCGCGCACCGCGCCTTCATCGGTTTTGATCATCAATTCCCTGGGATATTCGCCCAGCAGCTGGAGCATCTTTTCGATCTCCTCGCTGGCGAAGATGTCCTCGGCGATTACCTGCTTGACGTTCTCGCGCACGATGTCGGTGATCGCGTCATTGGGATTGCCCGAAGCGAACCAGTAATAGGTCCGGCCCGGCGTCGAAGGCGTCACGGCATGGAAGATCCGCGCCTGGTGGATCGGTTTTCCGGCCGCTTCCTCCCCGCCCTGCGGATGGCGAATTTCGCTGATCCCCGCATGGAAGCCTGGCAGGTAGAAATCCATGCCCGATATCCGGTCTACCCGCGATGGGATGCCTGAATAGAATTCGGCGAGGAAGGCAGGTGGCGGCTGGTCCAGAATATGGCGCCGACTGCGCAGCACGCCTTCGCCCTGCGAAAGCTCTTCGGGCGTTTCGGCATCCTGCGTTCCGCCGCTGCTGGCGCTGTGCAGGAAGGAGAGATGCGAAAGGTCCAGCAGATTGTCGTTCAGCAGCTGATAACGGCAGGCGATTTCGTGAAAGGCGATCGGGCGGACCTTGAGCCTGGGAATGGTGAAGCCGATTTTTTCAAGCGGGGGCAGCAAACCCGGATCGGCCTTGTCCGCATCGCCCATCCAAATGAACAGCCACACGCCGTGCTCCACCAGCGGATAGGAGGGGATGGCATAGGATCCGGGAACCTTGTCCTGCGAAGGGATACGCATGCAGCGGCCATCGGCGCCGAAACTGATCCCGTGATAGCCGCAAACGATCTGGTCCCCTTCGCGCGTGCTTTCGCCCAGCGGGAAATGGCGATGTGGGCAACGCCCGCCCACTGCCACCGCTTCCCCGTCCAGCTTGCGATAGAGCACGACCGGTTGGTTCAGGATGGTGCGCGGCAGCAGCTTTTCGCCCACTTCATTGGCGAAAGCCGCGACGTACCAGCCGTTTTTCGGCGCGAAGCACCCTTCTGCAAATGGATACATGACCTGGCATCCCCTAATCAAACACTGTTTGTTTAGGCTGTTCATCCGCTTCGCGCCCGCCTAAGTCAAGCGGCGATGTCCTTCTCCAAACTCAGCCCGTCGATCATCGTCGATCAGGCGATGCAGCTGTTCTATGCCGAGGGCCTGCAAAGCGTGACGCTGCGCAAGGTGGCCGCGGCGCTGAAGGTCAATGCGGCATCGCTCTATTGGCATGTGCGCGACAAGGACGCGCTTTATGGATTGCTGGCCGAACGGATCTTCCGGTCCTGCCTGGCGAATGTGGCGCCGGGCGAAAGCTGGCAGGGATGGCTGCGCAGTTTCGGCCTGGCAATCTGGGACGCGCAGATTTCCCATCCCGACATTCGCAGATTGATCCTGATCGCCCCGGCGGACGGATCGAACACGCCTGCATCGCGTGAGGAGATCCTCGGCGCGCTCACCGCACGCGGCCTTGAGCGGGCGCAGGCGGATATGGCGCAGCGCTCGGTCCAGGCGCTGGTGACCGGCTGGTCGATCCTCAATCTGGGCGAGATCGACCGCGAGCAGGCGAGTTTCCGCAGAAGCCTGGAGGTGCTGATTGCTGGCTGGGAAGCGGAGATCGAAGGGACAGGCAAGACAGCCTGACATGCGCGCCTGTGCCGCGCGCAGCACAACACTCTTGACATTATAACCGTTTTGGTTATCTATGCGGCTATCCTGTAACCTCAGCAGGATGCGGATCGGGGGCGGCATGGCCGGCTGTACCCGTTCCTCCCTGTTCCAAATGGGCTGTCCCATTTTGGGACAATCGCGGCTGGCGCTTGATGTGTCAGGGAGGCGGCTTCACACGCCGGCTCCGCCTGCTGCTTCTCCCCTGACGGGTCACCTCAGCCCGGATGGAAAGAGAATGGCAGAAGCCTGCAGACACCGGATGTGGAGCGGCGTTTCAGCCGCAGGGATGAGAGGAGCAATGCGAGCCCGCTCCTTTCATCCCAAGCCGGTGGCGGGAGAAAGGGCCGAACCTGTGCGCGGATAGAGCGGAAACGGAACGCACCGGTCACTCGCAAGCATTTCCATCCGCCCGCCTGCCTCGACGCCCAGAGATGCCTCGCATCCCGGCGCCAGCCGCGCGATCCGTTGCTTCACTTGGCGCCCAAACTGACAGGGCTCGTCCGGGTTTGCCACCGGATGACCGGGCGTGTCCACGCCCCCTCCGTCATCCCCACACCCCCTTCGTCATCCCGGACGTGTTCCGGGATCCCGATTTCTCTTGCCGACAGTCAAAAAGCTGGACCCCGGGACAGGCCCGGGGTGACTTGTTTTGAACGTCCGTTAACGGCCCATTGCAAGCTTTAGGGTGTTGGCGTTTCTTGACCGTCGGCAGAACGGTCGTCGCCAAACGCGACATTGGAGAATTTGAATTGACCGGTGGAGCAAAACAACATCTCTTTACCGGTACGAAGCGGTTGGAACTCATAGTCGAACGCCTGATCTGCAATGGTGAGCAGGACAGTTCCGTCTTCTGACAGCGACATGGAAAACTCGATTGGCTTGTTTGCTTCTATCAAGCCGAGTTCGCCTTTGCGAACGGTGTTTCCGTGCTTAATATTTACAACAATATCGAATTGCTTCGATCGGTTGGAAGAAGCAACCAGCTGAAATGTTGTGGAGTTCTGGCCATCGTGATCACCGAGAAGTGCACCAACGACCGGCTGGTACTTGCCTGATCGAAATTCGATGGGGTCTATCACGCCGCTTACGCTGAGCGGCTTATCACTTTGATTTGTGATCGAGGAATGCCGGTTCGCAGGAACGTCACAGTCAAATTCCATCGGAGCAGCGAGCCCCGAAGAGGAGATCTGTATCATTGCCAACGCTGCGGACAATGTTGCCGCTCTAAGCCTCATGAGACTATTCCCCTCTCGATCCGCCAATAGCTGGTATCAGTATTCAAGGTGCTGTCCGCATTCCACCCATAGTCGACATCACGCCCCTACCCGAACCAGTAACACGTCCCCCGCATTTCCAGGCTCATCCGCGCGGGGGCGTCGTCTCCGGCCAGCGGATTGTCGACTGCGCCATGCGGCATCAGTTGCGCACGCCCCGGATCGCTTTCGCTGGTCTTGAAGATGATCGCCTCCTCCGGCGTCATGTTCGAATAATAATGCCACTGGTGACCCGGATTGTGCCGGATGACGTAATTGCCGAAGCTCCATTCGGGCGCGCCGCCGGGCGGATCGAAGATCGCCAGGCAATCGATCAGATCCTCTTGCCCAACGCTGGGCCAGGCGCACAGCGCCAGCGGCACGTCCTGCGGCGGCGGGGTGAGCACGCGCCACACATTGTATTGCGCGCTGCGGGCAATCGTCTTGCCTTCAGGCGCGGATTTCGCCCGCGCCTCCGCCGCGGCACTGCGCGACATGTCGACATGGGCGAAGCGCGCTGGATGCGAATTGTCCGTGCTGCCGGTCTTCCCCGAACGTTCCGAATAGCGCAGGATCCCGCCGGGCGTCATCGCGACATGGTCCGCGCCGGTAACCTGCTTCAGCAATTCGGCAATCTCGAGCGAATGCTCCTTCGCGACCGCATCCATATCGGTGAGGTCCGCCAGCGCGCTTTCATGCTGCACCAGGGTGAAACCTTCGCGGTCGAGCGTGCAATCCAGGGCGCGCGCATCGCGGATTTCCATCTCCACCGGCGCAAGCGGGACATAGTCCTTCTCATGCGCATTGGCGTAGAAATAGGGCTGCTTGCCCGTTTCCCGGGTATAGCCGATCTCGGCGCGAATATTGCCGCCTTTAGCCATTCCAATGTCCTCCCCCGGGCTTCGATCCAGGGCAGCCGGCAAGCAGCGCCCTAGTCGAAATCCTCGGTATCGATCGTCGGCAGGATTGCCGAGTGATAACGGTGGCCGTGAATGGTCTGCTGATTGATCAGCTCGCCGGCCTTTTCCAGCACCGCATCCGATACGCCCAGATAGCAGGCTGCGAAGTTTTCTTCCAAATGTTCGCGGCTCACCGTGCCCGGGATCGCGTGGCAGAATTCCCCGCGCGAGAGGATCCAGGTCAGCGCCAATTGCGCCGGGGTGATTCCGGCATCGGCGGCGAGCGCTTCGAACTGCTTGATCAGCTCCAGGTTCTTCGGCCAGTTCTCTTCATTGAAACGCGGCATGCCGCCGCGAATGTCGCCTTCCTGGAACACGGAGGGATCGTGCAGTTCCCCGCACAGCGCGCCGCGCGCCACGGGGGAGAAGGCGACCAGCGCGATGCCCAGATCCTTGCAGGCATCGAGCACGCCCAGTTCCACATTGCGCGACCATAGCGAATATTCCGGCTGCACCGCGGCCATGGGATGCACGGCATGCGCTTCGCGGATATGATCGGCGTTCCATTCGGAAACGCCATAGGCGCCGATCTTGCCGGCCTCGATCGCGCGCGCCATCGCGCCCACCGAATCCGCAATCGGAACCTTGGGATCGAAACGGTGCATGTAGAACAGGTCGAGATGATCGGTCTGCAGGCGCTGCAGGCTCTCATCCAGAGACTGGGCGATATAGTCCGGGTGGCAGTTCACGCCGCGCTGCGGCCCTTCCACCACGATGCCCACCTTGGAGGCGAGGAAGAATTCGTTCCGCCGCTTCCCGATCGCCTCGCCCAGCAGGGTCTCGCTCTTGCCCTTGCCGTACATGTTGGCAGTGTCGAAATGGTTGTATCCGATATCCAGCGCGTGGCGGAACAGCGCGATATATTCATCGTCGCTGGGCCGCGGCCAATAGGCCCACACGCCGTTCATGCAGCCCAGCCCGATGGGCTCCACACTCTTGCCGTTGATTGTGCGCATCATGGGTTTACGACCACCCGTCCTGCGCTTCGAGGCTGTCGGCCAGCTCGCCGATCACGCGGTAGCAATCGAGCACCGAAGCGACCGAGCTGTTGGGTTCGCGCCCTTCCTGGATGGCGGAGACAAACTCGCGGTCCTGCAGCTCGATCCCGTTGTTGGAGATGGCAACGCCGGAAAGATCGATCGGCTCTTCCTTGCCCGTCACCAGATCGTCGTAGCGCGCAATATAGGTCGCCGTATCGCCTATATAGCGGAAGAAGGTGCCCAGCGGCCCGTCATTGTTGAACGAGAGGGCGAGGGTGAGGATCTGGCCCGCCTCGGTCTTGAGCTGGATCGACATGTCCATCGCAATGCCCAGTTCCGGGTGCCGGGGCCCCTGGATGGCATTGGCGGTGATCACCTTGCTGCCGGTCATATACTGGAAGATGTCGATCGAATGCGCGCTGTGGTGCCACAGCAGGTGGTCCGTCCAGCTGCGCGGCTCGCCCTTGGCGTTCATGTTCTTGCGGCGGAAGAAGAAGGTTTCGATATCCATCGCCTGGATATTGAACTCGCCCGCATCGATGCGGTTCTTCACGAATTGGTGGCTGGGATTGAAGCGCCGCGTATGGCCGACCATGCAGGTCAGGCCGGTTTCCTCGCTCTTCTTCACCACGGCCTGGGCATCGGCCCAGCTGTCCGACAGGGGGATTTCCACCTGGACGTGCTTGCCCGCATCCATGCAGGCGATCGCCTGTTCGGCGTGCATCTGCGTGGGCGTGCACAGGATCACGGCATCGACATCGTCGCGCTCCAGCGCTTCGGAAAGCTCCGTGCCCGAATGATCGGCGCCGTATTTGGCGGCGACTTCCGCGGCCTGATCGGCGCGGCGGGAAATGACCGAAGCGATTTCGACGCCGTCGATATTCTTGAGGCCGTCGAGGTGCTTTTCACCGAAAGCACCGGCACCCGCCAGGGCTATGCGCATGGGTTCTCTCCTTGTCGTTCGATAGGTCGAAATAAGAAGGGCGCCTCGCGCTGTCGCAGGCGCCCCTCCGTTAAAGTCAGGCTTCGGTCAGGCTGTGGCCGCTCATCACCTTGCGCGGTTCCAGCGCTTCGCCCGCCGTCTCTTCCGGCTGCAGGATCAGGGCCCCCAGCGCGGTGTTGGATGCCGGGATGTGATAGAAGGTGTAGAGATCCTTCACCTTGCCTTCCAGCGCGCCGCGCATGATCAGCCACATCACCAGCTCGATCCCCTCCGAGCCGGATTCGCGCAGATATTCGATATGCTGCATCTTGCTCAGCTCTTCGGGGTCGTTGATCAGCTTGTCGATGAAGTTGAGATCGAATTCCTTGTTGATCAGGCCGGCACGCGGGCCCTGGAGCTGGTGGCTCATGCCGCCTGTGCCCCAGACATGGACGTTGAGATCTTCGGGGAAGCTTTCCACGGCCGCGCGGATGCTGTCGCCCAGATGGAAGCAGCGGCTGCCCGATGGCGGCGGATAGGTCACCACGTTCACCGGCATCGGGATGACCTTGCAGGGCCATTCTTCCGGCTCGCCGAAGATCATGGACAGCGGCACGGTGCAGCCGTGATCGACATCCATATTGTTCATGATCGTCATGTCGAATTCGTCGAGGATCAGGCTCTGCGCGATATGCCAGGCCAGATCGGGAT
>JAUIFP010000141.1 GCA_030430365.1 Alphaproteobacteria bacterium | reverse complement strand
CCGTCAGCTGGCCGAAGAGAAGGAAGCCGTGGAACAGTTCGGTTCGTCGGATTCGGGCGCATCGCTCGGCGACATCCTGGGCGAAGCTCTGAAGAAGCAGGGCGACTGATCGCCTGACACGGGGCTTCGGCCCTTAGGAAATTGCAGGCCCGCTTGCTCGATGGAGCAGGCGGGCCTTTCCTATGAGGCCGCCACCCCCTATCCTTGGGGAATGAAAGCGCACTGCCTATGCGGGAACCTGTCGGCCGATATCGCGGATGATGCGCAGGCCATGACGGTGCTGTGCCATTGCAAGGATTGCCAGCGCCGCAGCGGATCCCCCTTCGGCACGGTGGCCTATTTCCCCGCCGAAGCCGTTACCCTCTCAGGGGAAGCGCGTGAATATACCCGCACGACCGATAGCGGCGCGCATTTCACCAACGGCTTCTGCCCGCAATGCGGCTCGACGCTTTACGCAAAGGCGGAGAAGTATCCCGGCATTCTGGGTATCACGGTGGGCGCGATGGCCGATCCGGCCTTTCCACCCCCTGCCCGCTCTGTCTACGAGCAAAGCCGCCATCACTGGGTGATCCTGCCCGACACCATGCCGCGCCATCCGCGCGGGAGAGACAGCTAGATATGCCCCTGCAAGTCCATCAATTCCCCTGCCTGTCCGATAATTACGGATTTCTGCTCCATGATCCCGAGAGCGGCGAGACGACCTGCATCGATACACCCGATGCGCAGGAATATCTGCGCCAGGCCGAAGCCAAGGGATGGCGCATCACCCAGATCTGGAACACGCATTGGCATGCCGACCATGCAGGCGGGAACGAGGCGATCAAGGCGGCGACAGGCTGCACGATCACCGCGCCCGCAGGGGATGCCCCCAAGATCGCAGGCGTCGACCGCACGGTCTCGCAAGACGATACGGTCAAGCTGGGCGCCTTCACGGCCCATGTCATCGATGTCGGCGGGCACACCAACGGCCATATCGCATACCACCTGCCCGACGCGGCCATCGCCTTTGTCGGGGATTCGCTCTTCGCGCTGGGCTGCGGCCGGATGTTCGAGGGCACCCCGCCCCAGTTCTGGGCAAGCCTTACCCGGCTGAAAGCGCTGCCCGAGGATACGAAGCTTTATTGCGCGCACGAATACACCGCCGCCAACGCCAAGTTCGCGCTGCATGCGGATCCGGACAATGCGGCGCTGCAGGACTATGCCCGGGAAATCACCGCCAAGCGCGCAGCCAGCGAGCCCACCGTTCCCACCCTGCTTTCGCTGGAACTGGAGACGAACCCCTTCCTGCGCGCCGACGATCCGGCCATGCAGGCGCGTTGGGGCGGCAGCGAGCCTTCGGAAACCTTTGCCGCGCTCAGGGCCGCTAAAGACAGTTTCTAGGCGAAATAGTCGGGCCTGCGATCAATAGGCGGCCGTGAAACGCTCGCGCGGATAGTTTTCCTGCTCCAACTCGTTGACCATGGCGATCGCATAGTCGGCGTAGCTGATATTGCTTTCGCCTTTCTCGTCCGTGACCAGCGTGTTCTCGCCAAGCCGGAACGTGCCGAGGCGCGGCCCGACGAAGAAATTCATAGCCGGTGAGAAGAACGTCCAATTGAGTTCATATTCTTCACGCAGATCGTTCAGGAAATCGATCGCCGGTTTGACGAAGGGCTTGATGGCTTCGGGAAAACCAGGTGCGTCATACAGCATAACGCCGTCTGCATTGTAGAGGCTGGCGGCGCCGCCGGTGACAAGTAACCGCTCCACACCTGCCTTCTTGAGGCCGGTGATGAATGTCGACGCAGGGATGTCGAAATGGACAGCGCTGATCACGGCATCCACACCCTGTACCAGCTTTGCCAGTGCATCGGGATCCGACACATCGCCGACTTTGGCCGTCACACCCTCACCCGAAGGCAATGTCTCTGCAGTGCGCCCTATGGCGATCACTTCATGCCCGCGCGACAGGAGCTCCTTGGTGATTTCAGATCCGGCTTTTCCGCCTGCGCCAAGCACTGCAACTTTCATCCTGCGATCTCCCGGAATGCCTCAAATGCAGGCGCGTTTCTCAAGCAGATTAGTTAGCACCACAAGCATTTCCTGAACGCCGCAACAAAAAACCCCCGCACAAGGGCGGGGGTCTGTTTCCGATCAATCGGAGTGTGAGCTCAGATGCTGGAGATCGCCTTGTCGACGAGTTCCTTGTCGGCCGCGGCATCATGCTTCTCGGCAATCAGCCCACGAGCAGCGGCAGCAGCTGCATCGGCGGCCTTGGCGCGCAGATCTTCCACTGCGGCACGCTCTGCTGCTGCAATCTTTTCCTCGGCCATTTTTTCACGGCGGGCGATCAGCGCAGTCGCATCTTCCTTCGCCTTCTTGACGATGGCTTTGGCCTCGTCCTCGGCAGCGGCCTTCAATTCGGCAGCATGCTTGTCGGCGCTCTTCACCTTCTTCTCATATTCGGCCTTGAGCTTTTCAGCCTCCTGGCGAAGCTCTGCCGCTTCGTCGAGCATCGTCTTGATACCCGCAATCTTGCGGTCCAGCGAAGCGCCGATCAGGGCCGGCACACGCAACCAGATCATGATCAGGATGAGGGTGAGCATCGACAGCCCGACCCAGAAGCCCGGTGTCAGCCAGAGCGGAGCGCCGCCGCCGTGATCGGCAGCAGCACCGTGAGCGAGAAACAGCAGATCAGCCATTTGCGAATACCGCCTTTACCGATGCCTGCGATTCCGCCGCAGTCACTTTCGCGCCGGAAACCTTGCCGACAATTTCCTGGGCAGCCTCAGCAGCCACGCTTTCCAGACTGGCCATTGCCGCGGCGCGCGCCTTGGCAAGGTTGGCTTCAGCTTCGGCAGCGCGTTCCGCAATGGCGGCATCGGCCTTGGCCACGCGCTTTTCGGCATCGCTGGCCGATTTGGCCTTGGCGTCGGCAGCAATCGTCTGCGCTTCGGCCCGGGCTTGCTCATCGGCAAGCCGCGCCTTTTCTTCGGCAGCGTCCGCCTGCGTCCGGGCCTTTTCGGCCGCGGCCAGATCGTCGGAAATCCGCTTGTTACGGTCTTCCACAACGCCTTCGATCTTGGGCAGCATGCTTTTGGCAATGCCGAAATAGATGATGGCGAGCACCAGCAGCAGCCAGAACCACTGCGACTGGTAGACAAGCAAGAGCTGGTTAATCTGGGGCATGAGACCGTTCGGCTATCAGATTTTCACACTTCCGGGCGGCGCGTCAAAGCGCCGAACCGGTACGAATGTATGTCAATCAGACTGCGTAGAGAATGATCATGGCCACCGCGAATGCGATCAGGCCGAGAAGTTCAGCAGCGGCGAAGCCGATGAACAGGCGGCCCTGCTGGCCGTCGGCGGCACCGGGATTGCGCAGCGCGCCCTGAAGGAACGAACCGAACACAAAGCCCACACCGGCAGAGGCAACGCCAACGCCAATCGCCGCGAGACCGGCGCCAATCACCTTTGCAGCTTCGAGATCCATGACAAATACTCCTTGGAAAACTGGTTTTAAAAAACTTCCAGAACTCAGTGCAGATGCACCGCATCGTTGATGTAAAGCGAGGCAAGCAGCGCGAACACATAGGCCTGAATACCGCAGACCAGCAGTTCAAGCGCGTTGACGCCGA
>JAUIFP010000048.1 GCA_030430365.1 Alphaproteobacteria bacterium | reverse complement strand
TTCGCTGCCGATAATGCCGATAGAAGTCATTGCCTGTTCCCTGTTCGGTGTGTTTCATGGGGGACATGGCGACAATCCGCAATATCGTGATCCTTACCGGTGCCGGGATAAGCGCGGAAAGCGGGCTGAGGACCTTCCGCGCGGAAGACGGTTTGTGGGAAGACCATCCGGTGGAAGAAGTGGCCACGCCCCAGGGGTTTGCCCGCGATCCCGAGCTGGTCCAGCGCTTCTATGACGAGCGGCGTACCGGCGTGCTGGCGGCGCTGCCCAACCCGGCGCATGACGCGCTGGCCCGGCTGGACCGCGATTGGGACGGGGGCCTGCTGATCGTGACCCAGAATATCGATGATCTGCATGAACGCGCGGGGGCAAGCCGCGTGCTCCATATGCATGGCGAAGCGCTGTCCGTGTGGTGCACGGCCTGCGATGCGCGCCACCGCTGGGAAGGGTCCTTGCTCGATGGTCCCGCATGCCCGGCCTGCGGCGCGGTTTCGATGCGGCCCGACATCGTATGGTTCGGCGAAATGCCTTACCGGATGGAAGAGATCTTCGCTGCCCTGGCGGATGCGGACCTGTTCGTTTCGATCGGCACGTCGGGCGCTGTCTATCCCGCAGCGGGTTTCGTGCAGCAGGCCGCCAGCCACGGCGCGCATACGATCGAGCTCAATCTGGAACGCAGCCAGGGCTCGGCATTTTTCGACGAATCGCGCCTCGGCCTTGCCAGCGAACTCGTGCCCGCATGGGTCGCGGAAGTGCTTGGCCGGTAACAGCGGCAGGATTGGCCTCGGCCACTGCCTGCCTAGGCAATCCGCCGGAAAGCGGATGGTAACCGCTCTCCGGCGCAAATGCCTGGATCAGTGCAGCCGGTTCGGAGGTTGCCGCACTACGGCACGCGTATAGAGGTGCCATGTCGCATAGCCGAGCACCGGCAGAACCACGGCCAGGCCGACAAAAGCCGGAATTGAGCCCAGCACGAGCAAGCCCACGACGGTAAGGCCCCACGCGGCGATGGTTGCCGGATTGGCCCTCGCCACGCGCCAGGATGTGTGAACGGCGGTGGCCAGCGGAACGGGTCGGTCGACCAGCATCGGGAAGGAAACCACGCTGATTGCCAGCACCAGCACTGCAAAGCCCAGCCCGACGATATTGCCGATAATGGCCATTTGCCAGCCACTGGCGGTCGTGAACACGGATTGCAGGAACGCGCCGGTCGAAGCGGGGGCGCTCGGCTCCAGCGAACCAAGTGTGGCCAGATAGATCAACCAGGCGGCGAATACCCAGAGCGCGAAGAGCATGAAGACCATGCTGGTCAGGGCGACGATCGACGAAGCTGCGGGGCCGCGTGCAACGTCGAAGAAATGGCGCCAGCGTGTGTCCAGCTTTTGTTCCCGGCGCCGCGCCAATTCGTAGAATCCGCTGGCGAAGGCCGGGCCGAGCAGGATTGAGCCGGCAGCCAGGGGGAAGATCAGGGGCAGGATCGATTGGTTCTTGTAGAACAGCACCGCCAGGAAGACGATCGCAACATAGATGATGGCGGCAAAGATCATGTCACCGCGCTTGGCCATGAAATCCTGCCAGCCTTGTCTCAATGCTTCGCGCAAATCGTGCATGCCGATCCGGCGAATCTCGATTTCTTCGGCGATGTCGTCGAAGCGGGCGGCTTGCGTTGTAGCCATTTTTCACTCTCCCATGCTTGGCAGCAAGGGTTAGCGCTTCTTGCTGCTAACGGCCGGGATCATGCCCAAAGGCGTCAATCGATTACCGCAAATTCGGCAAACGCCAACGCGGTCAGACCAGATCTTCGCATGAGGTTTTCCTCATGGTTTGGCCGGATGGCGCAAGAATACTCCCTTTCACCGCATGGAGGCAAGTCGCGCGGTATTGTCAGGTCGAAAGTTCGTCGCGCGGCCGCCGTGATTTGAGCGTCACCAGCACGCCCGATGCGCCGATGATCGCCATTCCCAGCAGGCTGACTGCATCGGGGAAGTCGCCGAATACCAGCCAGCCAAGCAGGGCCACCCACAGAAGCTGCATATAGCTGACCGGCCCGAGCAGGGAGGCCGGCGCATCGCGAAATGCTGCGGTGAGGAGGAAATGGCCGAGGCCGCCATATACGGCCAGGCTGGCAAGAAGCAGTGTTTCAAGCATGCTGGGCGCCCGTTCCAGCCAGAACCACGGCAGCATGGCGCCGAAAATGATCGTCCCGGCTGCCGCCGTGTAGAACAGCATGGCCAATGTGCGTTCCGTGGAGGCGAGCAGGCGCGACATGAGATTGTAGGTCGTGGCCATCGCCGCGCAGCCCAGCGCGAAGAGAACGCCCAGCGAATCGAGCCCGCCGCCGGGCCGCACAATCAGCAGCACGCCGACGAAACCGAGCACGGCGGCCGTCCAGCCTTTCCATCCGATCAGCTCGCCCAGCAGCGGGCCGGCTGCCAGCGCCATCAGGATGGGGCTGAGGAAGATAATGGCAGAGCTTTCCGCCACGGGCATGCGTTCGAAGGCCAGAACGGCCAGCACAGTGGCTGCACACAGGCACAGCGCCCTGATCCAGACCAGCCCGGTGCGCTGCGTCCTGATCATCTCCATGCCGCGTCTTGGCGCCACAAAGGCCAGCATCAGCAGCAGATTGCCGCCATAGCGGCAGGCCGCGATCAGCGGGACCTCGAAATTGGCGACCAGGAACTTGTTCGTCACATCCATGCAGGCGAACAGGATCAGCCCGCCGTTGAACAGGAGCAAGGCGCGCAGCGTATGCGGGGAGGAGGCCATCATGGCGCGCTTTGGGGCCACGCGTGCAAGAGCGCAACCGCTTAACGAATTCAGTTACGCGATGCTGCGAAGCGAATTTTCATGCTGAGCCGCGCAGGCAGCCTCAATGCCTCATAACAAACTGAAAAATCGTGTTTTTCTGGTTGGGCCGGGCGTTTATCCCGCGAGCTCTTCCACCTTGTGGTGCGGCAGCATGCGGTTGCCCATGATCGAAACGATCACCACTGCGGCTTCGATAATCATGGGAATCACGAAACCGTCATAGGCCCCGTCTGCCGCGGCGCTGACCACGCGGCCGACCAGCGCGATGCCGAACAGGGCGGCAGGCACCAGCAATACGTCGCCTGCGCGGCGCCAGGCGCCCCAAATCATGCATGATCCGCCTACGATGAAATAGGCGGTCATGTCTGCGCGGATCGTCGACCAGCCTTCGGCCGTCGCGGCGACCAGGCCCAGCGCAGGGGCCGTGGATTGCGGCATAAGCAGGAAACCGATGCCGGTGATGGCGAAAAACAGGCCGCCGACGAACAAAACTGCAGTCAAAAACAAGCGCATTGGGGCTCTCCTTGCGGGCTGATTAGCCAAGGCAGACCCCATTGCGCTAGGCAAAACTTAACCATCGCAAGGCTAGGCTGGCCTAGGACAGGTTGTAGCGCTAGTTTCACAGCCGGAAATTTGTCAGGGGGGTTTGTCATTGCCGCGCCTTTGCCGCATCCCTTGGGTCGCATATTAAGGGGTGTTGATTAACACCATGGTCAAGTCACCGCGTATCCTGCTCGTCGTGGGCGGCGGTATAGCCGCGTACAAGTCGTGCGAGTTGATCCGCTTCATCCGCAGGGGTGGAGGCGATGTGACCTGCGTGCTTACCGACGGCGGTTCGCAATTCGTTACACCCATGTCGCTGGCGGCGCTGAGCGAAAACAAGGTTTATTCCTCGCTTTGGGACCTCAAGGACGAGGCGGAGATGGGCCATATCCAGCTCAGCCGCGAAGCGGACCTAGTGGTCGTCTGCCCCGCCACCGCTGATCTGCTGGCCAAGATGGCGGCCGGCATTGCAGACGATCTGGGCACGACTCTGATCCTCGCCACCGACAAGCCGGTGATGGCCGTTCCGGCCATGAATGTCCGCATGTGGGAGCATAAGGCGACTCAGGCCAATGTGAACAAGCTGCGCCGGGCCGGCGTTACCGTGCTGGAGCCCGACGAAGGCGAAATGGCTTGCGGCGAATACGGGCCCGGGCGGTTGCCGGAACCGGAGATGATCTGGTTCGAAATTGCCGAAACGCTCGGCCTCGATCCCGGCGTGCTGGGCGTAGGCGGCGCGGGGCCTCAACAGATTGCCGCCTATCTCGAAGCGCTGGAGCCGGAGGACGAGGAAGGCGAAGGCGAAGAAGAGCCTGAGAAAGACGTATACGCCTCCAAGGGCGGCCTGAGCGGCCTGCTCGCCTCGATCATTCCGCGCAGTACGCCCCGGCGTATCGCGGAGGAAGAGGTCGCCTATGACGATCTGCCCGACATCGAGGAGGAAGACGATGTCGCCCCCGGTGTCGTGCCCGACCTTTCCAACAACCCCTTGCTGGCGACCAAGGGCAAGGCAAGCGCTGCACCCCCGACTGATCCCGAAGCGATCAACCATCAGGTCAAGGGCGGCGGGGCTGCACCCGAACCGGTACCGGGAGAGTATGGCGGCCTGGCGGATCCGCTGGAAGGGCAGCCGGCTTTCGATATCGATCCCGATCACCGCCCACTGAATGGCAGGCATGTGCTGGTCACTGCGGGCCCGACGCATGAGCCGATCGATCCGGTGCGCTATATCGCCAATCGTTCATCGGGGCGGCAAGGTTTTGCAATCGCCGCCGCGGCGGCTGCGCTGGGTGCGCGGGTGACGCTGATCACCGGCCCGGTGATCCTGAAGACGCCGCTTGGCGTCGACCGGATCGACGTCGAATCCGCGCGGGAAATGGCCGATGAGGTGAAGAAGGCCCTGCCGGCCGATGCCGCGGTTCTGGTCGCTGCGGTGGCCGATTGGCGGACCAAGGAATTCGCCGAGGAAAAGATCAAGAAGCGCGGCAATGCGCCGCCGGCCCTGCTGCTGACGGAAAATCCGGATATCCTGGCGACAATCGCCGCCGGGGAGAAGCGCCCGAAGGTGCTGGTCGGTTTCGCGGCGGAAACCGAAAACCTGATCGAAAACGCCAAGAAGAAGCGCAAGGCCAAGGGCGCCGACTGGATCGTGGCAAATGACGTGACCGGCGACACGATGGGCGGGGCGGAGAATACTGTGCATATCGTCACCAGCAAGGCTGTCGACCACTGGGACGCGATGTCAAAAGAGGATGTAGCGCTCAAGCTGATGGAAAGGATTGCCGATGCCCTCGACCAATGATGTTCCGGTTCGCGTCAAACGGCTGGAACACGGGGAGGGTCTCGAACTTCCACGCTACGCGACCGGCGGTGCCGCCGGGATGGATATCCTCTCTGCCGAAGATATCGTGCTGGAACCGGGCATGCGCCATGCAGTGGCTACCGGCCTGTCCGTCGCCATTCCGGATGGATATGAAATCCAGGTGCGTCCGCGTTCGGGCCTTGCGCTCAAGCATGGGGTCAGCGTCCCGAACACGCCCGGCACGATCGATTCCGATTATCGCGGAGAGCTGAAGATCATCATGATCAATCATGGCAGTGAAGCTTTCGCGATTCACCGCGGCGACCGCGTGGCGCAGCTCGTGCTGGCGCCGGTCACCAGGGCGAGCTGGGTGGAAGTGGAAGAGCTTGACGAAACGCAGCGCGGCGAAGGCGGCTTCGGTTCGACCGGCGGCGTAGTGTCGCTCCGCGCCTAAATCCTCGCTTCTCGCCGGGCGTCAGAAGGCGAGATCGATTTCCAATCTGATTTGCAGACCCGGCGCTTCCTCGCTCAGCGGCGCGAAAACGCCAAGCTCGGCCGCCGCTCCGTCGGAGTCGCCGAGGGCAGCAGTCGCTACCGGGCCAACGAAGTGGCTGCCTTCGCCTTCGCCGGACAGCGCGCCGCCTGCTTCGATACCCAGAGCGAAGCGATCGGATAATTCGCGGTCCAGCCTCACGGCATAGGCGCTCGACGCTTCGGAAAAATCACCGGGCTCGGTTTCGATCACCAGATTGGCGGCGGCATCCACACTACGAAGCCGGCTTTCGGCGATCAGGAAGGTCTCGCTGCCAAGCTCGCCCGATGCCGGATCCAGCGTCAGCGCGGATTGAATCCCGATGCCGATGCCTGCGTCTTCGGGATCGATGACCGCCCATTTGAACTGGAAACCGATCGTCTCCAGGATCAGCGCTTCCCCAGCCTCCCGCTCCGCTTCGAACTCCACGCCCAACTGGAAATTATCGGTCAGGCCGTATTCGAAGGTGGTCCCCAGAAGCAGCGTTTCCTCGTCATTCTCCTCGGCATAGATCAGCTGACCTTCGGTCTCGAACTCGCCGGCTTCGATCTCCAGCCGTTCTACCTGGTCGACCAGGCCGCCTTCGGCCGCAGCCGGAACCGGCGCCAGAAGCGCGGCCAGGGCGGTCATACGGCGAACTGCCGATTTCACGCGACTTTCTCGGCCCCATCCTTGCGCGCGCCGTATCCGTCTTTTCCGTCATGTGCGAATGTCGCCTTGCCGGGTTTGCCGTAGAGGTAGCCTTGCCCGAGATCGCAACCATAACCGATCAGCGTATCGGCATTGAGTGTGCTTTCGATGCCTTCAACTGTCACTTCCAGGCCGAGATTATGAGCCAGCGAAGTGATTGTGCGCACAATCGTTTGAGAGGATTCGTTGAATTCCAGATCGCGAATGAATGACCGGTCGATCTTCAGCTTGTCGAATTCCAGTTCGTTGAGATGCCGCAGGGAAGAATAGCCCGTACCGAAATCGTCCAGCGCAACGCGGATCCTCTGGCGCTTGAAGTCCTCGATCACCTTGCGTGCGACTTCCACATCCTTGACGAGCGCATTCTCCGTGATTTCGATTTCCAGCCTTCCCGGCGCGATGCCTGCTTCGGAAAGGATCTGAAGCGTTCGTTCGATCAGCCATTCATCCGAGAACTGAATGGGGGAGAGATTGATCGAGAATGACAGCTCCGGCGGCCAATGCTTCACGTCCTCCGCGGCTTGCCGCAGCAGGCTGTAATAGAGCTCGCAGATCATGCCCGTGTCTTCCGCGATGGGAATGAATTCCCCCGGCATCCGCACTTCGCCGTCGTCGCGGTGCCAGCGGGCGAGCACTTCGAAGCCTACCACTTCGCCTGTCGAGAGATTGACGAGGGGTTGGTAATAGGGCCGAATCTGGTTTTCCGGGATAGCCTGGGCCAATTGCGTTTCGAGCTCCGCACGGCGGATAGAGGCTTCTTCCATGCCGGCTTCGAAAAAGCGGAAGCCGTTGCTGCCCTTGGCCTTGCAGCCATACATTGCCGCGTCGGCCTGCGAGAGAGCAATCTCCGAATTCACGCCCGCAGTATCGATAAAGGTCACGCCAATGCTGGCGCCTGCCGAAACTATGCTGCTTTCCAGCTCGAACGGTTTGTCGAACGCTTCGCTGATCTGCTCCACCTTGGCGAGCAGGGCCTCGCCTTTGGGCGCGTCGGGCAGCAGGACGACGAATTCGTCACCGCCCAGACGGCTGACGACGGCCTGAGGTCCGGATGCTTCGGTAAGCCGCTCTGCAACTCCAATCAGCAATTGATCGCCGACAAGGTGGCCGAGCAGGTCGTTGGTCGCCTTGAAGCGGTTGAGGTCCAGCATCATCACTGCGACGGGTGAGCGATCTGCATCCGCCAGCAACTTGTCGATTTCCTGTTTGATATGCCGGCGGTTGGGGAGGCCGGTCAGCGGATCATGCAGCGCCATCTGCTGTGCGCGGTTTTCTGCTTCGATCCGGGCGATCAGCTCGCTTCTCGTCTCCTTCACGCGCCGCCAGGAAAAGATCGCCAACGCTGCTGGCAGAACCATCAGCAGGGTGAGAATCTCGTCGAGCTCCCACGACTCATGACTGTCGGAGAACTCCACGACATATTCAAAAGCTTCTACGCTGATGAAGTATGCCAGCAGAGCGGCCGAAATACCGAAGATGATGATTGCGTCGCGCCATGCGGCACGCGCCAGTTTGGCTTTTGTTTTCTTCATTTGCCGACACCCGAAAGGAGATCGACACAGTTAACGGCGCGGCAATTAAGATTGTCCTAAACGGGCAAAGGTTGGGGCGGATGGATTGCAGGCCGTCATACGCGCAAAAGGCGGATCCCCCGGGGGACCCGCCTTCTTTGCTGATCGGTTTCGATCGCAGGAGCCGTGCGGCTCAGCCGGCCACTCAGTCGTTCTTTTCCGGCGCTACCGAAATCCGCACCGTCTCGCCCGAATTGCCGGGGAAGCCTGTGAACATGGCTTCGACCAGATTGGGGACGAGATATTGCAACTTGTTGGAGCGCGAAACGGCCTGGGCCTTGCCTTCGAACAGGCGTTCCCCGTCAGCCGCGCGGTCGATCTTCAGATCGATGCCGCTGGTATAGACGGTGTAGCTGTCCACGCCCCTGTCGAACCAGGGATCATACCAGCCATAGCCCCACATGCTGCTGCGATAGGGATAGGGGCGATAGCCGTACCAGGGCGACCAATAGGGATCGCGGACATAGCTGGACGTGCTGATGCGCTCGCGGCCATTGTCGACCCCATAGTCGAAGGATACCAGCAGAGTGGCATCTTCCGGCCTGGCTTCGGTATAGCCGAGTGCCTGCATCTGCTCTTCCACCAGCGCAGCATATTGCGAGAATTCCAGACCGCCGGCGAGGGCCGGGTCTTCCGCCACAACGGCGAAGGTCTG
The DNA here is from genome assembly GCA_030430365.1 of Alphaproteobacteria bacterium. Taxonomy (GTDB): domain Bacteria; phylum Pseudomonadota; class Alphaproteobacteria; order Sphingomonadales; family Sphingomonadaceae; genus Andeanibacterium. The sequence goes on along the minus strand of JAUIFP010000048.1, from coordinate 11,565 downwards.
GCCTTGCGGCGCAGGCAGCTGGCTCTGGAAGCGCGAAACGTCCGCGCGGAAATTGGATGCGCAGGCCGCCAGGCCCAGCAAAGCGAGCGAAAGCACGGCAAGCCTTACGCTCTGTCCGAAATTCGTGATTCTGGCTTTCATGGTTCTTAACTCTCCGGCCCCAAGGCGATCAGGGCCCCAAAGGCCCCGCCGCGCATCATAGCCCTATTATCCTGCCGACATCCTGACAGTGCCAGGCTTAATAGGTCTTGAATGCGCCACGGCTCGTCGCCCGCCCGATCAGTGATGTCCGCGTACCAGCCCCAGCGCGTCATAGGTTGCGTTGAGCGTCGGTTCGGCGAGCCCGCGCGCCTTCAAGGCGCCTTTGGCCAATATCGCGTCAAGCTCCTCCCGGTCCTGCTTCAGTTCGACGAAGCGCGCTGATAGCGGCGCGATTGTTTCGACCAGCAGATTGCCCAGCGCCGGCTTGAACGCGCCGAAACCCTGTCCGCCGAACTCGGCGAGCACGGCGTCGACTTCCTTGCCGGAAACCGCGGCATAGATGGAAACCAGATTCAGCGCTTCGGGCCTTCCTTGCAGGCCCGCGCTCTCGGAAGGGAGCGGCTCCGGATCGGTCTTGGCCTTCTTGACCTTCTTCATGATCTCGTCGGCATCGTCCATCAGGTTGATCCGGCTCATCTCCGAAGGATCGGATTTGCTCATCTTGGCAGTGCCGTCACGCAGGCTCATGATCCGTGCCGCTTCGGGCGGCGTGATCGGATCGGGCAGGGTGAATACGGGCGCGTCTTCGCTGCAGAAATCGTTGTTGAACTTCTGCGCCACGTCGCGTGCCAGCTCCAGATGCTGCTTCTGGTCTTCACCCACGGGAACATGGCTCGCCTGGTAGAGCAGCACGTCGGCCGCCTGCAGTACCGGATAGGTGAACAGCGCCACGCTGGCGCCTTCGCGGTTCTTGCCGGACTTGTCCTTGAACTGCGTCATGCGGTTCAGCCAGCCCATCCGCGCCGTGCCGTTCAGCAGCCATTGCAGCTCCGCATGGGCGGGCACCTGCGCCTGGTTGAACAGGATCGACCTGTCCGGATCGATCCCGCAGGCGACCAGCGCGGCGACCATTTCCAGTGTCGCGGAATGCAGTTCGCCCGGAACATGCGGCATGGAAATGGCGTGCAGATCGGCCAGGAAGAACAGGCACTGGCTATCCGCATCCATGCTGTCCTGCATCCGCACCCAGTTGCGGATGGCGCCGAGATAGTTACCGAGATGGAGGCTGCCGGTGGGCTGGATGCCCGAAACGATGCGCATCGTGATGAAACCTTCTTTGGGAATTCGGAAACGGCCCTTAGGGGCTGACGGGGATTGGCGCTAGGCCTGCCGCCCTGCGGGGGCAACTAGCCCGAGCGGAGCAGAAGCTGGTTCAGGGTTGACCGGTCGACAACCCTCAGCGCCACTGCAGCCGCCAGGAATGATACCATTCCCAGCGCCACCAGCGCAGCGACGGCGCCGATGCGTTCCAATGTGGTGCCTGCGTAATATTGCGCTCCATGCGGCATCGCATACCACAAAACCGCGCCCATCAAAGATGCTGCGATGGCAATTCTGAAAATACGGCCCAGGACCAGCGGCGTGAGGTGGTAATATCCCCTCAGCGCAAGGATCGAGTAGAGCAGCGCGCAATTGCACCATGCCGCCATGGCACCGGCAATTGCGAGGCCTGGAACGCCGTAACGGGGCACGAGGTAGAAGTTGAGCGCCACGTTGAGCAGCAGAGAGATCCCTGCGGTATAAACCGGCGTACGGGTGTCCTTGCGGGCAAAGAAATTGGGCACCAGCACGCGCACCAGCACATAGGCGGGCAGGCCGAGCACCAGGGCGGAAACGACTGCGCCGGTATCCATGCTGTCCTGCGGCGTATAGGCCCCGCCGGTGTAGAAGGCGCGGGTGAATGCGCTGCCCACCACGAACAATGCGACCGCCGCAGGCAAGGTCAGCAGCAGCGCCAGCTCCACCGCGTTGCTTTGCAGGCGGAAGGCGCTCTGCCCGTCTTCCCGGGCGATATAGCGCGACAGCGATGGCAGAATCGCCGTACCCAACGCGATGCCGATGATCCCCAGCGGCAGCTGGTTCAGCCGGTCCGCCATCGCCAGGAAGGTGATCGATTTGTCGGGCAGGGTCGCGATGAAGAACAGGTCGATAAAGCGGCTGATTTGATAGATGCCCGCGCCGAAGATCGCGGGCAGGACCAGAATGCCCAGTTCCTTCACGCCGTGGGTGATGCGCGGCAGGCTCAGCGACATCTTGAAGCCCGCGCGCAGCGCCCAGAAGCCCAGCCATACCAGCTGGAACAGTCCGGAAGCGGATACCGCGATGGCCAGCATGAACCCGGTCTGGCGCCGTGCCTCTTCCCCGCCGCCCAGATTGGCGCCAATCACCAATGCCGTGATCAGGCAAATATTGAGCAGGATCGGGGCAGCTGCCGCAGCGGCAAAGCGTGACAGGCTGTTGAGAACGGCGGCCATCAGCGTAGCGACGCTCATGAAGGCCAGATAGGGAAAAGCGATTCGCGCCATGATGACGGCGAGATCGAAAGTCGTTTCGTCGCCTTGCAGTGCATCGCTGGCGAACAGCCCCATGATCCACGGCATGGCGATCAGGGCGAGCGCAGAAAACACGATCAGGATAGGAATCAGGAAGGCCAGCACTTCTTCGGCGAAGCGGCGGGCCTCGGAAACGTCGTCATCTTCCTTCATCCGCCGGTTGAACAGCGGGACGAAGGCCTGGGCGAAGGCCCCTTCGGCAAACAGGCGGCGGAAGATATTGGGCAGCTGAAAGGCCAGCTGCCAGGCATCGGCCACGCCGCCCGCGCCCAATACGCGGGCCAGCATGATGTCGCGCAGAAAGCCGAAGACGCGGCTGATCGCCGTCAGCCCGCCGATCGTCCCGACATTTCTGATGAGGCTCATGGCCTATCGAGGCTCATATTTAGTGCCCCGCCAGTGCTCTGATCAGGCGTTGCCGCTCGGCGCGCTGCCGCCTTCGCCGGCCTGTTGTTCAGCCTGCCGGCGCTGCAACTGTTGCAGATAGATCCCCTGGAAATCGATGGGGTCCAGCAGCAACGGAGCAAAGCCGGCATCGCGCGTTGCATCGGCAACCACGCGGCGGGCGAAGGGGAACAGGATGCGCGGCCCTTCGGCATAGAGGAAGGCGTGGGCCTGTTCCTCGGGCAGGTTGCGCAGGCCGATCAGCGAGCAATAGGACAGCTCGACGATATAGACTGTGCCCTTGCCGGTCTTGGCGGTCGCGCTGATCTTCAGCTCGATCTCGTGGACCTCGTCATTGATCTGCCGCGAACCGATATTGAACTGCACGTCCACTTCGGGCTGCTCGGTCCACTGGAAGCTTTCCGGTGCATTCGGGTTCTCGACCGAAAGGTCCTTTATATACTGCGAAAGCAGGCCCGCGACCGGCTGATTGTCCGCACCGTTGGGTGCTGCATTGGAATCGAGATTGGTAAGGACGTCGCCTTCATCGGCCATGATCGGATTCTTTCTTCAATGAAATTCGCGCCTGATCCGCAAGCGGACCTGTATGAGGCGCGCGCGTAGCATTCAAGCGGCGGGGCCGCAACGTCCCCGGGCTTTCAGGTGAAAAGCGCCGAAATTCTGATTTGCGGATCTTTCATGCCGGTCCACCTGTTGTTCATTTGTAATGTGTACCTATTTCAGGCAGGAATGGAAATTCAGGTGGTGCAGAGCTGCGCCGCCTATGGTAAACGGGTGATAGTCACGTGGTTGTCGAAATTGTCATATTGGCCATGATCGCCGCTTTCTTGGGGCTTCGGCTCTACTCCGTGCTTGGCCGCCGTGCCGAGCAGGAGGAAGAGCCTGTGCCGACGCGGTTCGATCAGCCGGATTCCGCCGGAAAACAGCGTCCTGCGCCGCTTCAGCCGCAGCCTGCTCAGCCGGCGCTGCGTCCTCGTGACACTGCCGGCCTGCCAATCGCGGTGGAAGAAGGCCTGCGCGAAATCGCTGCGGCGGACCGTCATTTCGACCTCTTCGCTTTCCTCGAAGGCGCCAAGGGAGCTTATGGGATGATTCTCGAAGCTTTCTGGAGCGGGGACAAGGAACAGCTCCAGCAGCTGTGCGACAAGGATGTTTACGAAAGCTTCGCCTCGGCCATCGATGCGCGGGATGAAGCTGGCGAAACGCTCGACAACCGGCTTATCCGGATCGAGGAAACGTCGATTGCCAGTGCGTCGCTTGACGGAAGCACGGCCCGGATCGGCGTAATCTTCACGGCGGATATCGCCGCTGTAACGCGCGACAAGGACGGCAACGTCGTTGCCGGATCGCTGGATGACGCGGTCGAGAGCCGCGATATCTGGACCTTCTCGCGCAATCTGGCTTCCGCCGGTCCCGACTGGATGCTCGTCGAAACCGACGAAGGCTGATTTCCCAAATGGCGTGGGGGCGCATGCGCGGTCTGGCATCGCTGGCCGCGTTGGTGGCGCTTGCCGCCTGCGCGGCGATGACGCCCGGCCCGTCAGTTTCCCCATCCAATGCGCTGCTCGCCGGTGCCCAACGCGGGCCCGCGATCGGCTCGCTCCAGATTTCGCCGGAAGATGCAGGCGGCGCCTTGGTGTCCTTTTTGGAGAGCTGCCCGCGCCTGCTCCAGCGCCAAGATAGCAGCGGCCTGACCCGGCCGGGCGACTGGCTGCCTGCCTGCGATGCGGCGGCCAGCTGGCACCCTGGCGATGCTTCGGAATTTTTCGGCGCCTATTTCGAAACCGCGATCATCGGGGATGGGCAGGCGTTCGCCACTGGCTATTACGAGCCGGAAATCGCCGGCTCGCGCACCCGGCAGCCCGGTTTCGACGTGCCCGTCTATGCGCTCCCTGCCGATCTGGAGCGCGGCTGGACACAGGACATTCCCCCAGACGAGCGAACCGGCCAGCCTCCGCTGGGCCGCTGGGATGAGAGCGGAAGTTTCGTGCGCTATTTCGAGCGCGCTCAGATAGAGGACGGCGCACTTGCCGGGCGCGGGCTCGAAATTGCATGGGCCGCCGATCCGGTCGAATTCTTCTTTCTGCAGATTCAGGGCTCCGGGCGGCTGCTTGCGCCCGATGGAAGCGTAATACGCATCGGCTATGCCGGGCAGAATGGCCGCGAATATGTCAGCATCGGCTCGGTCATGCGCGAGCGCGGCCTGTTCGGCGAAGGGCCCGGACAATATGAGCCCTCCATGCAGGGCATCATGCGCTATCTGCGCGAGAATCCGCAAGAAGGCGCTGAGTTGATGCGGCTCAACAAGAGCTGGGTGTTCTTCCGCGAACTTGAAGGCGATGGCCCACTCGGCGCGCTTGAAGTGCCGGTGCGGCGTGAATCCTCTGTGGCTGCCGATCCCAGTTTCGTGCCGCTGGGGGCGCCTGTTTTCCTGACGCTAGACCGCAAGATCGCCAATGGGCTGTGGATCGCGCAGGATACGGGCGGTGCGATCAAGGGTGCCAACCGCTTCGACACGTTCTGGGGCGCGGGCGGCGATGCGCGTGAAGTGGCAGGCGCAATGAGCGGCCGCGGAGAGGCGCTGCTGCTGCTGCCCAAGGGCACGCTCGAGCGGATCGGGGAGCAGTGATGCGCCCGCCGCGCGGCCTATCCCCCGAAGAGCAGGCGGCCTGGGCGCGCCTGGCCAACACGGTGACGCCGATGGAGCGCCGGCCCCAGGCCGTGCAGCCGACCGCCAAGCACGATCTGATTGAAACGGGCGCGAGAACCGTCCGCGCTGCGCCTGCCGTCCCTTCTCCCGCAGCACCTCCCAGGGGCCGTGTGCCTGCGCCTGCCCAGCCGAAAAAGGCTGCGCCGCCTCCATCCACTCTGACTGCGCATGGCCTCGATTCCAGTTGGGAACGCAAGCTCAAGGGCGCGAAGATCGAACCCGATTTCACGCTCGACCTGCATGGCCACTCGCTTGACAGCGCGCATGTCCGGCTCGATCGCGGGCTTTCCCAGGCCAAGGCGATGGGCGCGCGGCTGGTGCTGGTGGTGACGGGCAAATCCCGGCCTGTCGAAGCGGCGGACCGGGGGGAACGGCGCGGGGCGATCCGGGCGAAGGTTCTCGATTGGCTCGCCGCCGGGCCGCATGGGGCCGATATCGCAGCCGTGCGCGGCGCGCATCGCCGCCATGGCGGGGCCGGGGCGCTCTATATCGTGCTCAGACGGGGCCGGTGATTGGTCCAGCCATCGCGGAAAGGCTGCCGATAGCGGCCAGGCATTCCCGGTCTAGCTGTGATCCTTGTCGTAGCGGGGCGTGGCGCGCAGGGCGAGCAGGATGGCCGGGACCACGATCACCGCCGCGAGCCAGAAAGGGCTGTTGATGCCGAGACCGGCAAACGACATGCCGATCACCAGCGGGCCGACGACGCGCGCCAGGGCGCCCGTTGCATTGTTCAAACCCAGAACTTGCCCCTGTTTGCGGGGGTCCGAGTTGCGGGATACCAGTGCCGCGACCGTGGGGTAGGCAATCGATTGGCCCAATGCGGCGAGCGCCAGGAACAGGATCGACATTGCCAGGCCGCTGGACCAGGGCTGCAGCAGGCTGCCGAGCACGGCCATCGCCATGCCGGCCGCCAGCACATGGCGTTCGCCGAAGCGCTCCACTAGCGGCCCGATCAGGAAGAACTGCGTGAAGCCTGCAATGACGCCGACCACGCCGAAACACAGGCCGACTTCCCGCGGCCCCCAATCGAAGCGAGCATGACCCCACAGGCCGAAGATCGATTCGATCCCCGAAAACGCGCCGCCGATCAGGAATGTCAGCAACATCAGCCGGCGCAGCACGGGATGCCGCAACACTTCGCCGGTTGCGGCCAGGCGGCTGACCATCGGATGCAGCTTGCGGTCCTGCACATCGGGTTCGCGCACGAATAGCAGCAGGGCCGTGAAGCAACTGGCGGAGAGCGCCGCGCACATCATCAGTGGAATTTGAAATCCGGCAGGCCCCATATCGGTGCGCGCGAACAAGCCGCCGATCGAAGGCCCGAAGATCAGCCCGATGGCATTGGCTGCGCCCAGCCAGCCCATCCGGCGGGCGCGCAAATGGGGCGGAGTGACATCGGCGATATAGCCCTGGATCACGGCATTGTTGCCGCTGGCCAAACCGCCGAAGAAGCGGATGGCGAAGGCCGCGAAGGCTGTCGGCGCGTAGATGAGCGCCACGTAGCACAGGCCGTTGCAGGCCACGGTCCATAGCAGCAGCGGCTTGCGGCCATAACGGTCGCTCAATTTGCCCCAGAACGGTTCTCCGAAGAAGCAGCCCAGCGCGAAGGCGGAAAAGATCAGGGCGATTTCCCAGGGGCGTGCATCGAAAGACTGGGCGTAGAACGGCAGAAGCGGCACGATGATGCCGAAGCCGAGCAGGTTGAGGAAAACCACGGCCACCAGAGTTGCCGCCGCAAGCGTTGAACGTGGGATGCGGGCGGACAGGTCAGGCACGTTCCGCGAATGTGCAGCACGTTAAGTTTCGTCAACACACATCTTGCGTCTAGTGCATACATGCCAGGCATGCCGCAGCCCGGCGATCAGGATGATCCGATCGCCAGGCTGCTTGTTTCCCGGGCTTAGAGCCGAGAGGCATCTATCTTTTGCGAAGTGCCGTCGCTTGAAAGCGGCAATTGCCTTTGCTGCCGAATGCGAGATGCAGGCGCAGCGGGCAATACTTCTCTAGCTAGACGCGATTATTCTTCGCTCGCGTCAGCCTCTTCGACATCGATGGTCGGGACTTCGACGGTTTCCGTCTCGGTTCCGATTTCGACATCGGCAGTGTCGACGTCATATTCGGGCATGTTTCCCTCTTCGACACTGATTTCGGGCATATCGCCCTCTTCGGTCTGCTCCACATCGCAGGCGGCGAGGGCCAGCGAACACGTACCCAACACTGCCATCATCGCAATCTTCTTCATGGTTTTCCCTTCTGTTGCGGAGGATTGTCTAAATACTCCGAAGAGATGGCTTCGTTCCCGTCGGAGGCAGAAAAACGATCGGCATCGGTGCATCGGCGGCCCGAAAACGCCCGGCTACGTGCCGTTTTTCTGCAATTGAGATTTATTCCGCCGGTTCGGAGATCGATTGCGCGCTCGCCATACCCGGCGCATTAGATTTGCCGCCGATCATGTCGCGGACGGACTTCTCGATCCGCTCTCCGATCTGCTGATCGACATTGCGCCAATATTCGAAGGCACGCAGCAGCACTTTCTCGCTGACGCCTGCCGCGAGATGGCCCGCGACATTCGAAACGAAGCGTTCGCGTGCGTCGTCATCCATGACATCGCGGACAAGTGCGCCGGCCTGGCTCCAATCGTCGTCGTCTTCGCGCAGCGTATAGGCCTGGCGCACCATGTCGCCATCGGCATGCCATAGTCCGGCTTCGCCGCCGGGAAGGGGCTGGGCGGAGGGCCCGCCATAGCTGTTGGGCGCATAGACCGGATCCGCCGCTTTCTCGACGCGCATCGCCCCGTCCTTGGTATAGGCATGCACCGGGCAGACCGGCTTGTTGACCGGGATCTGCTTGTAATTGACGCCGAGCCGCGCGCGATGCGCATCGGCATAGGCGAAGCCGCGCGCCAGCAGCATCTTGTCGGGCGACAGGCCGGTTCCCGGCACCATATTGTTCGGCTCGAATGCGAGTTGCTCGATCTCCGTATGGAAATCGGTCGGGTTGCGGTCGAGCACCAGCTTGCCGACCTCGATCAATGGGTAGTCGTCATGCGGCCAGACTTTGGTCAGGTCGAAGGGATTGATGCGGTAGGTCTTGGCATCCTCATAAGGCATGATCTGCCACTTGAGCGTCCAACTGGGGAAGTCGCCCTGATGGATGGCATTGAACAGGTCGGAGCGGTGGAAGTCGGGATCGCTCCCCGCTTTTTCGACCGCTTCCGGCTGTGTCAGATGGGCATTGCCGTCGCCCAAATCGGTGTGGAAGTGGAACTTGACCCAGAATTTCTCTCCCTCCTCATTGACCAGCATATAGGTGTGGCTCGAATAGCCGTTCATCTCGCGCCAGGTCTTCGGAACGCCGCGATCGCCCATCAGATAGGTGACCTGATGCGCGCTTTCGGGGGAGAGCGTCCAGAAATCCCACATCATGTCGTGATCGCGCAGCCCGTTATCGGCGCGGCGCTTCTGGCTACGGATGAACTGCTGGAACTTGATCGGATCGCGCACGAAGAAAATCGGCGTGTTGTTGCCGACCATATCGAAATTGCCGTCTTCGGTATAAAATTTCACTGCGAAGCCGCGTGGGTCACGCCAGGTGTCTGGGCTTCCGCGCTCTCCCGCCACGGTTGAAAAGCGCATGGCGACATCGGTCTTCGCGCCCTTCTGGAACAGCTTGGCCTTGGTGTATTTGGAAACGTCGCCGGTCGTCTCGAAATGGCCGAATGCGCCTGAACCTTTGGCATGCGGTTGCCGCTCCGGGATGCGCTCTCGATTGAAATTGGCCATCTGTTCGATCAGGTAGTGATCGTGCAGCACAATAGGGCCGTCATTGCCGACAGTCAGTGAATGTTCTTCGCTCTGTACGCGAATGCCGGAGTCCGTTGTGGTGGGAGCGTTTGTTTTGTCGGCCATGAAAGTTCCTTGATTTTATGAGGCGATATTCAAGGAACCGCCGGCTTGATCGCGCCGTTCCGTCAAAAGCTTCGCATGGCGTCATCGAAATACTTCATGAGTGGAGAGCGAGTGAAGTATTCTGCCGATAAAATACACGCGATTTCTCGCGGCCTGGCGCCTCGGCAAACGAAACGGGCGGAGATCTTGCCGATCCCCGCCCGTCTTGCATTGGCGCTCGTACAGGAGCGTCAGGCCGCCTGCGCCACCTCGTCCGCCGGAGCATTGCGGATGATGTAGTCGAAGGCGGAAAGCGCCGCTTTCGATCCTTCGCCCATGGCGATGATGATCTGCTTGTAAGGCACAGTGGTCACGTCCCCTGCGGCGAAGACGCCGGGCAGGTTGGTGGCCGCCTTCTCGTCGATCACGATCTCGCCGCGGTCAGAAAGTTCGAGGCCCGAATCCTTCAGCCATTCGCTGTTCGGCACCAGGCCGATCTGGACGAACACGCCTTCCAGCTCGACATGCTTTTCCTCGCCGCTTTCGCGGTCCTTGTAGGTCAGGCCGTTCACGCGTTCCTCGTCGCCCGTCACTTCGGTGGTCTGCGCCGAAACGACGATGTCGACATTCTTCAGGCTGCGCAGCTTCTTCTGCAGCACTTCGTCGGCGCGCAATTGGTGATCGAATTCGATCAGTGTCACGTGGCCCACGATATTGGCCAGGTCGATCGCCGCTTCCACACCGCTATTGCCGCCGCCGATCACTGCCACATGCTTGCCCTTGAACAGGGGGCCGTCGCAGTGCGGGCAATAGGCAACGCCGCGATTGCGGTATTCGAATTCGCCCGGCACGCCCAGATTGCGCCAGCGTGCGCCGGTGGTGAGGATGACGGAGCGCGCCTTGAGCGAAGCGCCGTTTTCCAGCACGACCTCGTGCATGCCGCCGGGCTGCTTGGCTGGGATCAGCTTTTCCGCCTTTTGCAGGTTCATCACGTCGATTTCATATTCGTCGACATGCGCTTCCAGCTGGGCGGCCAGCTTGGGCCCTTCGGTGTAGGGCACGGAGATGAAGTTCTCGATCCCCATCGTGTCCTGCACCTGCCCGCCGAAGCGTTCGGCCGCGATGCCGGTGGAGAAGCCCTTGCGCGCGGTATAGATCGCCGCGGAGGCGCCGGCAGGGCCGCCGCCGACCACGAGCACTTCGAAAGGCTCCTTCTCGGCGATCTTGGCCGCGGCCTTCTCGCCTGCCTTGCTGTCCATCTTCAGCAGGATTTCGGACACGTCCATCTTGCCGTTGGCGAAAGGCTCCCCGTTCAGGAACACCGCCGGCACGGCCAGCACGTTGCGCGCATCCACTTCTTCCTGGAACGCGCCGCCTTCCACCAGCACGGCGGAGACGCCGGGGTTGTAGATCGACATCAGTGCCAGCGCCTGCACCACGTCGGGGCAGTTGTGGCAGGAGAGCGAGAAATACATCTCGAACGCGAATTCGCCTTCCAGCTCCTTGATCTGCTCCAGCACTTCGTCATCCACCTTGGGCGGATGGCCGCCGGCCCACAGCAGGGCGAGCACCAATGAAGTGAATTCATGGCCCATCGGCAGGCCGGCGAAGCGCACGGCCGCGTCATGATTGGAAGCGCGGCGGATGAGGAAGCTGGGCTTGCGCTCGTCCGTGCCGTCATAGCTGGCGCTGACCTTGTCGCTCAGGCCGGCAATGGTTTCCAGCAGTTGCTTGGTCTCGGACGACTTCGGATCGTGGCCAAGCGAGGCGACAAGCTCGATCGGCTCGCGCAGATTGCCGAGATAGGTTTTGAGCTGTTCCGTCAGATTGGCGTCAAGCATCGGTAATTCCTCAAAAAGTTCGCTGTCACTGAATGCAATGCGGCCCGGAGCGCAGGGTACGCCCCGAGCCGCTCATGCGCCCTAATGAAAGGGTGTCGGGGTTTTAGATCTTGCCAACGAGGTCGAGC
>JAUIFP010000140.1 GCA_030430365.1 Alphaproteobacteria bacterium | reverse complement strand
TGATCCAGAGACCGGCCGCCGCGATGGCGATGCCGTATGGCACCGACAGGCGTCCGGGCTGCCGGCGCATGATGTTCCAGGCGCCGATGACGAAGGTCAAAACCCCGCCGACAAGCGCCATGATGATAAGCAAAGCCAGGAAATCCGCTGGCGCGATCCACAAGGCCAGCGCGGTCAGCAGCTTCACGTCTCCGCCGCCCATCCAGCGTAAGGCGAATAGGCCTGCAAGGATGACGAAGGTGACGAATGCGATGCCAACCTGAATGGCAATGTCCGGCCAAAGCGACAGTCCGCTGCTCCACCAGAAGAGCGGTGCGCCAAGCGCGATTGCAGCGTTCAGCCAATTGGCGATCTTGCGCGAGCGCCAGTCCGTGAACGCCGCCACCAGCAGCGCAATTGCCAAGGCAGCCAGCAATCCGTAGTGAAAATATGTAACCAGCATGTTGCCCCCTGGGGTCCCCTGGAGGCTGTGTTACTCAACAGGGCTTACTAAAAAGTAACCAAGGGCAGGAGGCTCGTATTAGCCAAGCAATCGAGAGGGAACGCGGCACTTTCAATCGCCGTGCAATTCCCCCGGATGCGGCAGAAACCCTGTGGTATGCGGGGGACGGGCATCCGATCCGCCGGATCGACTGGCCCGCGCCGGAAGCTGCCGCCGGGTCAATATTGTTCCTTCCTGGACGCGGCGATTATTACGAAAAATATCTCGAGACGCTGGATCACTGGGCAAATCTGGGCTGGCAGGTCACTGCATCGGACTGGCGCGGGCAGGGTGGTTCGGGCCGCCTCGGCATGGACAAGGTGACGGGGCATGTCGACGATTTCGAAACCTGGATCGCCGATCTGGCATTGCTGTGGCGCCAATGGACGGCGCAGACGCCGGGGCCGCATATTCTGATCGGCCATTCGATGGGCGGCCATCTGGTGCTCAGGGCGCTGGCGGAAGCGGCGGTGTCGCCCGATGCCGCCGTGCTTTCCGCTCCGATGCTGGGCTTCGGATCCAAAGGCATTCCTTCCGCAGTGATGCATCTGCTGGCCCGCCTGATGGCCGCGCTGGGGGATCGCCGGCGCCCGGCCTGGAAATGGAGCGAAAAGCCGGGCGAAATTCCCGCTGGCCGGGAGCGTTTGCTGACCCATGACGACGATCGCTATTCCGATGAATTGTGGTGGCGCGAATACCGGTGGGAACTTTCGATGGGGCCGGGCAGCTGGGGCTGGGTGGAGCGGGCCTATGCATCGATGCGCCTGCTGGAGAAGCCGGGCATTCTCGAAGCTGTCCAGACGCCTGTCCTTGTAATCGCCACCGACCATGACAAGCTTGTCGATTTCGATGCCATCGAACGGGCGGTAAGGCGCCTTCCGCGCGGTGAGCTGTTCATCTTCGGCGAGGAGGCACACCATGAAATATTGCGCGAGGTGGATGCCGTTCGCGATCTCGCGCTCGAAGCGATCGACGGCTTTCTGCGCATGATCGAGTGCCGGGACACTGCAGACACGCCGTGAGCACGAAATACGACATTGCCATTGTCGGTGCCGGAATGGCCGGCACCAGCCTTGCCGCGGAGCTTGGCGGGCATGCCCGCACCATCGTGCTGGAGGGGGAGGATCAGCCCGGGCGCCACGCCACGGGGCGCTCCGCCGCTTTCTGGGTTCAGACCTATGGCGGCCCGCTGGTCCAGCCGCTCACAACCGCTTCCGGCCCCTGGCTGGCCGAGCAAGGCTTCCTGGGGCCCAGAGGCGGCCTCACGCTCGCGCGGGAGGAGCAAGAGGCGGATGTCGAGCGCTTTCTGGAAGAATTCGCCGACAGCGGAGTGAAGGTGGAACGCCTCGATCGCATTGCCCTGGCGGAAATCGTGCCCGGCCTGCGCGGGCAATGGGTCTCCGGCATATTGGAGCCGGAGTGCAAGGATATCGACGTGGCCGCGCTGCATGGCTGGTATCTCAAGGAAGCGAGGCGATCCGGCGCCGAAATCAAGTGCCGGGCCCAATTGGCCGAGGCTGAATGGGACGGCGTCTGGCGTTTGACCACTGCCGCAGGGGAACGCATCGAGAGCGACCTGCTCGTCAACGCAGCCGGGGCCTGGGCCGATCCGGTGGCCGAAATCGCCGGTGCGAAGCCGGTGGGCATCACGCCGTATCGCCGAACGATCGCCCAGCTGCGCACCGCGCCGGAGCCGCCGGCCAGCCTTCCGCTGGTGCTGGATATTGGCGGAGAGTTCTATTTCAAACCGGAAGGCGGCAGGCTGTGGCTCAGCCCGCATGACGAAACGCCCAGCGTTCCGTGCGACGCCGCGCCGGAGGAACTGGACATTGCCCTGGCCATCGACCGCTTCGAAGGCGTGGTCGATTGGGAAGTCCAGCGGGTCGAGCATAAATGGGCCGGCTTGCGCAGCTTCGCGCCGGACCGCTTGCCCGTCTACGGTTTCGACAGCGGAAATCCGGCCTTCTTCTGGTTCGCCGGGCAGGGCGGATACGGTATCCAGACGGCGCCTGCCGCCGCCCGGCTGGCCGCGCAGATCCTGCTGGGCCTGCCGGGTGACGGGATGACGCAAAGCCTCGACCGGGATTTGTACGCCGCCGCGCGCTTCGGCTGATCCTTCGCGGCAAAGCGCCGGAAGGCGCGTGCCTGCCGCGCCCCGCAAATGCGCCGTTCGTTCCTGAATGCCCATCGCCATGTTGCCTTTCGATTGTCGTTCGCGATTCGAACAAACATAGAACAGCAAGCAAAAACCTACATTGCAAGCGACAATCCCGGCCCGTTTGCGACAAGCGGCCTGCAGCCTTGAACAACCGGCCCGTTCGGGGCAGAAACTCTCCAGCAACAAGGAGAAATGGACGATGGCGCATACATTCGAGATTTATAAGGACAAGGCTGGCGAGTTCCGGGTTCGCTTCAAGTACAATTCCGAAATCATGTTCTCGACCGAAGGCTATGCCAGCAAGTCGAGCGCCGAAAACGCCATCGAATCGATCAAGAAGAACGGTCCGGGCGCTGCTGTCGAAGACAATAGCTGAAGCCTGAGGCGCGCCCGCACAGCGTGCGCATTCCGTGATTTGGTTTAGCCGGCCGCTGCCTCTTCGGCGGCCGAGCTGGCCAGGCGGTCCACCCGCTCGTTTTCCGTGTGGCCGTTATGGCCTTTGACCCAATGCCACTCGATCTTGTGCGGGGCGGCCGCCTCGATCAGATCGTGCCACAGATCGGCATTGCGGACCGGTTTCTTGCTGGCATTGACCCAGCCCTTCTTCTGCCACCCGGCGACCCATTTGGTGATCCCGTCGATCACATATTTGCTGTCCGAATAGAGATCGATCTCGCAGGGGCGCGTGAGCGCGTTGAGCGCGCGGATCACCGCCGTCATTTCCATGCGGTTATTGGTCGTGTCGGGTTCGTGGCCCGACATTTCCTTTTCATTCTTGCCCTTGCGAAGCAGCGCACCCCAGCCTCCCGGCCCGGGGTTCCCCTTGCAGGCACCATCGGTGAAAATCTCGACATGAGTCATCGGTTCGCCACCTGTCACAACTTCACTTGAGGGCGAAACACTTTTCGCCATCCGCCGCGTAGCAGGCCAGCCGCCGCGCGAAATCCATCGGGTCCTTGCGCGTGACCAGCGCATCGCCGGGCGTGTGGAGCCAGTCTTCGGCGCGGGTCAGC
>JAUIFP010000047.1 GCA_030430365.1 Alphaproteobacteria bacterium | reverse complement strand
CGCGATGGTGCTGGTGGACGAAGCGCATTCGATGGGCTTCATCGGCCCCAATGGCCGCGGCGTGGCGGAAGAACAGGGCGTGCTGGACGATGTCGATTTCGTGATCGGCACTTTTTCCAAGAGCGTGGGCACCGTGGGCGGCTTCTGCGTGTCCAACCACCCGAAATTCGAAGTGATGCGCCTGGTCTGCCGGCCTTACGTCTTCACTGCCAGCCTGCCGCCCAGCGTGGTCGCCACCGCGGCCACCAGCATCCGCAAGCTGATGCATGGCGGGGCCAAGCGCGCGCATCTGTGGGAGAATTCCAAGGTCCTCCATTCCGGGCTGACCAAGCTCGGCTTCGAACTCGGCACCAAGGAACCGCAAAGCGCCATCGTGGCGGTGATCATGCCGGATCTGGAGCGGGGCGCGGCGATGTGGGAAGCGCTGCTGCATGAAGGGCTGTATGTGAACCTGGCCCGTCCGCCGGCGACCCCTGCGAACATGACGCTGCTGAGATGCTCGCTCTGCGCCGAACATTCGGCGGAGCAGGTGCAGACGATCCTGGGCATGTTCGAACGCGCCGGGAAGGCCGTGGGGATCATCTGATCGCACCCGCGGGGCGGCGCTTCAGGAACGGTCCTGCGCCTCACTCGCTTCTCCTGGTGAAGGAGAATGCAAATGACCACCCGCACAGGCAGCGCACGCTATGAAGGGCTCGGCAAGGCCGGCAAAGGCTATGTCTCGACCCAGTCGGGCGTGCTTTCCAGCCAGCCTTACGGCTTCAACACAAGGTTCGAGGACGAGCCCGGGACCAATCCCGAAGAGCTGGTGGCCGCGGCGCATGCCAGCTGCTTCACCATGGCTTTGGCCTTCGCGCTGGAGCGGGAAGGCTTCAGCGACGGTACGCTGGAAACGGATGCCAAGGTGACGCTGGAACAGGAGGATGGCGGCTTTACCATTACCCGATCCGACCTGGTGCTGAGCGCCACGGTGCCCGGCATCGATGAAGACAAGTTCCAGGAAGTGGCGAACGGCGCGAAGGAAGCCTGCCCGCTTTCCAAGCTGATGAATGCGGAGATCACGCTGAAGGCGACACTGGAAGGCTGAAGCTCCTGCCAATCCGCTCGGCCCAATCCGCTAAGCCTGCGCCGCCACATAAGGCGGCAGATGCGGAATGATGTGCTCCACGAAAGCGCGCACCTTGGGCGTCATCAGCCGGTTCGAGGGGTAAACCGCGTAGACCCCGCTTTCCGGCATCGGATAGTCGGCCAGGCATCGCACCAGCCGCCCATCGGCGATGGCGCCGGCTACCGACCATTCGGGCAGCGCGGTGAGCCCAGCCCCCGCAATCGCCATTGCGCGCAGGCTTTCGCTGGAATTGGTAACCACCGCCGGGCTGACCGGGAAAGTCATCGGCCGCCCTTCCACCGTCAGGCGCCATTCGCGCGCATAATTGAGCGAGGCGAATGACAGGATGCGATGCGCCGATAGATCGGAGGGCGTTTGCAACACCCCGGCTTTCTGAAAATAGGCCGGGGCGGCAACCGCGAAGACGCGCGAAACGCCCAGGCGCCGCACGATCAGCCCGGGATCGGGCTCCGGACTGACGCGGATGGCCAGATCCATCCCGCTGGCGATCAGGTCCACCGCCTCGTTGCTTTCCACCAGCTCGACCATCAGCGACGGATTGGCATCCAGAAATGAACTGAGCGCGCCGGACAGGCCGAAGCGATGATAGCTTTCGACCACCGCCACGCGCAGGCGGCCAACCGGCTGCGACTGGAAACGCTGCGCTTCGTTAATCGCGCTGGCGGCCTCGCTCGCCGCGCGCACGGCCCGCCCGTAAAACGCCTCGCCCGCTTCGGTCAGCCGCTGGCGCCGTGTCGTGCGATCGAGCAGGCGCACGCCCAGCCGCTCTTCCAGTGCCTTGACCGTTTCGGAAACGAAGCTCTTCGACAGGCCCAGACGCCGGGCGGCGGCAGTAATGCTGCCTTCTTCCACCACGGCAATGAACTGATCCATCCCGGAAAAATCCGACATGACACCCCCTCTGACAGTGTCATTTGTTCGTAATATACGAACATTCTATCCGGAAGCGGGCCGCTAGTCACTGCATGAATGGCCGAATTATAGGCTCCTCATCAAGAAGAGGAGTAGAGCAATGTCCACAAATACGAACGAAATTGCCGTCACCCGTCCCGGTGAAGGCCGCATCTACAATGTCATGGGCGCACGGCTTGCCGTGCTTTCTACCGGACGCAAGGAGCATATGGCCTTTGTCGACCATCCGGTTCCGGCAGGCTTCGCCGTTCCGCAGCATATCCATCACGATGAGGACGAGATGATCTTCGTATTGGACGGCACGATCACCTTCATCGGTGCGCAGGGAGGAATCGAAGGCCGCCCCGGCACCTTCCTGCATATCCCGCGCGGTGTGCCCCACGGCTTCGCCAACCGCACCGGACAGGAAGCGCGCATGCTGGCCGTGGCCAGCGCGGGCGGCGGGCTGGAAGGGATCTTCCGCGAACTCGATGCGATCGCAGGCGCACGCGCGCCCGATCCCGCACAGGTCGGATCGATCATGCACCGCAATGACGCAGCGCTGATGCCGGCCTGAACAAAACCAAATCCGGGGCGCGATACGCTGGCCCGCGCCCCGGATAGCCCCCCGTCGGAAACTTCGGATGTCAGTTGATGGTGATCACCCCGTCTACCGCGCGCCATTCGGCGGGGCCGATCAGATGCTGATGCGCGACCTGCACCGAATGCAGCACCGCCTCTATGTCGCGGCGCCAGAAATCCAGGAAGCGGCCAAGCTCCGGAAAACGCGGGGCGATGTCATATTGCTGCATCACGAAAAGCTGGAGCAGGCTGGGATGGTCGGGCATGTAATAATGAACCTGCACGGTGGTGAGACCGTATCCGTCGAGCTGCCTTGCCAGGTCCGCGTGTGCCGCCAAATCCCAACCTCGCGATCTGTCCTTGAACAGTCACATGATTTGCCAAAGGGGCCGCGCCGTCAAGTTTTTTGTGCAGTGCAGCATAGGCTTTTGCACAGTGGGCACGCCGGCTACGAGTGCGAGCCGGCGCGCGGGTGCGATCGTCACTGCCCCAGCCGAAGATCGGCCACTTGCGAGGCGATGAAGCGGAAGGTGTTACGCAGCTGTTCCGTATTGCTGGAATAGTATGACCGCCCGCCGCTGGCGCAGTTCTGCAGCTCCGTAGTCATGGTGGTGCCGAAGGCGATCACCCAGATCGTGGTGCCCTGCGCCTTGATTGCCTCGCAGGCGGCGGAGAAGCGCTTGGTATGACGAGCCGTAACGGTTGACAGTGACGCGTTCTCGGCCGCGATGCGGCTGTCATATTCTTCCATCCCATAGGCGGAATAGGCGGTGAGCGAAGGCTCCATCCTGCCGTCGGTCATGAAGATGATGTGGCGGCTGACGGACCGCAAATCGCCCTCGGTCACATTGTCGGCAAAGATGCCGGTCGGACTGGAAAGGCGCCCGCCCCAGATCATTCCGACATCGTGATAGGTGTTGCCGGTGGCCACCAGGTTGTTGAGATAGGTATTCAGCCAGTCCGGGATGTCTTCCGGATTGTCCGAAAGCTCCACATCGCGGAACAGCATCATCTGGGCCGGGCAGGTGCCGTTCGGCCGGCTGCGGCTGGAAGTCGTCGTCTCCGGCCCATAGGTGTTGCGCTGATATTCCATCTGCCACCATTGCGGCTTCCAGCGCGTGGCGTTGTCGCTCGGCTCCAGAGTGAGATTGAGGTCGTAAGCGCTTTCGGGCACCGGATTGAAGTTGCTCTGCGCAACCGTGTCGCGTTCTTCAAGGCAGCCGTTCCACGAATAGCTGCTGGTGCTGACATTCTGGGCCGTGTCGCCATTCATCGCCGCCAGCGTGATCGGGTCATAGGTCCCCGCTTCGTCGACATAGGCGGAGCCCAGCGAAGTCGCCACCGGCACGGAATTGAAGGAACGGAAGCTGGAAGTATCGAGCGGGTGCTTCTTGTACTGCCAGGTGGTGAAGGCATATTTGGTTTCATAGGTCGTGACGGCGGTGGTCGCCTTGCGGACGCACACGCCGTGCCACTTCCCATTCTGCTTGTTCGTCCGCTCCCACGAGTAATAGGCATAGGTCGTGGAGGTCACGGGATCGGGAGCGGAGCCCGTCTTTACGGGATTGCTGCCATTGCCGGGATAGTCGTTCTTGCCGAAATCGCGGCATTCGCCGCTTTCCAGGATCGAGGGATATTCCTCGTAAGTGACCACGGGATCGGACGTGGTGCCGATATAGGTCGGCGTGTTGAACACCGCGACGCGCGTCTGATAATCGGTGCTGGCGGTGAAATAGCTGGTCGGCATATCTCCGTCATTCACCAGGCCGCGCGCATTCACGGTGAGCGAATAGGGCACGAAGCCAAAGCGGATGCGCGTATCGTCATCCTTCACCGCTTCGTTGATCGTCATGTGGAAGTCGCGCACGGCATCGCGCAGACCGTCCATTTCACCGGACATCGAGCCGGTGTTGTCGAGCACGAACATCACGTCGGCATTGCTGATCTGCAATTCGGCCATGCAGGTGACGCTCAGATCGAAATTCGTGAATTTGAAGATCTTCATCACCAGAGTGGGCAAGGTGCCGCTGGCGGTCCCTATCACCTGGCCTTCGTCATTGTCGTCGGAGGTGAAGCTGGTGTTCGAAATGCCCAGCGCATCGCCGCCGAAGTTGAAGTTGAACATCTTGTCGGCCTGGCCGCGTTCGCTGCTGCCATATTCGCCGCTCTTGCTCATGGCATGGCGGCCGGCCAGCACGCCCGCGTCGCAGGCGGCCTGCATCTGCGTCTTGGCCATGTAGGCGCGGCTCATATCCACGGCCCCGCCGATCATTCCGGCTATTGGAAGGATTGCGCCGGCAACAATCATCATGGTGTTGCCGGACAGGTCGGTCCGCAAATCGCGAAGCAGGCGGTCCACGCCTACGAAGCCAGTGCTCATTCAAAAGACTCCGAAATATGGCATGCGCCGCGCTTTTTTTAGCTTGTTCGGGTTAAGAAAAGCTTAGCGCCGCACACGCCTTTCTTCGGAGTGTGAAATATTCGGGGCGGTCAGTTCTTCGATGTGACTGTGAATGCCGGGACAATCGGCGAAAATGGATGGATCAATTCGAATGCATCTCCACCCAGCGGAGATAGGCCTTCATCCAGCCATCCAGGAAATCGCGGCTGCCCTCCCCGATCTCGCCATCGTCGGTGACCAGCCCGTCGGTCCATTGCAGGAAGACGTCGGGCTGGTGGAGCGTGGGCATGCCCAGCGCAGAGAGCACATTGCGCAGATGCTGCTGCGCCAGGGCCGTGCCCGCCTTGCCGGGGGAAACGCCCAGCACGCCCGCCGGCTTGCCCAGCCAGGCGCTTTCGCCATAGGGGCGCGATCCGTGATCGAGCGCGTTCTTGAGCACGCCGGGCATCGAGCGGTTATATTCGGGAGTCACGAAGATCACCCCGGCCGCCGACTTCACCTGATCCTTCATTTCCACGACCGGCGCGGCCTGATCCTTGTCGTCATCCTGATCGTAAAGCGGCAAAGTACCGATATCGGGAAAGATAAAATCGTGTCCCTTGGCCGCCGGCAGGCGCGTGAGCGCATGGCCCACCTGCCTGTTATAGGATCCATCGCGCAGGCTGCCCACGATGACTGCGATTGTGCTCATTGCCGTCTCCTTTGTGAAGCCAATGAGCAGGACCGGGCGCGGTTCCCCTTGCCGCCTACCTCACAGGCTTTCGGCCAGATCGCATTTGTCCTGAACTTCCTGCGTCGTGCCATGGCCGAGCTGGGTCAGCGCCAGGAAGCCGCCGACCAGCAGCACCAGGAAAGCCGTGGTGACGAGGCCGAAATACTTGTCGATCACTGCCTTGATCGGCGCGCCGAAGAGGCGGAACAGCACGCCCACCACCATGAAGATGAAGCCGCGCCCGGCAATGCTGGCCAGGATGAAGGGCAGCAGCGCCATTTCGATGAAACCGGCCGTGATCGTCAGCAGCTTGAAGGGCACCGGCGTGGTGCCCGCGATCACGATCACCTCCACATCGTATTCGCGTAGATAGCAGGCGGCCTTGGGGAATTCCTCCGCCAGGCCGAGCGCGGAAATCAGCGCGGCGCCGACCGATTCATACAGGAAATAGCCAATCGCATAGCCGAACAATCCGCCCAGCACCGAAGCCACCGTGGTGATCAACGCAAAACGAATCGCCTTGTTCGGCTCCGCCAGGCACATCAGCCCCAGCAGCGGGTGGGGCGGAATGGGAAAAAAGCTGGATTCCGCGAAGGAAAACAGCGCCAGCCAGCGTTCGGCATGCGGATGGCTGGCCTTATCCAGCGTCCAGTCGTAAAGGCGTCTAAGCATGAGTCGGGGAGGATTCCTGCCGTCGGAAATATGGCACGCTTAGGCGAGCCGATTCCGCGGGGCAAGCACCGGGATCCGCGATTAACTGCCAATTGCGGAACATTTCATCGCATTCGCAGTTGCGCAATGCGGGAAACTAACGGCTGCATTTCTAGTTAAGCGTTGGTTACCGTTTTTAACAACTGAGAGAGTCCCCGTTTTGGTGTTACCTGTTCGTGCAGACATCGATCCCTGGCTGATCTTTTTTGCAGTCATGGCGTTGGTCGTTTCCCTCTGGGCCGCCCATGCGGTCGATCCCGAAGAACGCATCAGGCGCACGCCGCGTCAGGCGGTGATGGAATTCGCCACGCTGCTGCCGTTCGGTGTCGCTCTGGCGGCGCTGCTGGCGGGCGACGTCTGGGCCGTTATCCCCCCGCTGCTGGCCTTCCTGGGCATAGCCTGCGTGATCCGCCATTTCGCCAGGCGGCTGAGCCTGCCCGGCGTCGCTTGGCTGACCGTGGAATTCGGCGGCTTTTCCGTGGCCTGGGTGTGGGCCTGCGTGTTCATGACAGAGCTCAACATGCCCGGCCCGCTGGGCATCTTCATGATCGTGGGCATGACGCTTTCGCTGGGCGCCGCGCTGCTTGGCTGTATCGAGCGGATCGCGCGCGAAGCGGTGCTGACCCATGAACGCTGGCAGCTGCCGCGCCACGCCCCGGCGCCGACGCTGCCCGGCCGCGAGCGGCGTGTGTCGATCCATCTGGCCTGCTATGCCGAGCCGCCCGAGGTGGTGAAGGAAACGATGAACCGCCTGGCCGCGCTGGATTACCGCAATTTCGAAGTGCTGGTGTGCGACAACAACACCAAGGACGAGGCGCTGTGGCGCCCGCTGGAGGCGCATTGCAGGGCGCTGAATGCCCGCCTGGGCGAAGAGCGCTTCCGCTTCTTCCATGTCGCCCCGCTGCCCGGCGCCAAGGCCGGCGCGCTGAATTTCTGCCTGGAGGTGATGGACCAGAAGGCGGAAATCGTGGCGGTGATCGATGCGGACTATTTCAGCCGCAAGGATTTCCTCTCCCGCCTGGTGCCCTTCTTCGACAATCCGCAGGTCGGCTATGTCCAGACGCCGCACGATTACCGCGACTATCAGGACAATGCCTATCTGACCGGCAGCTATTGGGAATACATGCCCAACAACAAGGTCGATATGCCGGGCGTCAGCGAATATGGCGGCGCCTTCACCATCGGCACGATGTGCCTGCTGCGCGCGCAGGTGCTGCGCGATGTCGGCGGCTGGGCCGAATGGTGCCTGACGGAGGATTCGGAAGTTTCCGTGCGCCTGCGCGAGGCCGGCTATCGCGGGATCTATCTGCGCGAAACCTTCGGCCGCGGGCTGATCCCCGACACGTTCGACGATTACAAGAAGCAGCGCTTCCGCTGGACGGCCGGGCCGGTGCAGCAGCTGCGCCGCCACTGGCGCCTGTTCCTGCCCGCGCCCTTCGCCGCGCCGATGCCCGGCTGGACCAAGCTGCTGGAGGTTCTGCGCTGCATCGCCCCGCTGCAGACCCTGGTCGCGCTGGTGTTCAGCCTGCTGATGCTGGGCGGGATCGTTGCCGCCACGGCGCTGGGCGCAATGCCGCCCGTCGATCTGCCTTCCACCGTCTGGGTGCTGCTGGGCTTCGCCACGCTGACCTGGCTGGTGCGCACCTGGCACCGTTACCGCCTGAGCGACTGCCGCCGCCTGGGCGACATGGTGTGGGGCGAAGTGGCCCGCGCATCGCTGAGCTATGTCGTGCTGATGGCAGGCGTGGCCGGGCTTTCGAAGAAGCCGCTCGCCTGGCGCCGCACGCCCAAATTCGGCACGCGCGGCGAATTGCGCAGCGCGATCGAGGCCGCCCTGCCCGAAACCGTGTTCGGCGTGCTGGCCTTCGCCCTGGCACTGGGCACCATGCTGGCCATGGCCGATCTGGGCTTCGACATCGCCCTGCTTTCCACGCTGGGCCTGATCACGCTGGGCGGGCGCTTCCTGGCCGCGCCCTTCATGGCCCTGCTGGCCGTGGTGGAAGCGCGCAAGACGCCCGAGCCGGTGATGCTGAGCGCGCTGATAGGGGAGGAAGACCGGCGGCAAGCCGCCTGAGGCGCCTCCCCGCCACTCCCACTGTTTAACCCATACGGCACTTTTTGCTTGACAGCGTAACGCTATCTGGTTAGAGAAGAGGAACATCGCGATAGTGCGATTCGGCGCTCCCCCGCCCGGATCCGCACTTCGCGCCTCTTCTCTTTCCCGATGGAGCCTTCACGATGAGCAAGCCGATTTCCTCGGCGGGCGTGCCTGCGCGCGCTCCCGCCGGCACACCCAAAAACCGCGCCTGGATGGCGCCCTTCCTTTCCGCCCTGGCCGAAACCTCCAATGTCGCGCGCGCCGCCAGGCTTGCAGGCGTCGCCGCCTCCACCGCCTATGACGCGCGCCGCAAGCAGCGCGAATTCGCCCGCAAATGGGCCGATGCCCTGTGCGAGGGGTATGACAATCTGGAAATGGAACTGCTCGGCCGGCTGCGGCAGGGCGAAGTCAAACCCGCCGCGGGGGCGAAGAAGGGCGTGCGCAGCTTCGACAATGCGGTGGCGATCCGCCTGCTGATGGCCCACCGCGAGGCGGCCGGCCAGGAAAAGGCGATGCGCGCCAATGTCTCGGCGGCCGAAATCCGCGCCTCGATCAATCGCAAGATTGCCGATCTGCGCAGCCAGGTGGAAGCCGACAGCAAGGCCGCAGCGGAGGGCGCAGGCGATGCAAGTTGAAACAGGTGACTGGCTCAAGCAGGCCATGCCGCAGCGGATCACCGCATTCAGCCGCAGATTGAAGCCGGAGGAACGTGACGAGTTTCCCGGCCATTTTGACTTCCAGGCGCATGAAGGCCAGCTGCCGCCCGGCGGCGATTGGCGCGTATGGCTGGTGATGGCCGGGCGCGGTTTCGGCAAGACGCGCGCGGGCGCCGAATGGGTCCGCGCCGTGACGGAGGCGGACGGGCAGGCGCGCGTGGCACTGGTCGCCGCCTCGCTCGCCGAAGCGCGCGCCGTGATGGTGGAAGGCGAATGCTGGTTGATCGGGGAGGCGCCAAGCGATGCATGGGCGGATCATGCGGGGCAGCTGGCTTGCTGGTCATCCGGCGATTGGCTGTTCGCACCGCCGCGCAGCGGCATGCGCTTGCTGAATCTCTCCACAGGCCAGCTGGGCCTTTATCGCGGCGGTGCTTGGTCCTTTGCAGCCGCCCCGACTGCGCCCTCCGGGGGCACGACAGTGGATGCAGAGGCCCGGGCAGCCATTGCCGAATTGATCGCGGCATTGGCAGATTCAGGAATTATTCCCGACTAGGGGAGAAATCGGCGCGGAAATGCGTTAAGGGGAGAATTGAAATTTAAGGAGAATATCCTGTGAAGCGTTTTAGTCTACTCACCGCCACGATGCTCTCGGTCGCGCTGGCTGCATGTCAATCGCAGAGCGAACCGCCTGCAGAAGAGCAGACCCCCGAACCAGCACAGCCCGAACTGCTCGCGGCAGCGAACTTGAATCTTGCCGATGGCAGCGATGCGGGAAGCGCCGAATTGACGGCTGCCGACGATGTCGTGACGGTATCCGTCACGCTTGCGAACCTCTCCGAAGGGGTCCACGCCGTGCATCTGCATACGACCGGCATGTGCGAAGGCCCCGACTTCAGCTCCGCCGGTGGCCATCTCAATCCGAGCGATAACGAGCACGGCACCGAAAACCCGAATGGCTCGCATCTGGGCGATCTTCCCAACGCCACGGTCGATGCCAACGGTACCGGAACGCTCAGCGTGGAACTGAACGGAACGCGCGAAGACGTGCTCGCGGCGATCTTCGACGAGGATGGTACAGCCATCGTCGTGCATGAAGGCGAGGACGACTACATGACCGATCCGGCTGGCGATGCCGGCGGACGCGTGGCTTGCGGCGTCCTGGCCGACGCAGCTTCCTAAATTCGTTCTCCTGCAGCGCGAGCGCGGTCCACCAGGCCCGCGCTCGCCGCAGGGGCCAGGCGCATAGCCAGCAGCAATGCGGCGAAGCCAAGCGGCGCAGCGATCAGCGTGGATTTCACGCCGGTCGCCAGACTGCCTGTGGCTTCGGAGACGTAGCCGGCCATGAACGGGCCGAGCGCCAAACCGATCAGTGTCGCCCCAAGGAACAGAATCGCCGTGGCCGTGCCGCGCATGCGTGGCAGCACCAGCGTCTGGCTGGCTGCGGCCGATGCGCCGAGCGCGGACGACGTCGCAAACTGCACGGCAAAGCTCATCACATAGAAAAGCGCTGAACTCTGCGTGCTATACGCGGTGAGCATGATCGGTACCGGAGCGAGAAGGCCGAAACCGATCACGGCCACGCGGCCCGCGGCAAAGCGGGCATTGAGAAGGTCGGCAATACGTCCGCCAGTAATCACGCCGGCGAAACCGCCAATCGCTGCCGGCGCGCCAAGCAACCATCCCAGGTCCGCCTTGTCGGCACCAAAGGCGCGCTCTGCATAAGGCGCCGCCCAATATGTGACCGAATAGCCAGCAAAGCTCACCGCAGCGTAGGCCAGGACAATGCCCAAAAATGCCGGCGAGCCCCAGGTCAGCAGAAAGGCCGGCCTGTCCCGCTCTTTCTGCGCGCATGCCCAGCTGAACACTGCATAATAGCCGATGCCCAGGAACAGGAATTGCGCGTGGTTGCCGGTCCAGCGCGCCAGAAGCCAGGCCGCCAGAGCAATCGCAAGTCCGCCGGCAATATTGCCCCCAAGGGCTCTCGGCCCGCGCCGTAGAGCGCCAAGCAGGGTAAGGGGGGGGATGAGATCGACAAGTTCGCCCGCAAATCCGTGCCACGGATGTTCGGCATCCGGGCTGGTCAGGCCATCAATGGCACCGCGCATGGGTTCGCGCAGCGATAGGACCCAAAGCGCGAGCAACAGGCCTGGAATACTGACGGCCAGAAAAGCTGCCTGCCATCCTGCCAGGCCCATCGGTCCGCCTCCTGGATAAGCGGCATTCCAGCGCTCCACGATCATTCCCCCGATCAGCAGCGATAGCCCGCTGCCGATGAAGAGCCCGGAAGAATAGATCGCAAGCGCCGTGGCCCGCAGGCGCGCGGGGAACCAGTCGGCAATCAGCGAATAGGCGCAAGGGCTGGCAGTCGCTTCGCCCACTCCGACGCCGATGCGCGCGAGCCCCAGAGTGGTGAAGTTGCGGGCAAAGCCAGAAAGGGCAGTCATCGCCGACCACAAGGCCACGCCGATCGAGAGGAGGCGCACGCGATGCCAGCCATCGGCCAGCCGGCCCAGCGGTATACCGAACAATGCATAGAAGATCGCGAATGCGGTGCCGTACAGAAACCCCAGGTCGGCATCGGTCAGGCCCAGATCGGCCTTGATGTCATTCGCCAGAATGGAAAGGATCTGCCGGTCGATGAAATTGATCATGTAGACCAGCAGCAAAACGCCAAGCGCATACCAGCTATAGGCCGGTACTGCGGCCGGGCTATCGGTGGTTTGCTTGTGCGCCGCTTGGCTCACTAATCAGTCCGGAGCCGCGCCAGTGGAATATTGCGTTCCATCCACCAATCCGGCTTCTTCAAACCCCTTCATTCGCAGGCGGCAGGAATCGCATTCTCCGCAAGCCAGCCCCTCTGGCGTCGGATCGTAGCAGGACCAGCTCATCCCAGGATCGAGGCCAAGACGGTCGGCCTCCTGTGCGATTTGGGCCTTGCCCATATATTGCAGCGGAGTGTGCACGGTGAACGGCGTGCCTTCGATACCCGCCTTGGTCCCAAGCCGAGCTGTTTCGGCGAAACTTTCGATGAATTCAGGCCGGCAATCGGGATAGCCCGAATAATCGAGCGCATTGACCCCGATAAAGATGTCATGCGCTCCGCTCGCTTCGGCAAAGGCCGTGGTCAGAGAGAGAAAAACGAGATTGCGCGCTGGAACGTAAGTTACCGGAATATCGCTGCCCACGCCCTGCTTGGGCACCGGAATGTCGTCTGTCAGGGCCGAGCCGCCAAACTGCCTGAGATCGAGCGGCAGGATCACATGACGCGCCGTCCCCAATTTGTCGGCGATGAGCTTGGAAGCCTCGATCTCCCGGCGATGGCGCTGGCCATAATCGACTGTCAGCGCGTGGACTTCAAAGCCCTGCTCTTTCGCGATCGCAGCGGAAACCATGGAATCGAGCCCGCCGGAAAGCAGGACAACGGCCTTGGCGGGCCCGGCGTTGGCATTCTTTGGAGGCATTGCTGCGGGCTAGCCCGCACATGTCAGGCTGGCAAGCGGCGGTGAAAGGATAACTGGAGCAGGGAAAGCGCCGGTCTCAGCAGCTGCCAACCCGGCGCGCCTCTGCATTGAAGTAGAACGGCAGCCCGCCCTGAATACCCTGGCTGTTGATTTGCACCAGCTGGTCGCTCTCGCGGCGAATAGTCGTTCGGCCGTATCCGTTGCCACCGCAGCTATATTCGACAGTGACCCGATTGGGGCGATCTTCCACGACTGCGCGGCTGCAGTTTGCGTTTCCATGCCGGATCTGGATCAATTCCCGTCCGGTCCGCACGCACAGCTTGCTATGCGTCTCTTCGCCTCGGATGCGAATATCCCACAATCCTGAAGAGAGGCCATTGAGCATGTCGAGCTCCGGCGCTTGCGCCGAAGCAGGCACAAAAAGAAGCCCAAACATGATCCCAAGCAGAGCCGCGGACAGCCGCCGCCCGGCCTTCTTCCAGTAACGCATTCAAAATCTCCGCCCCAGCGACGATAGATTTAATTCATAGCATGGGGAAGCTTAACGGCAAATTGCCCTGTAGCAGAGACGAACCGTTACATGTCGATCGCGAAAAGCCGCGAACAGAAAGCGCAATCCACTACGATTTGCCCCTTTTCATCGCGCATTTCGGCACGCTCTGCTTCCGGAAAGCGAGCGAGGACCTTGCGGTAGTGCTGTTCGGTACAGCGGCATCCGCGCGAAATGGGCAGTCCATTCTGCACAAGAATTTCGGGCTCTTCATGGAAGAGGCGCCAGATCAGCGCATCAAGCGACAGTTCGGGGTCCACCAGCTCGTCATACCGCGTGCTTCCGGCCAGAACCGCCACATGTTCCCATTCCGGATGATCCATCTGCACATGCAAACGCTCGCGCCCTTCCTCGCCATCTGCGAGATGCTGAACGAGCAGGCCGCCCGCTATGCAATGGGCTCCGTCCGAATGGATCCCCAGCCGGATCAGAGTAGGGACTTGCTCAGACTGGCTGAAATAGGATTGGCACGCTTCCCCAAGCGACGCGCCTTCCAGCGGGACAATCCCCTGATAGCGCTGGCCCGATGGCGTCGGTTCGAAGGTGATCGCTAGATAGCCTTCCCCGAAAAGCGCTTCCATCGCCGGGTTGGCCCCCAACTGGGCCAAAAGCTCCTCATCGAACTCAACATAGCCGCGCAGCTCGCCCGCGCGAAAATCGCAGACCAGCAGCGAGACGGCACCGCCCTGCGCCTGTGCCTGCATGGTCAGCTGGCTGCCCTCATCCTTGAGCAGCCCGCCAATCAACGCAGTAAGCACGAGCGCTTCTGCAAGCAGCCCTTTGGCCGCCGGAGGATAGGAATGCGCCGAGAGTATTTCATCGAGCACCGGCCCAAGCCGCACGGAACGGCCGCGCGCATTGCGCCCCGGTATGGTGAAGCGCAGCAGCCGGTCGAAACCGGTTTCATCGGCCGGAATTGCTGTACTGTCGTTCACAATTGCTGATGGGCCCAGCGCAAGATGGATTTCTGCGCATGAATGCGGTTTTCCGCCTCATCGAAGACGACCGACTGCGCGCTTTCGAACACGCCTTCGGTTACTTCGTCGCCAAGATGCGCCGGCAGGCAGTGCAGGAACAGCGCATCGGGCTTTGCATGGGCCATCAGCGCCTCGTTCACCTGGAATGGGGCCATCGCGGCCAGCTTGCCCACGGCATGCTCCTGCCCCATCGAAACCCATGTATCCGTAACAACGACATCCGCATCGCGCACAGCTTCGACTGCGTCTGCAGTCAAAGTGACAGTCGATCCCCCGGCGCGGGCCAGTTCAATGAATTCAGGTTCGGGCTCGTAACCCTCTGGCGTTCCGGCGCGGACATTGAATTTCAGCAGGCCGGCGGCTTCGAGAATTGAGCTCAGAACGTTGTTGCCGTCGCCAACCCATGCGACTTCCAGGCCGGGAATCGCCTTGCCATGCTCGACCACTGTGAGCAGATCGGCCACGATCTGGCAGGGATGCGAACGATCGGTGAGGCCATTGATCACGGGAACGGTCGCGTGGCGCGCCATCTCTTCCGCCTTGGAATGATCGTCAGTTCTGATCATGATCGCATCGGCCATCCGGCTGAGAACACGCGCCGTATCAGCGAGCGATTCCCCCCTTCCAAGCTGGGTGCTTGCCGCATCAAGCACGAGAGCCGATCCACCAAGCTGACGCATCGCCATGTCGAAGCTGACTCTCGTACGGGTCGAGTTCTTTTCGAAGATCATCGCCAGAACGTGACCCGCCAACGGGGCATCTGCATCAGGCTGCGCCTTTGGCATGCCCGCACGTGCCGCCTTGCGGTCGATCGCATCGTTGATCATCGCGGCGATTGCGTCACCGCCCGCATCGGACAAGTCGAGAAAATTTCTAGCCATCATGCCGCCTCGGTATTCTCATAGTCGGCAGCCCCTGCCGAAAGTTTCTCGAAAAACTCCTCGATCTCTGCATCGCCGATCACCAGCGGCGGCAATAGCCGCAGCGTATTGTCGCCTGCAGACACCGTCAGGAGTTGATGGTTTTCGCGCAGATGGATCATAAAAGGCCGGCTTTCGGACTTCATCTTGATCCCGATCATCAGCCCCTTGCCGCGCACGAGCTCGAACATATCGGGGTAATTGCCGATAAATTGTTCAAGCCGGGTGCGTATCCGCTCGCCCTTGTCCCTGACTTCGGCAAGGAATTCATCGTTCGCAACGACATCCAGAACGGCATTGCCGGCCGCCATGGCAAGCGGGTTGCCGCCATAGGTCGAACCATGCGTGCCTGCCACCATGCCGCGCGCAGCCTTCTCGGTCGCCAGGCATGCCCCCATGGGGAACCCCCCGCCGATCCCTTTGGCAGTTGCCAGAATGTCAGGCTCGATACCGTATTGCTCGTAAGCGTAGAAAGTGCCGGTCCGCGCGACGCCGGTCTGCACTTCGTCCAGGACCAGCATCAGGTCGTTTTCATCGGCTAGCGCCCTCAGCCCCTTGATGAACTCGTCGGAGCCCGTCCTGATACCGCCTTCACCCTGAATCGGCTCGACCAGGAAGCCGGCCGTGTTCGGGCCGATGAGCGACTTCACCATTTCCAGATTGTCGAACTCGCAATATTTGAAGCCCGGCAACAGAGGCAGAAATCCCTTATGCATTTTCTCCTGGTTCGATGCGCTGATCGTCGCCATCGTCCGCCCGTGAAACGCGTTGTTGAACGTAATGAGCTCGACGCGTTCGTCATTGCCGGCCGACTGATGATAGACGCGCGCCGTCTTGATCGCGCATTCGACCGCCTCGGCTCCGGAATTGGTGAAAAACACGGTATCGGCAAAGGTCAGATCGACCAGCCGCTGGGCCAGCACTTCGCCTTGCGGGCTGCCATAGAGGTTGGAAACATGCATCAGCGTTGCCGCCTGCTGCTGAATCGCTCCAATCAGGCCCGGATGCGAATGACCGAGCGAATTAACCGCGATACCCGCTGCGAAATCGAGATAGCGCGTGCCGTCTTCATCGATGAGGTGGCAATGCTCGCCGCGTACGGGCCGCACGCCGCACCGGGGATAGACGGGCATCAGCGGAGTGATCGACATGACGTAGTTCCTTCGAAGAAACAGAATAAATCGGATACAACTGGAACGACAAATGGCGGCCCTAGGGCCGCCATTTGCGTCCGTTTATGACTTTGCGGATGCCCGGTCAAACAACCGGGCGAAGCGCCGGGCGGATCAGCCCTGAACGGGCACAAGGTTGACCGCCGAGTACTTGCCTCGTCGGTCTACTTCGAGTTCGAATTCCAGCTTGTCGCCTTCATTGAGTTCGGAAAGGCCGGACCGCTCCACTGCGCTGATATGAACGAAAGCGTCCGCTTCCCCATCATCGCGCGTGATGAAGCCGAAGCCCTTCATCGTGTTGAAGAACTTGACCGTGCCGGTGGCCTTTTCGCCTGTGTTCTGGCGCTGCGGACCTGCAGAGCGCTGCTCAACCGGCAGCACGTCGCCGACGATCTGAATATCGGCAGCAGAAATCTTTCCGCCGCGATCGACCAGATTGAAAGCGAGCTCCTGACCTTCGGCCAGCCCTTCAAGGCCAGCACGTTCGACCTGGCTGATATGCACAAAGACATCGTCTCCGCCTTCGTCCCGCTGAATGAAGCCGAAGCCTTTCTGCGCGTTGAAGAATTTGACCTTGCCCTGGCCGGTACCAACGACCTGCGCCGGCATGCCGCCGCGCGCACCGCCTTGGCCACCGCCGAAACCGCCGCCGCGTGGACTACCACCGCCGAAACGGTCTCCGCCACCGAAGCGATCACCGCCGCCAAATCTATCCGAGTCGCCGCCACGGTCCGGTCCGCCAAACCGCGGGGCGCTATCCATGAACGGATCAAAACCGTCTTCGCCGAAACTATCCCGTTTGTCGCGTCCCCTGCCGCGACGCCCTCTATCAAAACCCATGAACCCTAACGTACCTTCGCTTCGCCCTCTCGCTAAACCCGGCGAGGCGGACGAATTCGCGCCGGGCAAGAGGGCAGAAGGTAAATTCTGCCCAGAATCATGTTCCCTTTATAACGAAGAATGCGCGCATAGGCGAACAAATTAACGCGACCAATATTTGAAGCGCA
Source organism: Alphaproteobacteria bacterium (assembly GCA_030430365.1). GTDB lineage: Bacteria > Pseudomonadota > Alphaproteobacteria > Sphingomonadales > Sphingomonadaceae > Andeanibacterium. The sequence goes on along the minus strand of JAUIFP010000047.1, from coordinate 3,499 downwards.
ATTGCGGCGGCCGCAGCTTGCCTATGGCGACGCAGTTGGGCACAAGGCTAAGCGCATGGATATACTAGCGCTTCTGACCGATCCGGCGGCATGGGCCGCGCTTGTGACGCTGGTCATCCTTGAGGTTGTTCTGGGGATCGACAACCTCGTTTTCATTGCGATCCTTTCCAACAAGCTCCCGCCTCATCAGCAAGCAAGAGCCCGCAAACTGGGGCTCTCGCTTGCACTCATCATGCGAATCGCGTTGCTGATGCTGATCGGCTGGATCGTGACATTGCAGACGCCCCTGTTCGATCTGGGCATTTCAGGTGCACCTGGCCCGCATGGCGAGCCGACATTCGAGACGGCCTTTTCCGGCCGCGATCTCATTCTGCTTGCCGGCGGCCTTTTCCTGCTCTGGAAAGCGACGAAGGAAATCCATCACAACATGGATCCGGGACCGGCGACGGGCGAACTGCTCGACCATAAGCAGAGTGCAGTCCAGATCACGTTCAGCGCGGCGATCGCGCAGATCATTGCGCTCGATCTGGTCTTCTCGATCGATTCCATCCTCACGGCCGTGGGCATGACGGACCACGTGCCAATTATGGTCACTGCCGTCGTTATCACGGTCGGGCTGATGATGATTGCGGCAGATCCGCTGTCCAAGTTCATCGAGAAGAATCCGACATTGGTCATGTTGGCCCTGGCCTTCCTCGTCATGATCGGGCTGGTGCTGATCGCAGACGGATTCGGCTTCCACGTGCCCAAGGGCTATATTTATGCCGCGATGGGCTTCTCGGTCGCGGTCGAGATGCTCAACATGGCCAAACGCGCTGCAAGGAATAAGGCCGCATGAGCGATTTTCGAAAATTGGGTGACGGGATGTACGCCGCCCCGCAAATCACCGCCTCCGATATATCCGAGGCGAAGGCACTGGGCGTAACATTGGTGATCAATAATCGTCCCGAAGGCGAAGCGGACGATCAGACACCCGGCCCCGAAATAGAGCAGGCCGCGCATGACGCCGGCATGAATTACGTCGCCATTCCGATCACCATGCCCACCTTGTCGGTGGGCCATGTCGATGCGATGGCGGAAGCGCTCGGCGGAGCCACAGGGCCAGTTCTGGCCTATTGCCGCTCCGGCACAAGATCGACCCTGCTGTGGTCGCTGGCCCAGGCCAAGAGCGGCAGGGATCCGGATTCAATCGCCGAAGCGGCTGCTGCAGCGGGGTATGATGTCTCACCCGTGCGTGAGGCAATGGACGCATTGGCCGCCGGGAATTGAACGGGCAAAAAAGAGGAGGCGCTGAGCCTCCCCTTTTTCCTAATATTGCTGCCGGATCCGGCCTCAGGCCTTTTCGATCGCGTCCACCAGGGGCTGCAGACCGGGCCCATATTTCTTCCACCGCTTGACCGCAGTCTTGTAGATCGGCTTGCGCACCTGCGCGACGCTGGCGGTCTTCACCGGGCGGCTGGACTTATGGAATTCCAGCACCTTGTCGTGCCAGTCCAGGCCAAGGAATTCGATGATGCCCTTGGCTTCCTTCTCCATGTCGCCAACGACATTTTCATATTCAACGACCTTGAGTACGCCCTTGGGCAACACCTTTTCCCAGTGCTTCATCAGCGCATCATATTGGCGGTAATACCGTCCCAGCTCACCCATGTCGTAGCTGTGCGGCATGTCGTCCTTGAACAGCTTGGTGAAGCCGGAAAGGCACGTGTCCACCGGATCGCGCCTGGTGTTGATGATCTTCGCTTTCGGGAAGAGCAGGTGCAGCAAGCCGACGAAGAAATAGTTGGTCAGCAGTTTGTCGGTGACGATCTTGGCATCGCCCGCCGATTTGAAGATCGCGTTTTCATAGCCGTCGGCCAGAAGTTTGAACTGGTTGGGCTTGAGTTCATTCACCATGGCCGGATAGCGCGAAAGCGAAGGGAATCGGTCCCTGAGCTTGTGCAATGCCTGGCTGAAATACTTCACTTCGCCCGCGCCATAGACATCGTCATGGCTGGAAATGATCTGTTCGACGAGCGTCGAACCAGACCGCGGCATGCCGACAATGAACAGCATCCGCTCGCCATTCTCATTGCCGTCATAGGGACGATCCTTGAAGAGCTTGGCCGGGAACGCCTTCTTGATATCCGCAAAGAACTGATTGGTCTCCGCCTCGTTATAAGCAAGCTGCGCGCGCTTGAGCTTACCGCCGGCAATGTAATGCTCGAGCGCCTTTTCATACTGGCCATTGTCATCCAGGGCCTTGGCATAGGCGTAATGCAGCGGAAGCATGAAATTGTTGTCTTGGCCTTCGGCCGCTTCCATCACCGCTTCGACCCGTTCGAAGAGATCCTTTTCCTTCGAATAATCGACCAGATCGTTGAGGTTTGCATAGGCACCGAACATGTTCGGATTGAGCTCGATCCCCTTGAGAATCTGCTCGCGCGCTTCGTCTAGCCTGCCGACCGATTTCAGCGCCACGCCGTAATAGTTGATCGCCTCGGCATTCTTCGGGGCGATTTCGACGGCCTTCTCGAGCAGCTTCAGCGCCTCGTCGTAACGGTCGAATTCATGCATCACGATGCCCAGCAGGGTCAAAGCCTCGGCATTGTCGGCATCTTCCTGCAGTGCCAGGCGGCACGCCTGCTCCGTCGCAGCGTAATTGCCGCGGCGATGCTGAATCCGCGCAGTAAGCAGCAGGCTGCGCTTGTCCTTCGGCGCCAGTTTCAGCGCTTCGGACAATTGCCGCAGCGCATCGACTTCCTTGTCCTGCGCCCAGTAGATCGCAGCCAGGTTGTTGTGCGCATCCACATATTTGGGATTTTGCTGCACGGCCTTGCGCAGGGCGTGCTCCGCCTGGTCATTCTTGCCCTGTTCGCGCAGCAGCGTGCCGAGATTGTTGTAGGCTTCCGGATACTGTTCCCGGCTGGCCAGCGCATTCTGGTAAGCGTCGATCGCGCCGTCGATATCGCCTGTCCGCCGCAGGGCGTTGCCCAAATTGTTATAGGCTTCGGCGAATTCCGGGCGCAATTCGATGGCCTTGCGATAGGCTTCCGCCGCTTCCTCGTAATTGCCGCTATCGAAGCGCGTGATGCCGAGATTGTTGTAGGCCTGGGCATTCGTGGGATCGAGATCGATCGCTTCCTGCAGAGTGACGATAGCATCGGCGAGATTGCCGCTCTGACGCTGAATTTCACCCAGATTGGAACGGTAGCTGGCAATCTTCGGCGCCAGTTTCACGGCCTTTTTCAGGCTTGAAATCCCATCCTTGGCATTGCCCTGCGCATTGAGGACCACGCCCAGGATCGAATGGGCATCGGACAAAGACGGCTTGTGCTTGATGAGCTGCCGGCAAACATTCTCTGCCTGCTTGAAACGGCCCCTGGAATAGAGCTGGCCCGCGATTGAGAGAGCATCACTCTCTTTCATCCGCATGCTGCCATTCTGGATTTTCTGGATCATTTCATCGAGGCGTCGGTCGCTCATGGCCTGCTGCATATTGTCGCATCCGTCAGTCAGT
>JAUIFP010000139.1 GCA_030430365.1 Alphaproteobacteria bacterium | reverse complement strand
GAAATGCCAAGGACGTAGTAGCTTACGGCGGCGATTTTCCCAAATACTGCAAGCCAGCTTCCACCAAGTCCGAACAAAATCATCGTCATTGGCAAGACGCAGCACGCTGCAACACCAAGTGATGAGCGCGATCCAACGTAGCTGGCCCAGATTGATTTTCTCATGGCTTCACCTCGCGCCAAAGACCGAACATATCATGGGGACGCTTATGCACCCTGTAGCAACCACAGGATCAAGAAGAGATACTTCACGTGATCGCGATTGAAGAAACGCCACTATGGCGGCCTCCGTCGAGATCATTGCAAGCGTCGGCATCAACTGCCCATTGCTGTTCCAATTGGCTTACTTGATAGGTAAGGCTCCGGCGAAGACCGCGGTCCCATTGGCTCTGTGATGTGATACCCGTTGTTCATGGAGATCGACGAGGACAAGATTGACGACGCGGTTCTGGGACTGCTCTGGTTGACGCTGCATGATGAGTGTCGCGCCTGGAAGGGAATGGACTGGTCGGCACTGGATCGATTGCATCGGAAGGGTTTGATCCATGACCCGGTTAACCGGGCCAAATCTGTAGTGCTGACCGATGAAGGGCTACAGCGCTCAAAAGCCCTGTTTCAACGGTTGTTCACGCGGCCGCCGCAGTAACGCCCTCACGGGCTTTCCAGTTCCAGGGCAGAAGTTCCGGCACGCGCGAGACGGGCATGTCGGGCAGCCGGGCGAGGACATCGGCCAGCCAGGCCTGCGGATCAATGCCGTTCATTTTGGCCGTGACGATAAGGGTGTACATGGCGGCGGCCCGCTCACCGCCGCGCTCGGAGCCGGCAAAGAGCCATGACTTCCGGCCCAGGGCCACGCCGCGCAGGGCGCGTTCGGCCGCATTGTTCGTCAGGCAGATGCGCCCGTCATCGAGGAATGCGGTAAAGGCCTGCCAACGGCCCTCTTTCTCGAACATGTAGCTGATCGCCTTGGCCACCTTGTTGTGCCTGGACAGCTTCGCGCGCTCTTCCTGCAGCCAGTCATGGAGATTATCGACCAGGGGACGGGAGAGTTCCTGACGGACGGCAAGCCGGGCATCGGTATCCAGCCCATTGATCTCGCGCTCGATGTCGAAGATGGCGTCGATCCGTTTCACCGCTTCCAGGGCGGCCGGCGAGATCTGATGGGCCGGTTTGCCCTTTCGGACGTTGCCCGCAATATCTGCAAGTTCGAAGAACTTCCGGCGCGCATGCGACCAGCACAGCGCGCTGGTCACGGGGCCCGCATCTCGGTCAGCGCGGTAAAGATCGTTGTATCCGCCATAGGCGTCGGCCTGCAGCACGCCTTGCCATCCGGCGAGGTGCTGATTGGGATTGGTTGCCGCGCGATCCCGCGAGAAGCGGAAAAACGCAGCCGGTGGTGCGCCACCATTCCAGGGCTGGTCATCGCGCACATAGGTCCAGAGACGGGCCTTTTTTGCACCGCCCCGCGCCAGGAGCGGCACGGTCGTGTCGTCGCCATGCAAGCGGTGGGCGGCAAGCACGTGGGTCTCGATCAGGGCATGGATGGGCTGCAACGCGGCAGTGGCATGCCCGACCAGATCGGCCAGGGTCGACAAGCTCAACTCGACGCCTTCACGGGCGAAGCGTTCGGCCTGCCGGTTCAGCGGCTGGTGCTGGCCATATTTCTCGAAGACCAGCATGGCGATCAGGCTGGGCCCGGCCCATCCGCGCGGGATCGCATGGAACGGGGCCGGTGGCTGGCTGATCTTCTCGCAGGCCCGGCAGGTGAACTTCTCGCGCACGGTCTGGATCACCTTCCACTGCCGCGGGATCACCTCCAGCGTCTCGGTGACATCTTCGCCCATCTTCACGATCCGATCCGAGCCACAGCAGGTGCAGGCGGCAGGTGCCTCGACAACCACCCGCTCACGCGGCAGGTGATCGGGGAACGGCTTGCGCACAGGGTGGCGGCGCGTGAAGGCGCGCACCTTGCTGGCCTTTTCAGCCGCCTGTTCTGCGGCCAGGGCATCCTCGGTTGCCGCCGTTTCCAGTTCTTCAAGCTGCAGTTCCAGTTGATCAATCAACCGCGCGCGCCGTTCCGACGAGATGCCGAATTTGTCGCGGCGCAGCTTGGCAATCTCAAGCTTGAGTTCCTGGATCATCGCTTCCGAGCAGGACACGACGGCGCGGGTCTGTGCCAGTTCGCTTTCCGCAACCTCTGCGCGGGCCTCCGCAGCGGCCAGGGCAGCGCGTAATCTCGCAAGCTCGGAAGCGGTATTCGACATGGCGGATGTCTATCATCCGGGCTCGAGGGGCGCCAATAAAAACAGGCCCGACGGAACATTTAACCAGCCTTTGCAGGACGTTGCGTCCAGCGCGGATTGCGCCAGTCGATCCCCTCCAGAAGATAGCCCAGTTGTGCCGCAGAGATCTGCACCGCCTCGCCGGACCGGCTCACCGGCCAGATGAACTTGCCCGCCTCCAGGCGCTTCAGATACAGCGACATACCCACGCCATCATGCCACAGGATCTTGACCAGATCGCCCTTGCGGCCCCGGAAGCAAAAGAGCTCGCCCGCATGGGGATCGCGGCCGAGCCCTTCTTGCACCTGCAGCGCCAGGGTGTTCATGCCCCTCCTCATGTCGGTGACGCCGCCTGCAATCCACACCTTCACGCCTGCCGGAAACGCGATCACTGCCGATCCACCACTGCCAGAATCCGGGTAAGTGCTTCGGGCTCCACGCCCATCGGCACGATGAGCCGGCGCCCGTTCGGCAGGGCTATCTCAACCTGACAGTCCGGAGGCGGACAGGGTTCAACCGGATTTGCCTGCGACGCGGAAGTTCCCTTTGCCACGGTCACCGGCGCGAACGGCACCGGGCGAGAAGACCCAAGCTCACCGTTTCGATACTGCCGCCGCCAGGTGGTCAGCAGCGACCGGCTAATGCCATGCCGCCGCGCTGTGGCTGCCGCTTGTCGGTGACCGATAAAGCTCTCCTCAACGATGCGCAGTTTATCATCATCTGACCAATACCGGCGGCGATCACCATCGGCAGCGGAAAGAACTTCGATTTGAGGGCGGTTATTGAAGTCGGACATAAGGCCGGACTTACCATCGGATCGATCCCGAGATCAGACGGCCGCCGCCGGAGCCTTACCTTGATAGAGGCGCATGGCGCAGCATGCATCCGCGCCGATGATAGATGTGAGACAGTCAAAACATTGCTGCAAGGTGCAAGACGAGGCGACTTGCCAAGACTGATCATTCTTGAATTCGTAGTAAACGGAAGGCTTGCCCGCAAGACCAGGTCATTGCTTGAATGACTGCATTTCCTTCCGCCATACCGCGGGAGAAATTCGGCGGTCCAGCGTACCGGCACGCTGCGTGCGCGCGCAGCGAAATTTCCGCATTTCCGGTGTGGGCTCATCGCTGCCCAATGCGCTGGCAGAACTCCAATTAAAGAAGCGCATCAGGCAGCGGTCTTCCAGATCAGTGTACGACGACTGGCCGCAGTTCATCGTCTGTGTCGAGGCGGAAAACTCTCTGCCAAAGCGGTGTTTTCGTGTAGATCTTCCGGTCAGAGAGGGAATGGCGCCCATCGAGTTCTGTCGCCTCCAAGTATCCCAACCAGCTAAGCGGTGTCAGAACGTGCCACATAAGAAACGAGGCATGGTCCCAAAACTCCCTATCTCCCGCACCGGAACATTCGATGCCATAAAAGGTCTTCAGAAGTGCAGCCTCGCTCACCCCGCCATGCGCTTCAACATTGATAACGTTGAGCCAAATGTCCCAGCTACCTGGCGCAACAAAGGGAAAGCGTTGCAATCGGCTATGATCGAACTCGAACAAGAAGCCCTGTGTCAAAGCCGCTTGCAGGACACCAGGCGCTTGAGCCAGAGCCTCCGCCTTTTTGCTGAAA
>JAUIFP010000138.1 GCA_030430365.1 Alphaproteobacteria bacterium | reverse complement strand
AGGCCCCTTCCTGGGGCCCTTTTTGCGGGGCGACCCGTCACCGGCAATGGTGTGGACAGGTGGCCGAGTGGTTAAAGGCAGCAGACTGTAAATCTGCCCGCGCAAGCGTACGCTGGTTCGAATCCAGCCCTGTCCACCACCGCCGCCTTCAGTTGGACACAGAAGCGGGAACGAGGCCGTTCAGGCCATGGCAGGTTTCGGTGAGGCATCGCCTTCGCGCAGATGCTGCCTGTCCCACCAGGCGAAGAGGTGCTTGGTTGCCCACCAGATCGCGGCCGTGACCACGATCGAGACGATCCCGTCGACGGCGTAGTGATAGGCGAGATGCACCGAGCCGACGAAGATCAGCATGCAGAATGCCAGGAACAGCTGCCCGGCGCGGCGCGATACATGCCGCACGGCGAGGTAGGAGAGGAACGCAAGCGCGACATGCATGGATGGCATGGCCGTGATGCCCGGCCCGTAACCGGGGCCAAGCGTCAGGTAAGGCTCCAGCAAGGCTTCCTGAACGTCCAGCACCAGCACGGGGTAGGATTCGTCCGCCTGGTAGAGATAGGCCATCTGCTCGGCGAAATGGGCATTTCCGGCGAGCGGTTCTAGGAAGCACGGACCCATCGATGAAAGCGCCGTTGCCAGCACGAAGCCCATGATCGTCCAGGTCGCGAGATAGGAGAACAGGTAGCGCCTGCGAATGGCGTCCGCACGGCGGCTGAACAGCATGAACAGGGGGAAGGGCAGAACCAGCAGGAACCAGCCGTGATAGATGAAGGAGAAAGCCGATGTGACGAGCGGATAGCCCAGCACCGGCTGCAGCAAACGCCAGGGATCCGTGCCGAACAAAGCGCGGTCCCAGGCAATGAATGCCGCATCCCAATCGAATGGATTGAGGACGGAAACCATCGGCTTGAGGATAGCGAACAGGGGTAGGAACAGGCACAATACGGCTAGGGAGGGGAGCCGCTTGGCGACCCAATCGCGCATTGCGGGATTGTTGTAGCGATCCAGGAGGAAGCGAGTGGGGCTGGCGGGACGCGATGCGGCGAGCACGCACACGATGTCTATGGCGAGTGCGAACGCGATCGCCTGGGGATAGAGGTGGAGATTGGCGAGCAGGGTTGCGAGCGTGAATGTCGATCCCGAATAGAAAGCCAGGAAGGCGCAAAACATGGTAATTGCGGCAAACAGCGCGAAGATAGGAAGATCCTCGCGCAATCGCCGCCGCCAGGTGACGGCACCTGCCATATGTTCGCTCTGCTGCTCCACGGCAGCGTTGCTGCCACAATAGGCTGATAAATTTCTTAACCATCCGCCGGTTTCTGGCTGTGGTTCAACGCAGGGCGAGCTATCCCGAATGGGAGAATCGAGGGAAAGATGCGGGCAAAAGGCTTGTTCGCATCTGCCCGCCACCTTAGAGAACGGATTATGGCCGGAGAAATATTCGATAATAAAGGCCGGGGTGATGCGGCATGGGGCTGGCCCCCGGTTCATCCCGAAGGTCGCAAGTTCGGAATCATCGCGGCCGTCGCAAGCCTGGTGTTTCTGATCGTGCTCGATTGGGAAATCGTCGGCTGGCCGCTGCTGTTTCTGACATTCGGCATATTTGCCTTCTTCCGCGATCCCGAACGCGTCGTCCCCCAGGGAGATGATTTGATCATCTGCCCGGCGGACGGGCTGGTTTCACTGATTCAGGAAGTCGAACCGCCGATCGAGTTGCAGATTGACGATGGCAGCGCTTCCCCCGGGCTGGGCAGCGGCACCGTCACGCGGATATCCATCTTCATGTCGGTGTTCGACGTGCATATCAATCGCGCCCCCGTGGGCGGCACAGTCCGGCGCGTGGTCTATGTGCCGGGCAAGTTCATGAATGCCGATCTCGACAAGGCGAGCGAGGAAAACGAGCGCCAGCATATTCTGATCGAACGGACGGATGGGGTGAGATTCGGCTTCACCCAGATCGCCGGCCTAGTTGCGCGGCGCATCGTGCCGTTCGTGAAACCAGGGGACATCCTGGCCGCCGGGCAGCGCGTGGGCCTGATCCGCTTCGGCAGCCGGGTGGACGTCTATCTGCCCCGCGGTACGGATTCCAAGGTGCTGATGGGGCAGAAGGTCATAGCCGGCGAAACCGTGCTTGCCGAGTTGGGCAAGCAGCAAACGATCGAAGGCATTAATCAGTGAATTCAGAGGATGACGACGAAGGATCTGCGCCGATCGGGCCCAAGGCTTCCGAAGGGGAGCGGATTACGGGCAGAAGGCGCCCGTTGCGCGGAATATCGCTGCGTGCGGTGCTGCCTAATGCCATTACTGCCGCTGCGCTTTGCGCCGGGCTGACTGGCATTCGTTTTGCCATCAGTGCAGATTGGGAAAGGGCGGTATTCGCCGTGATCCTGGCTGGCGTTCTGGATGGGATCGACGGGCGTATCGCCCGCCTGCTCAAGGCCCAATCACGCTTCGGGGCCGAATTGGACAGTCTGGCCGATTCGCTGTCATTCGGCATGGCCCCTGCGCTGATCCTGTTCCTATGGTCGCTGCAGGATCTGCCCCGTTTTGGCTGGTTCGCTTCGCTTGCCTTTGCGATTTGCTGCGCCCTGCGGCTCGCACGGTTCAATGCGCGGATCGATATGGATGAACAGCCCCACAAGTCCGCCGGTTTTCTAACCGGTGTGCCCGCGCCTGTGGGGGCGGGGCTGGCTTTCCTGCCGTTCTATCTCTGGCTGGCAAGCGGGGAGCCCATATTCCGCGAGCCGATCGTGGTGGGCATCTGGGTCGCCATTACGGCCTTCCTGATGATTTCCAATATTGCGACGCTCAGCTGGACTTCGCTGCGGCCGCGCAAGAATGTCCGGCTGGAGATTATCGCGCTGGTTGGGATCGTCTTCGCCGCGCTGCTGATGGAGCCATGGTGGACGCTTGCCGGCATCTGCGTGCTCTATCTCGCCCTGATGCCATACGGCATCATGCGCTATGCCCGGATCAGGCGGCAGCGCGCAGCGCGGGCTGCGGCGTCGCGAAACGCTTCCTGACGGGGCCATCGACCAGGCGCAGCCTGACAGCGGGGCGCGGTGCCTCCAGCTCTCTGACCTGCAGGGAATAGGCGTTGATCTCGCTGCAATTGCGCAGTTCGCGGCGCAGATCGCCGAAAGCGGCAAAGGCCCGCCTATAGGAGAGTGCCAATACGGCAAGCGAGACGATTCCGGCGGCGGCAAAGAGCATTACGGGCAAGAGAACGATCATCGACATGGCATTCATCCTGTGTGGAAACACTGGGTTTCAAACTGTGGACCGACTGTGGATGACTTGTGGGAAACCGTAAAATGGTGAACATGGTTTCCTAGAATCACCCTCTATGCCCATAATGTTCTCTATTTGTTCTTACAAGTCAAGCCATAATATTGGGCGGGCTTGCGGTGCGGAGCGATTGAGGCTGGATTTTATGGCGAAGCGGCGCTAAGGCGCGCGCGCCCTTGGGGAGATTGCGCGTGAATCACGCATCGTCCTGAAAGGGCAAATTCACATGGTTGGCGCACATACCGGTGCCGAATGCGGGAGCTCCGCAAACGGTTCCAGCCAGCCAGAGGTAAAACCGGAAAGGAAATGATTATGGCGGTCCCTACCGTCACGATGCAGCAATTGATCGAGGCCGGCGCACATTTCGGCCACCAGACCCACCGTTGGAACCCGCGGATGAAGCCGTATATCTTCGGCGCGCGGAACGGTGTCCACATTATCGACCTGTCGCAGACCGTGCCGCTGATGGCGCGTGCGCTGGATTTCATCGGTTCGACGGTTCGTGCCGGCGGAAAGGTGCTGTTCGTCGGCACCAAGCGCCAGGCGCAGGATCCGATCGCCGAAGCGGCCCGCGCCAGCGGCCAGTATTACGTCAACCATCGCTGGCTGGGCGGCATGCTCACCAACT
>JAUIFP010000137.1 GCA_030430365.1 Alphaproteobacteria bacterium | reverse complement strand
CGTAGCAGGCCAGCCGCCGCGCGAAATCCATCGGGTCCTTGCGCGTGACCAGCGCATCGCCGGGCGTGTGGAGCCAGTCTTCGGCGCGGGTCAGCAGGAAGCGCAGGCTCGCCCCCCGGGCAAGAATCGGCAGGGCCTCGCGCTCCGCCTCCGAAAGCGGGCGGACGCTGGTATAGCCTTCCAGCAATGCCGCGCCGATTTCCGGCTTGTACTCCCGCCCGTCGGGCGAAAAGCACCATGCCGCATGCGTGACGGCAAGATCATATGCGGTGATGTCCGTGCACGCAAAATAGAAATCGATGAGGCCGCTGACCTCGTCTTCCAGCATCAGCACATTGTCGGGAAACAGATCCGCATGGATCACCGATCGCGGCAGTTCGTGCGGCCATTGTGCCGCCAGGAATTCCAGTTCGCTGGTCACGATTTCGGGCAGCCGGGGATCGATTTCCAGCAGGCCGGCCTCGCCGCAATCCTCGGCCAGGGCGCGCCAGTCCTCCAGCCCCAGATCGTTGCGGCGCTGCATATCGAAATCGGCAGAAGCGACGTGGATGCCCGCCAGTGCCTGGCCCACCGAATGGGCCTGCGCCGGTTCGGGATGTTCGATCGATACGCCCGGCAGGAATTCGATCAGCGCCACCGCCTTGTTCTCCAGCATGCGGAAGGCGGCGCCGGTGCGGTCGTGAATCGTGCGCGGAACCGGGCATCCCTTGGCCGCCAGGTGGTCCAGCAGGCCAAGGAAGAAGGGCAGGTCGCGCAGCTCGATCCGCCGTTCATACATGGTCAGGATGAAGCGGTCCGTGCTGGTGGTGACCATCCAGTTGCTGTTGGACACGCCTTCGGCGATGCCTTTCACGGATTCGAGCGTGCCGATGTCGAACTGCTCGATCAGGGACGTAAGTGTCCTGTCGTCAAGATGCGTATAGACGGCCATGTGTTCAGTCGGCGAGTTCGCGCGGCAGTTTGAAAACCATTTTTTCTTCTGCGGTCACGCGGGTGTGCTCTTCGACTTCGCGCCAAAGGGCAAGCTGGTCGACGACTTCGCGCACCAGTTTTTCAGGCGCCGAAGCCCCTGCCGTGATGCCGATTGTGCCGACGCCTTCCAGCCAGGCCGGATCGATCTCGCTGGCGCGCTGGATCAATCGGGCGGTCGCGCCGCATCTCTCGGCGACTTCCACCAGCCGCAACGAGTTGGAGCTGTTGGGTGCGCCGATCACCAGTACCAGATCGCAGCTGGGCGCGATCGCCTTCACTGCCGCCTGCCGGTTCGACGTTGCGTAGCAGATGTCTTCCGCCTTCGGCCCGACGATCCCGGGATAGCGCTGCTTCAGAGCGGCCAGAATCTCCGCCGTGTCGTCCACCGACAGGGTGGTCTGCGTGAGATAGGCCAGCGGTTCGTCCTGCGTGAACGGCAGCTTTGCGACGTCTTCTATCGTTTCGACCAGGGTGATGTCTTCCGCCGGGACTTGCCCGAATGTCCCGATCACCTCGGGATGGCCCTTATGCCCGATAAACAGGATGTGCCGCCCGGCTTCGATCTGGCGTTCCGCCTGGCGGTGGACCTTGCTCACTAGCGGGCAGGTGGCGTCGAAATATTCCAGGCCGCGTTCTTCCGCATTGGCGGGGACCGATTTGGGCACGCCGTGGGCGCTGAACACCACCGGCGCGCCGTCTGGCACTTCGTCCAGTTCCTCCACGAAGATCGCGCCCTTTTTCTTGAGCCCGTCCACCACATAGCGGTTATGCACGATTTCGTGCCTGACATAGACCGGCGGCTCGTAACGTTCGAGGGCGCGCTCCACGATTTCTATCGCCCGGTCCACCCCCGCGCAGAAGCCGCGCGGCGCGGCGATCAGGACGGCAAGCGGCAGGCGGCCTGCAGTATCGTTGGAGGCGGAAGCCTGTTTCGGAAATGGCGCGTTCATATGGGTCGCTCTAGCGGTTGTCGCTGCGCGGCGAAAGAGCTAGGGCTGCGCAGCACTTCGATGCCGAACCCAGATTCAGGACCTTGCATGACCGCTCGCTATCGCCTTGCCATCATGACCGCCGCTATCGCCGCACTTGCCGGCTGTAAATCAAGCGGCGACATCGTGATAGACCAATCGGTGGGAATCACCGCACTGCGCACGGTGTGCCCTGCAGTCGGCATTCCGGACTATACCGGGGATATGACCCTGTTCCGCAGCGATGCGCGCACGGCCGATGCGATCGACGTTGTCGGCGTGATGACCAATGTGCGCGCGCAATGCGACGATAGCGGCGAGAAGGTCTATTCCACCGCCACATTCGACGTGATGGCCCGCCGCACGGATACGCGCGGCTCCCGCACGGTCGAATTTCCCTATTTCTCCACCGTGGTGCGCGGCGGCAGCGCCGTCGTTGCCAAGCGCGTCGGCACAGTGAGCGTCACTTTCGCCGATGGCCAGGAGCGCGCAGTGGGCACGGGAACCGCCGGGGCCTATATCGACCGCGCAGAGGCCACGCTTCCGCCGGACATCGTGGAGCGGATCAATCGCCGACGACGCGCGGGTGACGAGGATGCGGCCATCGATCCGCTGACGCTGCCCGAAGTGCGCGCTGCGCTATCACGGGCGAATTTCGAGCTGCTGGTGGGCTTCCAGCTCAGCGAAGCGCAGCTCGCCTATAACGCGACGCGCTGACCCATAGCGGAACGCGCAGCCACGGCTGCGTGCGATGCACTTTGACAGGCGGCGCAAACCGGCTAACGGCCCTGCTATGTCTCAGACCCAGACGATCCATGCCGCCTTTGCGGCCCATGTTCACGATGCGCTTCGGGCGCTGGAAGCCGATGGCGTGCTGCCTTCCGGCCTGTCCTTTGCCAATGTGACGGTGGAACCGCCGCGCGATCCCGCGCATGGCGACCTCGCCACCAATGCAGCCATGGTGCTGGCCAAGCCCGCCAAGACCAATCCGCGCCAGCTGGCAGAGGCCATCGCCGCCAAGCTGGGCGAATTGCCCGAAATCTCCAGCACGGAGATTGCCGGACCCGGTTTCATCAATCTGCGGGTCGCGGATGCGGCCTGGCGTGCGGAACTGGGCGCGATCACGGAGCTTGGCGCGGATTACGGGCGCTCCGCCATGGGCGGCGGCCAGGCGGTGAATATCGAATATGTCTCCGCCAATCCCACCGGCCCGATGCATATGGGCCATTGCCGCGGCGCCGTGGTGGGCGATGCGCTGGCCAGCCTGCTGGAATATGCAGGCTATGCAGTCATCCGCGAATATTACGTCAACGATGCGGGCGGGCAGGTCGATGTGCTCGCACGGTCTGCCTATCTCAGATACCGCGAGGCGCTGGGCGAAGATATCGGCGCGATACCCGAAGGGCTCTATCCCGGCGATTACCTGAAGCCCGTCGGCGAAGCGCTGGCCAAGGAGCTGGGCGACCGCTTCCTGGAAGAAGACGAGGCGGAATGGCTGCCCATTTTCCGCGCGCAGTCCGTGGCGGCGATGATGGACATGATCCGCGCCGATCTGGCGCTGCTGGGCATTCGGCACGATGTGTTCTCTTCAGAGGCGGCGCTGCAGGCGGCAGGCAAGCCCGAAGAGGCCGAAGCATGGCTGCGCAGCCACGACCTGGTCTATGATGGGGTTCTGGAAGCGCCCAAGGGCAAGCAGATCGAAGATTGGGAACCGGTTGAGCTGCCGCTGTTCCGCTCGACCAAGTTCGGCGACGATCAGGACCGCCCGATCAAGAAGTCCGACGGGAAGTGGACCTATTTCGGTGCCGATCTGGCCTATCACATGCAGAAGGCGGAAAATGCCGACGCGCTGATCGATATCTGGGGCGCGGACCATGCCGGCACGGTGAAGCGGATCAAGGCGGCGGTTTCCGCGCTTTCCGAAGGGCAGGGCAAGCCGATCCCCTTCGATGTGAAGCTGGTGCAGATGGTGCAG
>JAUIFP010000046.1 GCA_030430365.1 Alphaproteobacteria bacterium | reverse complement strand
CCGGCCTCGGAAGCGAGGTCGAACAGGGCAACTGCATAACGCCCCGCAAGGCTAGCCTGAATACCGGCGGAAATTTCCACGCGCGAATATCCTTTTGGGTCCGAAGAAACGGAAAATACGTACCAGCTGAATAGCGCCCCGAAAGGGGCCCTCCAGCAAGGTTGGCGCGCGCCTAGCATCGGCTTCAGATTGATGCAACCCGAGTCCAGAATAACTTGCCCTGCGCTGGGCAATGTCCGCGAAAACGGCCTTGCGGGCTTACGGCGCTTCGCTGCAATTATAGATCAGCCGCTCATTGGGCTGATCGGGCAGGATCGAGGTGATCGCGGCCTGGTTTTCGCCCAGGGCGCTGGCCGCGTCGGGACCCATGCCGCATTCGGGGGCTTCATATTCCGCGCGGGCCGCGCGCGCAGCGGCCATGTCTTCATGGCCGAGCAGGAAACGCTCCACCTGATATTCGCGCTTTTCCGGATCGTAGGTGCTGACGGAAACCGCCGCTTCGGTCTGGGGTACGAAAACGCGGAACCATTTGTCGCCCGATAGCCCGTATTGCGTGCGGGAGTTCACACAGCCGCCATCGTCCCAGGTCAGAGGGATATCGTCGGTCTTGCCCGATGTGATCCGGCTGCGGTCCACATTGACGACGCAGATCATCTCGCTCGCACTCGATTTGCTTACCGGACTTTCCTGTCCCTCGGGCGGCGTGATCACCCCGGTCGGCCCCTCTTCGGCTTCCCGCGCTTGCTCGCCTAATATCCTGGACGCGCGATCATCCACTTCGTCGAAACCTGGGCGTGCCAGCCAGGCGATCAGGGCCGCCATCAGCGAGGCGCCCGCAACCGCCAGGGCGATCTTCATCTTCATCGATTCCCTGTCGCCGCGCAGCTGATAGGCAGCGGCGCCGGCGGCCAGTGCCGTGATGATCAGCAGCAGGGAGAGCATCATGCGGTTGTCCCGCTCCGAAATGATGGACAGCTCCGCGCTGCGCCGCGCCCGGTCGATCCGCTGGAGTTCCTCCATCCGGTCCGCTTCCTGCTGGCGCATGGAGGCGATCCGTTCACGATCGGCGCGGGCGCGTTCCTGCGCATCGAGTTCCGCGATGGAGCGGCAGGGCAGGCCGTTGACCTGGGCGGTGATGCCGTTGGCGATCAGGAAAGGCAGCAATTCGCGCGTGGAAATGGCGAAATAGAATTCCGCGTCCGCGCCGCCCGATTCCGCGCCGAAGCTGTTCACGCCCACCACTCGCCCGCAATCGTCCAGCAATGGGCCGCCGCTGCTTCCCTGGCCGATGGGTGCGGTGTGCAGCAGCGTGTCGAATTCGCGGCTCGGCCGCCGGCCGGAGAGATAGCCGCGGCTTTTGACCGGGGGCTGGGCGGTGAAGATATCCCGGATCGTCAGGCCCTGCGCGCGGTCCACATTCATTGGATAGCCGACTGCCGTGATGTCCGCCGAATCCGTGTCGCTGTTTCCGGCAATGGTCAGGACCGGAAGATTCATGGCGGTGGTCGTGGCGATCAGCGCCAGATCGTTGCGCGGCGAATAGGAGGCCAGGCGGCCATAGATGGCATTGCCGCCATCGGAAGGCACGATCCCGATCGACAGGTTCCGGTCCGCCTGAGCTGGGGCGACGACATGCGCATTGGTAACGATCCGCTCCGGCGTGACGGCAAAGCCCGTGCCATGGGCCACTGGATAGAGTTCCCCATCCTCTTCTTCGATGATCACGATGCGCACCACGCCGCGCGCTGCAGCGTCGATATCGGCCGGATCCGCATGGGCAGGTGCGGCAAGCGCAGCCAGCAAGGCAAGCAGGCACAGGCGGATTACGTGGTGAATCATGATCTTGGCCGGGGCTCCTTCGAAGCGCGCTTTTCGCCGCCAATCGCTTTGAGCGCAAGAATCGGGACGCAATAATTGCTCGGCGGCCTTATGGTGCTTGCCATGAAGATCGACGATCCCCGGCAATTGCGGCGCATGCAGGCCGCTTTCGCAGCGCGAGACCGCGCGGCGGACGGGCAATTCGTCGTCGCGGTAACCAGCACCGGCATCTATTGCCGGCCAAGCTGCCCCGCGCGCCGCCCGAAACCGGAGAACACGCTCTATTTCGCGGACGAGGCCAGCGCGCGCGAAGCGGGCTTTCGCCCCTGCAAGCGCTGCAAGCCGGACGAGGCGGCGCGGGACGAAGCCGCCGTACTGGCAGGGATCGAGGCGATCCGCACGGCTGAGGGCCCGCTTTCACTCGATCGGGTTGCAGCAATCGCAGGCTATTCGCCGGCGCATTTCCAGCGCGTGTTCAATCGGCAAACCGGCCTGTCGCCATCGGCCTATGCCCGGGCGCTGAGACAAGAACGCGCGCGCGAGGCGCTGTCTTCGGGCGGGCGCGTGAGCGATGCGATCTACGATGCCGGGTTCGAGGCGCCTTCGCGCTTTTATGAAGGGATGCAGGGGAGATTGGGCATGACGCCATCGGCCTGGGCCAAGGGCGGGCAGGGGGTGACGATCCGCTGGGCCGTGGTGGAAACCTCGCTTGCGCCGATGCTGGTCGCCGCCACAGACAAGGGCGTGTGCCGCCTGGCCTTCAATGAAGGAAGGGAACAGCTGGAAGAACGCTTTCCCAATGCCTTTCTGGCCGAGGGAGGCGAGGAATTCGCCACGCTGCTGGCGCAGGTGATTGCCGCCGTCGAAATGCCGGGAACGGGCGCGGAGATCCCGCTGGATGTGAAGGGCACGGCTTTTCAGGAGGCGGTGTGGCGTGAATTGCGCCGGATTCCGCCGGGCGAAACGCGCAGCTATTCCCAGATTGCAGCGGCAGCGGGGAAGCCCAGGGCGGTGCGCGCGGCAGGCTCAGCCAATGGCGCGAACAATGTCGCCGTGCTGATCCCCTGCCACCGCGTGGTGCGCAGTGACGGATCGCTGGGCGGATATGCCTATGGAGAGGAAATCAAGGCCGAATTGCTGCACCGCGAACAGAAAAGCTGAGCGGGCTGTCCGCGCCGCCATGGGTTGGCGGCGGAGCCTGAAGGCTTACTTGTCTTCCAGCCTCGCATCTGACTGACGCTGTTTGATTGCCTTGCGTTCGATATCGAAGGCCTTGAGGCGGTTGGCCATTTTGCGCCACGCGTCTTCCGAACGGAGGGCCGCATTCCGCACATTGTCCAGAGTGGCTTTGTCGGCCGCAGCTGCAGCTTCTCGCGCGCGGGTGTCGCAGAAATCGTATGTCAGGGCCAAAGCGTCTCTCCTTTGAGGGGAAGGGTGCCGCCGGAGCGCCGCGCCTATGCGCAACTGCTCCGGCGGAACGGAGAGGTTTAGGCTGCGGTCAGATTGACTGCCGATTCCTTGCCGTTGCGGCCCGTTTCCACTTCGTAGGAGACGCGCTGGTCCTTATCGAGCGTCTGCATGCCAGCCGCCTGCACGGCGGAGATATGCACGAAGCTGTCCTTGCCGCCGTCTTCCGGTGCAATGAAGCCGTAGCCTTTGTCTGTGTTGAAGAATTTTACTGTGCCGATGGGCATAATCTGTTCCTTTCAAGAACGTGTCCTCCTGCCGCGGAATTGCAGCATGAGCGTGCGTCAAGTCGTCAATTGAAAGGAAGTCGTCGTCAGCGAACTGACCTGGTCAGCCTGTTGCCGCCAAGTCGAACTTTCAGCGCCGAAACCCGTCGCAAATACAACGTCAGCGCCGCAGGTGTAACAGACTCTGCCCGGTTGACCTAACCCTTTATGGATTTTGCCTTTTTTACCTTGCTTTCAAAGGGTCGGCCGCGCGCGCAAATGTGCCCGGGCGGCCGCCTTGTAGATCTATCGAGGCAGTTAGGGCCTATTGATGCAGATAGACGGCCCGCTCATGGCTGAAGGCCTTGAAGCCGAAATAGCCGTGATAGCTGCCCATACCGCTCTGGTTGACCCCGCCGAAGGGCAGGTTGTTTTCCAGATAATGGGAGAACACGCCGTTCACGGTCACGCCGCCGGATGAAGTGCGGTTCAGCACCTTGCCGACATTGTCCTCGCTCTCGCTGAAGACATAGAGCGCCAGCGGCTTGTCCCGCGCCTCGATATAGCCGATCGCCTGATCGAGATTGTCATAGGTCATCACCGGCAGCAGCGGAGCGAAGATTTCTTCCTGCAGAATCTTCATCTGCGGGGTGACGCCTGTGAGCATTGTGGGGTGCACGGTGAGGTCTTCCTCGTCGAACTCGCCGCCCACGGCCACGGTCGCGCCTTTTTCTACCGCATCGTCGAACATGCCCTTCACGCGGGCATAATTGCCCGCGTTCACGATCTGCGCGATGGCTTCTTTCTTGAAGCGGCCATCTTCGTCATAAAGGTTCGCATCGACATTGCGCTTGAAGGAATCGACCAGCGCGTCCTGCTGATCTTCCTTCACGAACACATAGTCCGGGCAGATACAGGCCTGGCCGCCATTGAATTGCTTGGCCCCGGCCAGCGCGGCGCCGATCGCCTCGACATTGGCGCCTTCGTCGATGATCACCGGGCTCTTGCCGCCCAGTTCCAGCGTCACGGTTGCGAGATGCTTCGCCGCTGCGGCCATCACGATCTTGCCCACGCGGGTGCTGCCGGTGAAGAAGATGTGGTTGAAGGGCAGTTCCAGCAGCGCCTCTGCTACGCTGACATCGCCTTCGAACAGCGCGACCTCGTTCTCGTCGAAAGCTTCCTCCACGATCACCTTGGCGATCCTGGCTGTGGCCGGGCATAGATCGGTAAGCTTCACCATGCAGCAATTGCCGGCGGCGACTGCGGCGGCGAGCGGCCCGAAAGTCAGGCCCAGCGGGAAGTTCCACGGCCCCAGGATCAGGCAGACGCCGCGCGCTTCATAAAGAATCTGCGCCTTGTCTTCCGGATTGCTGGAGGGAGTGACTTCGGTGGGCTTCATCCATTCTTCGACATTGTCGATATTGCGCTGAATGTTGCCGACGATGTTGAGCACTTCGGTCACGCGTATCTCGCCTTCCGGCTTGCGCGTATCTTCCTGCACCGCGGCCACGATATCGTCTGCATGGGCTTCCACGGAGGCTTTCAGCTTTTCCAGCTTCGCCTTGCGTTCCTGTGCGGTGCTGGCTTTGACGTCCCATTGATGTTCCTGCTGCAGCGCGAAAACGCGGGCAATTTCCTTGGAGACATCCTGGGCGGGGGCAGTGGCAGTAGACATAGGGGTTCCTGTCGGCTGTTCGAATTGACTTTGTCCGCCTTTTAGAATGGTCGGCGGCAACAAGACAAGGACTTGCGGCGCTTCGGCCTAAACGAAGCTGTAGGGATCGATATCGACGCCGATGCGTACGCCCTGCGGGAATTGCAGCGCGCCCAGCCATTCGCGGATCACGTTCTGCACTTCGGCGGAGCGGCGGGCATTGATCAGCAGGCGATAGCGATAGCGCCCGCGCAGCAGCGCAAGCGGGGCAGGGGCGGGGCCCAGGATCGCGACATCTTCCAGCACGGGCCGCGTGCCGCCGATCGCCCGGGCGGCCTCGCGCGCTTCGGCCTCATCCTCGCTGGAAACGATGATCGCCGCCCAGCGGCCGAAGGGCGGGGCGCCGGCATGGCGGCGCGCCTCGGTTTCCGATTCGTAGAAGGCATCGCGGTCGCCCGATGCAAGCGCGGCGATCACCGGCGCTTCGGGATGGCGGGTCTGCAGCAGGACTTCGCCCTTCTTGGCGCCGCGCCCCGCGCGCCCGGCCACCTGGGCGATCTGCTGATAGGTCCGCTCCGCCGCGCGCAGATCGCCGCCTTCCAGTCCCAGATCGGCATCGACCACGCCCACCAGGGTAAGTTCGGGAAAATGGAAGCCCTTGGTCACCAGCTGCGTGCCCACGATGACGTCGATCAATCCTTCTTCCGCCTCTGCCACGAATTTCGCGGCCTTTTCAGGCGAGCTCAGCGTGTCGGACGTGGCGATGGCGACGCGCGCCTCGGGCAGCAATTCGGTGACTTCGTCCGCGATTCGCTCCACCCCCGGCCCGCAAGCGACCAGGCAATCGCCTTCGCCGCATTCGGGGCAGGCATCGGGAATTTCCGTCTCATGCCCGCAATGATGGCAGGACAGGCGGCGGGATAGCCGATGTTCGACCAGCCAGGCGCTGCAATTGGGGCATTGGAAACGATAGCCGCAATGGCGGCATAGCGTCAGCGGCGCATAGCCCCGGCGGTTGAGGAACAGCAGTGACTGTTCGCCCTTGTCCAGCCGGTCCTTGAGTTCCTCGACCAGGGCGGGGGCAAGCCAGCGCCCGCGTTCGGGCGGTTCCTTCGTCAGATCGATTGTGCCGATTTCCGGCAGGGTGGCCCCGCCGAAGCGGTTGGGCAGGTCGATCTTTTCGTAGATCCCGCTTTCGGCCATTTGCAGGCTTTCCAGCGCGGGCGTGGCGCTGGCCAGGATTACGGGGATCTTTTCGAAGCGGGCGCGCATCACCGCTACGTCGCGCGCATTGTAGCGTACGCCTTCGCCCTGCTTGAAGGATATCTCGTGCGCTTCGTCGACCACGATAAGGCCCAGCCGGGCATAGGGCAGGAACAGGGCGGAGCGGGCACCCACCACCACCTGCGCCTCGCCGCTTGCAATCGCCCGCCAGGCGCGGCGGCGCTCGGTGGATTTGAGCGAACTGTGCCAGGTGACGGGCGGCACGCCGAAGCGATCCTCGAAACGGCGCAGGAAAGCCTCGGTCAGCGCGATCTCCGGCAGCAGCACGAGCGTCTGCCGATCATTCCTGAGCGCCTGGGCGATCGCTTCGAAATAGGTTTCGGTTTTGCCCGATCCGGTCACCCCGTCGAGCAGGAAGGGCGCGAAGCCGCCATCCTTCACGGCGCCTGCAAACCTGTCTGCCGCTTCCTGCTGCTCCGCGCTCAATTCGGGTTCGGCGAAATCGGCCTGGGCGCGGGGGAAGGGGCGGTCGCAATCAACCTCCACCGGTTCCAGTGCGCCGCAATTCACCAGGCCGCGCAGCACGCCTTCCGATACGCCCGCCACGTCCGCCAACTCGCGGATCGTGGCCTGCTCCCCCTGAAGCGAATCGAGCGCGACGGCGCGCTGCGGCGTCACCCGTTCTGGCTCGATGCCCGAAAGCCGGTATTCCACCATGGTCGCCGGGCCTTTCAGTGCGCCGCCGCTGGAAAGCACCATGCGCGCCACTGCGGCGGGATGGGCGCAGTAATAGTCCGCCGTCCATTCGATCAGGCGGCGGAGTTCGGCCTTCAGCGGGGGCACCGGCAGACGCCCGACAATCGGCCGCAGCTTGGCATCGGGCACTTCATCGGCCGGCAGGCGTTCCTTCTCCCACACGATGCCGATGATCTGGCGCGGGCCCAGCGGGGCGACGACGACAGTACCCGGGGGAACGTCCGTCCCTTCCGGCACGCGGTAGTCCAGCGGCCCGAGTGCGGAATTGAAGTGGAGGAGTCTGATGCGGTTCATGATAGTGCCGCTTTAATGGTCGCCGCAGCCAAGCGCGGCAAGTCGCAGAGGAAAGGGAGTTGGTATGATCGGTGAAAATTTCGGTGCGGGCGGATCGCTTGCTTCGCGGCGGGCTTTCCTGGCCGGCACGGGCACGGCCGCATTGCTGGCACTACCTGCGTGTTCCAGCTTCGGCGGATACAGCCTGGTGGAGGCGGTGCGCCGCCTGTTGCAGCTTTCTTCCGAACGCGCCTTCGCCTCGCTGCTCGCGCCCAACGGCTTCTGGGACAATCAGCTTGCCCGGATCGACCTGCCCGATCTGCTCGGTTCGCGCGGCGGCGTGATCGCGCAGATTCTCACCTCAGTGGTGTTCAAGGACCGCTTGCAGCGCGCCTTCAACAATATCGCTGCCGATGGGGCGGAGCGTGCCGCGCCGATCGTGGCCGATACGGTGCGCACCATCGGGATCGACAATGCACTGGCGATCCTGAACGGAGAGCCGACGGCTGCCACGTCCTTCCTGCGCGGCGCGATGGCAGGCAGCCTGGTCGAACTGATGGTGCCGGCGCTGGGCGATGCGCTGCGCGTCTCTCAGGAACCGCTGGTGGGCGAATTGCTGAGCGGCCTGGCAGGTGTGGATGTTTCCGCGCTGACCCGGGATATCTCGGAAGACGTGGATAATGCCATCTGGGGCGAGATCGGACGCCAGGAGATCGAAATACGCGACGATCCTGCCTCCACCAACGATCCGGTGCTGACGGCGGTTCTGGGAACGCTGTGATCCCGGTGCGGGGTCTCGCGCGGCTGGATAAGCGGCCGCGGGGTGGCTTCGCTGCGTGTGGGCGCATATAGCGGATTCGAATCCGGAAATCCGTGCCTGAGGATGCATTATGAAGTTCTTCGTCGATACCGCCGACACCGCCGAAATCCAGGATCTGGCCGCCACCGGCCTGCTGGACGGTGTCACCACCAATCCCAGCCTGATAGCGAAATCGGGCCGCGACTTCATGGAAGTGACCAAGGAAATCTGCGGCATGGTGGATGGCCCGGTCAGTGCCGAAGTGGTCGCGCTGGATCACGAAACGATGCTGAAAGAGGCGGACATGCTGCGCAAGATCGCGGACAATGTCTGCATCAAGGTGCCGCTGACGATCGACGGGCTGAAAACCTGCAAGGCGCTGACCGGCGAAGGCACGATGGTGAATGTCACGCTGTGCTTTTCCGCCAATCAGGCGCTGCTGGCGGCCAAGGCGGGCGCGACCTTCATTTCCCCCTTCATCGGCCGGCATGACGATAACGGCTTCGACGGGATGGAACTGATCGAGGACATTCGCCTGATCTACGACAATTACGATTTCTCGACCGAAATCCTCGCCGCGAGCATCCGCCATCCGGTCCATGTGCTTGAAAGCGCGCGGATCGGCGCCGATGTTGCCACTATGCCGCCGGCCGTCATTCGCGGGCTTTTCAAGCATGTGCTCACGGATAAGGGGATCGAAGGTTTCCTTGCCGATTGGCAAAAGACCGGGCAGGCAATTTTGAAGTAACAAGCCGCAGTGCCGCAAGCAGACACATAGAGTATTCTTGGCAGACGAATCCCCTCTCGACCGTTTCAAACAGGCGCTGACCGGCACGGCGCGGGCCATCGCGCGCGAGCCTGAGCTGGAGGTGACTTGGACGGCGGATGCGCTCACCGCGCAGGGCGATTCCCTGCGCGTGCCGATGCCCGGGCGCACTCTGCCGGTCGAACAGGCCATGGAAGCGCGGGGCTTTGCCGACAGTTTCGCGCTGCGCCTGCGCCATCACAACGATCGGCTGCATTCGCGCAATGCGCCGGACGAGCCCAGCGCGCGTGCCTGTTACGACGCGGTGGAAGCCGTGCGTTACGAGGCGCTGGGCGAAAACAATTATGACGGCATGCGCCGCAATCTGGCGGCATCGCTGAATGTGAAGATCGCCTCCGATCCGATCGCGCGCGCCGAAAGCGCCGAGGAAGTGCCGATGCAGACCGCGCTGGCCCTGATGCTGCGCGAGAAGCTGACCGGCCAGCCGATCCCCGATGCCGCACGCGGCGGAGTGGAGATGGTCCGCGAATTCGTGGAAAGCCGCACTGGCGACGATTTCGAACGGCTGGCGCTGTCGGTCGACGATCAGAAGGCGTTCCAGTCGCTCTCGCTCGACATGCTGCAGCATTTGGAGCTGACGCGCGGCGAAGAACTGGACCAGCCGGCCGATGAAGGCGGCGACGAGGAAGAAGGCCAGGACGAGAAGGAAGACGGCGAAGACGAGCAGGAAGGCAGCGAGCAGGAAGAGACCCAGGAAGTCGCCAGCGAAGGCGGCGAGGGGGACAGCGACAGCGATAGCGACGAGGATCTCGGCCACGAAGAAGAGCTGAACGAAGGCGATATCGGCGATGACGGCGAAGAAGGCATGATGCCGGTCCGTCCGAACCGCCCCTGGACCGACGATCCTTCCAATTTCGACTACAAGGTCTTCACCGAGGAGTTCGACGAAGTCACCGAAGCACAGGAATTGTGCGACGAGGACGAACTGGCCCGCCTGCGTGCCTATCTCGACAGTCAGCTGACCGGGCTGCAGGGCATCGTTACCAAGCTGGCCAACCGGCTGCAGCGACGGCTGATGGCGCAGCAGAACCGCAGCTGGGATTTCGACCAGGAAGAAGGCTTGCTGGATGCGGCCAGGCTGGCCCGCGTGGTCGTCAGCCCCGGCCATTCGCTGTCCTACAAGGTCGAACAGGATATCGAGTTCAAGGATACAGTCGTCACGCTGCTGATCGACAATTCCGGATCGATGCGCGGGCGCCCGATCTCGATCGCGGCGATCAGCGCGGACATTTTGGCGCGCACGCTGGAACGCTGCGGCGTGAAGGTGGAGATTCTGGGCTTCACCACGCGGGCCTGGAAAGGCGGCCAGAGCCGGGAGAAGTGGCTATCTGGCGGCAAGCCGCCAAATCCCGGGCGGCTCAACGATCTCAGGCATATCATCTACAAGAAGGCCGATGAGCCGATGCGCCGCGCGCGCAGGAATCTCGGCCTGATGATGCGCGAAGGCCTGCTGAAGGAAAATATCGACGGCGAGGCGCTGCTCTGGGCGCATACCAGGCTGCTCGCCCGTTCGGAGGATCGCCGCATCCTGATGGTGATTTCGGACGGTGCGCCGGTGGACGATTCCACGCTGAGCGTGAACACGGCGGGCTATCTGGAACAGCATCTGCGCAAGGTAATCGACTGGATCGAGAAGCAGAGCCCGGTCCAGCTTGTCGCCATCGGTATCGGCCACGATGTCAACCGCTATTACCGGCGGGCCGTGACGATCATGGATGTCGAACAGCTAGGCGGCACGATCATCGAACAGCTCGCGGGCCTGTTCGAAGTCGACTGAGGCGCGTGGCCTAAGAGAATTGGGCGCAAGAAAAGCTGGGGCTGGCGCAAGCCGTCCTTGGTGGACCTCGCGGCGGGATAGGCCGATAGCTTCGCCCCGTCATGCTCTGGGTTCCCGTCACCATTGGCGCTGCCGTATCGCAGCTTCTGCGCAATGCCCTGCAATCGGGGCTGACGGGCACTGTCGGCACGCTGGGCGCCACGCTGGTGCGGTTCCTCTTCGCGCTGCCTTTCGCGCTGGCGGCTTACGCCCTGGTGCTGATCTTCACCGATGCGGTTTCGCCCGGCTATCCGCCGGCCATGCTGGGCTGGGCCTTTCTGGGCGCCATCGCCCAGATCGGCGGCACGGCGTTGATGCTCAAGGCCATGCATCTGCGCGGCTTTGCCGTTGCCTATGCCTATATCAAGACGGAGCCGATCCTGATCGCGCTGGGCGGCTGGTGGCTGCTGGGGGACCAGCTTCCGGTGCTGGCCTGGGCCGGAATTCTGGTGGCCACGGCGGGCGTCGTGTGGGCGGCGCTGCCCGCGCAGAAAGGGGCGGCGGGCTTCAAGCTGGAGGCAGGGCCGCTGACGCTGGGCGTCGCCGGGGGGATATTGTTCGGCCTGTCTTCACTGGCATTCCGAGCGGCGATCCTGGAACTGGGCGATATTTCCGCCTGGCAGGCTGCGCTTCACAACATGACCTGCGTTCTCACGATCCAGACCGCATTGATGCTGGGCTGGATGTGGTTTGCCGACCGCGCGGCGGTCTTGGCGACATTCAAGGCGTGGAGGCCCAGCCTGGCGGCGGGCTTCACGGGCTTTCTGGCAACGCTGTTCTGGTTCACCGGATTCGCGCTGACTGCCGCGGCCAATGTCCGCACTTTGGGCCTGGTGGAAATGCCGATGGCGGCGCTGATCAACCGGCGCGTCTCGGGCAAGTCGCTCAGCCTGCGCGAATGGTCGGGAATCGCCCTGGTTGTGGGCGGAATTGCCATGCTGCTGGGCGCTGCCGCCGAAAGCTGACTTGACCCGCTGCCGCCCGGCGGGCCAAGGCGCGCCGAGGAATGGGGCCAAGGAAGAGGGAAAAGCCTGGTATGAGCGCAATGTCTGTTTCCGAAGCGGTGGCGACGCGCCGGTCGGTGCGTGTCTTTCAGGACAAGCCGGTCCCGCTGGAAGTGCTGCGCGAAATTCTGGACAAGGCGCGGATGACGCCTTCGGGCTGCAATATTCAGCCATGGCAGGCGGTCGTTCTCGCTGGGGAGCCGCTGAAGGAACTGCAGGACAAGATGCGCGGTCAGCCGTTTCAGGACCCGCCGGAATATGATCAGATGACCATTCCCGGTATGCCGGAATATGCCCCGCGCCTGCATGAGATCAGCGCCAACATGTATTCCTCCATGGGCATTACGCGCGAGGATAAAGAGGCGCGGGCCAAGTTCGCCGCGACCAATTTTGAGAATTTCGGCGCCCCTGCAGTGCTATACTGCTATTTCGCGCGCGAAATGGGCGGCCCGCAATGGTCGGACATGGGTATGTGGCTGCAAACGATCATGCTGCTGGCGCGCGAGGCGGGGCTGGATACCTGCCCGCAGGAATCGCTCGCCTTTCATGCCCGGATCGTGAAGGATCATCTGGGGATCGATGACAGCAAGTATCTGTTCTTCTGCGGTCTTGCATTCGGCTATCGCGATCCCGATGCACCGGCCAACAACTTTGTCCGTCCGCGCCTGCCGCTGGACGAACAGGTACAGTTCAGGGGTTTTTGAACGACGATGCCGAGTGCCGCACATCTCAAGCTGTTCAACAGCCTGACCCGCCAGCTGGAAGGGTTCACGCCGGTCCATGAAGGGGAAGCGCGCGTCTATAGCTGCGGGCCGACCGTCTATAATTACCAGCATGTCGGCAATATGCGCGCCTATGTCTTCGCCGACACGCTGGGCCGAGTGCTCAGCTGGAAAGGTTTTTCGCTGACCCATGTGATTAACATCACCGATGTGGGGCACCTGACATCCGATGCCGATGCGGGCGACGACAAGATGGAGAAAGCCGCGGCGGCGCAGGGCAAATCCGCCTGGGACATCGCGCGGCATTATCAGGAAGTGTTCGAAGCGGATCTGGCGCGGCTCAATGTCCGCCAGCCGGCCCATCCGCGCGCGACCGACTATGTCGATGCGATGATCGAATGGGGCAAGGCGATCGAGGAAAAGCACTGCTATCGCCTCGATAGCGGGCTCTATTTCGATATCTCCACCGTGCCGGAATATGGCCGCCTGGCGCGTGCCAGCACCGATGACGGGGAAGGGCGCATCGATACGGTGGAGGGCAAGCGCCACCAGGCCGATTTCGCGATCTGGCGCAAGACGCCCGAAGGCGAGACGCGGCAGATGGAATGGGATTCGCCCTGGGGCAAGGGCGCGCCGGGCTGGCATATCGAATGCAGCGTGATGAGCGCGCAATTGCTGGGCCATCCCTTTGACATTCACACTGGCGGGATCGACCACCGCGAAATCCACCACCCCAACGAGATTGCACAGAACCAGGCGCATGGCTGCTCCGCCGACAGCGGCGCGCGCATCTGGATGCACAACAACTTCCTGGTCGATCGCCGGGGCAAGATGTCGAAGTCTTCCGGCGAATTCCTGGTGCTGCAGACGCTGGTGGACCGCGGCTTCCATCCGCTGGCCTACCGGATGATGTGCCTGCAGGCGCATTACCGCAGCGAACTGGAATTCAGCTGGGAAGGGCTGGCCGCCGCCTTCACCCGTTTGAAGCGGATGGTGATGGCGGTGGAGCGGCACAAGGCCCGGCTTGCCCAGAAAGGCGAAGAGCAGATCGAAAAGCCGCTTGAGGGCTGGACCTATATGGAGGCGCTGGACGAGTTGGGCGGCGCGCTGCGGCCGATCCTGGTGCGCTTCGAAGAGGCGGTGTCGGAAGACCTCAATACGTCGGTTGCGCTAACGGAGCTGGAAGAGCTGCTCTCGCTCAAGAAGATGGACCCGCAGGAAACCCTGCTGGCGCTGGCGGCTATGGATGCGGTGCTGGGGCTGGACCTGCTGACGCTGGAACGGGCCGATCTGCGCGTCAGGCCCAAGGATGCCGAGATCACCGAAGCGGAAATCGAAGACGCGCTGGAGCGGCGCAAGGCGGCGCGCGCCGAGAAGGACTTCGCGACCTCCGACGCCATCCGCGACGAGCTGGCGGCCAAGGGCGTTGAAGTCATGGATGGCGATCCGCTCGGCTGGGACTGGAGATTGAAGATTGACTGACAAACCCGTCATCGTGTTTCCCGAGAAGCACCGCGCGCTGCTGGAGCACCGCCTGCCCGAAGGCGTGGAGCTGCGGACCTTCACCGATCTGGAAAGCGCGATGGAACTCGCGCCGCAGGCCGATATCGGCTGGTTCGAAGACTTCAAGCAGGGTCTGATGTTCAAGGCTTCGGCTGCGGCGGAGAATGCGCGCTGGATCAATACGGCCGGGGTCGGGATCGACGCCTTCCGCACCGATCTGATGATCGAGCGCCGCCAGATCTTCACCAATGGCGTGGGGCTGAGATCCGATTCCATTGCCGATTTCGCGGTTCTGGGCGTGCTCAATATCGCCCGCCGGTTTGCGCAGGTCGTGCGCGGGCACGATAAGGGCGAATGGATGAGCGTGCCCAAGGGATCGCGCAGCCTTGGCGGCACCAGGGCGCTGATCATCGGCTATGGCTCGATCGGCCGCGCCATCGGGGAGAGGCTGCGCGCCTTCGGCGTCGAAGTCACTGGCGTTCGCCGTACGCCCGGCAGCGATCCGGCGGAGATCGGGCCGGATGACTGGCGCGCCCGGCTGGGCGAGTTCGACTGGATCGTGCTGGGTGCGCCCGGCACTTCGGACACCGAGAATATGCTGGGCAAGGCAGAATTCGCCTCCATGAAGCAGGGCGCGGGCATCGTGAATATTGCGCGCGGCAGCCTGATCGATCAGGCGGCGCTGATCGCCGCGCTGGAATCCGGCAAGCTGGACGGCGCAGTGCTCGATCCCACCACGCCGGAACCGCTGCCCGAAGACGATCCGCTGTGGAAGGCGCCGAACCTGATCATCTCCGGCCATATTGCCGGTGCGGCGCAGCTCGATTCCATGCAGCGCGCGGTCGACCGCTTCATCGTCAATCTGGACCACTTCCTGAATGGCGAACCGCTCGATTACGTGGTGGATTTCAGCCGGGGTTATTGAGGCAAGGCGATGGATTGGGGACGGAGATGAGCGACAAGGTCGTGGCCGTCCTTCCCGGTGTGGGGCCGACGCTGGGCGAAGCGGGCCTGATCCGCAGCCATATAGAGCCGCGCCTGCCTGGCTGGATCGATGCGCGCTGATGGACTTCCACTGAGGAGCTGCTGGCAATGGCGCCCGAGGCGGAAATCGGCTGGTTCGATCTTCACGGCAAGGCCCCGCAAATAGAGGCGGTGCAGCGGGCGAGCGGACTCAAATGGCTGAACTCGCTCTTTGCCGGGCTGGATTTCCTGGATCTGGACGACATGGCGCGGCGCGGCATCCAATTGACGCACGGCTCCGGCCTCACGTCAGGCCAGGTCGCCGAATATATCCTGCTGGGAATGCTTGCCTGGGCGAAGGACTACCCCGAGGTCGTCCGCGCGCAGGACCGGCATGAATGGCTCCAGGCCGCACCGGGGATTCGCGATCTGGCAGGCAGCCAGGTTCTGATGATCGGTTACGGGGAGATCGGCCGGCTGGCGGTGCGCCAGCTTGAAGCCTTCGGCGCGCGGGTTACTCCGGTCCGCCGGAGCGGCGGCGAAAGCGCGCTGGGCGCGGACGAATGGCGCGAAAGGCTGGCGGAGTTCGACTGGGTGGTGCTGACCGTGCCCGGGACGGCGCAAACCGCGGGGCTGATCGGCGCAGACGAACTGGCGATGATGAAGTGCGATGCGGTGCTGGTGAATTTTTCGCGCAGCAA
This sequence comes from Alphaproteobacteria bacterium, assembly GCA_030430365.1. Taxonomy (GTDB): domain Bacteria; phylum Pseudomonadota; class Alphaproteobacteria; order Sphingomonadales; family Sphingomonadaceae; genus Andeanibacterium. The sequence goes on along the minus strand of JAUIFP010000046.1, from coordinate 6,139 downwards.
TGTGATCGATCAGGCCGCGCTGGCCGATGCGGTGGGGGAAGGGCGGATCGCGGGCGCCGTGCTCGACGTGGCCGAGCCGGAGCCGCTGCCGCCGGATCATCCCTTGTGGAATGTGCCGGGTATCAACATCACCATGCATCTGGGCGGAAGGCCTACGCCGGCGAGCATGAAACGCGCCGCCGACCGCTTCCTGGAAAATTGCGAACGCTACCGCAGGGGCGAACCCCTGCGGCCACGTTTCGATGCTGTTTTAGGGTATTAGGGCAGAGAGATCCTGCGCGCTGCCGCTTCACGCATCGTGATCGGCAATGATGCTTTTCACGCGCGGCTCTGTCTCGGCCATCGTGTTCCTCACGCAATCATATTCGCTCGAGAGGTCGCGCTGAATGGGATAGACATCCTCGATCCAGTCGCAGACTTCCTTGGCGGCCATGTTCACTCGGGTGTTGAACTCTTCCTTGCCTTCTTCGGTCCGCAGATTGAGGTCGTCGTAATAGACCACGGCGGAGGCGGTAATCTGCCGCTCCTGCCCGATCAGATCGGGGGCCGGGTCGGTTTCGACATGCGGCGCCAGCACCGTGATGGCGGCGCGCGTATCGACCTGTTTCTCTTCATGGTGATTGGCCGCTGCGCTCGTCAGAGGCGCGCCGATCAGGGTTCCTGCAATAAGGGCGGTTGCAAATTTGGAACGGGGCATTGTGCTTCCTTTCCTATTATTCGTTTCTCGGCCCTCCCGTGTCCCATCAACGGCTCGTCTCGGCGCGTGTTCCGAATTTGTCGGGAACCGCGTGCTACCCTGCGGCGTCGATGTCGGCGGGACGCAGTCAAACTGTCGGTTCAGCCCGCGTTACAGTTTTGTGTCCGAAAAGCATGACCGTTCGATGTGTCCAACCGTAAGAGCGGGAGGGATATTATTTCACCTGATGAATGCCGCGCAGAGCGCAGAAGACTTGGCCTGACACAGCAAAAACTCGCAGATGCCGCGGGGACGAGCCGTTCCACCATTCGCAATTACGAGGGTGGACGAACGACCCCTTCTGCATCGCTGCTCATGAGTATCGAGAATGCCCTCGAACTGGCGGCGCTGCGCTTTGCTCGCCGCGCAAACGGGCCTTCCGAATGCAGACCCGGTTGATCGGCCCCGATCAAAAGACTGTGTGAGCGCAGGGCGCATCACGCATCCTCCAGCAGCAGCAATTCGATCGCAACGGCCAGGTGCGGCTGCGGCGCCAGCGTGTGATCGACCTCTATCACGCCCGCATCGGCCACCAGCTGGCCGGGAATGGCGAATTCATGCTCCGCCAGTGCGGCGATGAACTGCTCGCCCGCCTCGACGCCTTCCGCTCCTTCGAACAGCAGTTCCAGCCGGTGGCGCGTGCCGGCAAACGTCACGCTGGCCCAGCTGCGCTCCTGATGACTGGCGAAGCGGGCATGGCCGCCGGCCAGCGCCTGCAGTGCGTCGCGCACATGATCGGACATGCTCTTGCGGCGCGATCTTGCAGGGCGGGGGAATGGGGAAAGTTCAGCCTGCATGATGTGCTTCTCCAAATTCGTTCATGAAATGTTCCACCCGTCTTTCCATGCGAATGCCAGGCTCCCGGCCATTGCGCAGCTCGCGCACGAAGCCGGGATCGCGAACGGCAAGCCGCCCGAACTTGGTTGGCGGCATTCCGGTGCGGCGCAGGAATTTCTCGATCTTGCGTATCAGCATCCATCACTCCTCTTGCACGAATCGTCTGAGAGGGTGTTCGCCCGCAAAAACCTACTTGTCTAGGAAAAATACTACGTGTAGGAAGGGGTATGGAAAAACGTGCAGGAAATGGACAGTTGGATCCGCGCCGGAGGCTCGCCGAACTGGCGGAGGCGCAGGGCGTCAGCCTGGCCTCTCTGTCCCGGCTGGTCGGCCGAAACGGCACCTATCTGCAGCAGTTTATCACCAAGGGCAGCCCGCGAAAGCTGGCCGAGGACGATCGCCGGATCCTGGCCGAGTTTTTCGGCGTCGCGGAAAGCGAGCTGGGGGGCGGGGCTGAAAAATCCTATGATTCGCCGCCCTCGGCGGCGCGCTCTGGGTGGGTGGAAGTGCCGCGCCTGCCGCTGGGCGCATCGGCCGGGCCGGGCGCTATTGCGGTGGAAGAGGCGCCGTTCGACAGCTTCCGCTTTTCCGCCCGTTGGCTGCGCGAACAGGGGCTCGATCCGGCCATGCTCTCGGCCATTCTGGTCGAGGGGGACAGTATGGAACCCGTGCTGCGCGACGGGGACGAGATCCTTGTGGACCGGACGCCGCGCGCCCTGCGGGACGGTATCCATGTTGTGCGGCTGGGCGAGGCGCTGCATGTCAAACGCGTCCAGGCCGGGAGGCCCGGTACGTTGACGCTGATCAGCGCGAATGCCGCCTATCCGCCGATCGAGGCCGCTTTGGACGATGTCGACGTCATCGGACGGGTCGTATGGAAAGGCGGGCGGCTCTAAGCGGCTGGCGCTGCGTGCCCAGAATGGCCTATCCCGCTGCCTTGGTTTCAATGGGGTGATCGGGAGAAGGAAATGCGCAGAACGGCCATGAAGGCGCTGGTTGCAGGCTTGGGGCTGGCGCTGGCCACGCCTGCTGCCCATGCGGAAGACGCAGGGAATACGCTCAGCCTGCAGGAACTATCGGACCGCGAGCAGATTCGCGGTGTGCTGCTGGAATATGGGCGGGCTTTCGATGAGCGCCGGCTGGAGGATTACGCCAATCTGTTCGCGGAAGAAGGCGAATGGGTCGGCGGGCCGACCATAGCGCGCGGCCCTGCCGGAGTTCTGGAAATGGTGACGCGGGTGGTCCGGGAAATCCCGACAGCGCCGGGGCGGCGTAATTTCCACGTCATGACCAATATGGCGGTGGACGTAGAAGGAGATACCGCCACCGCATGGTCGCGATTCTCCTTCTACGTGGCCGGGGATGACGGCAAGCCAGAACTGGCTGCGTCGGGGACTTATGACGATCAGCTGATCCGCGGGGACGGAGGGGAATGGAAATTCCTGCGGCGGCAGCTGACCGGAGATATTGCGCGCGATCGCTAGAAGCTATCGGTGTCGGTCGAAGTAAGATCCCGGGCCGGCGGCGCCGGGGTCTTATCGTGCAGGGCGGGCGGCAGTGGAGACTGTTATGTGGGGTCGGAAATACCGGCCCGCCCATGCGCAGACAATGCGGCTTCAGTGATGCGTCGCCAGAGCGTTGTCGTTCAGATGCGTTCCGCCATCCGGGGCGAACTGCTCCTGCCAGCTGCGGAACTCGCTCCGGCTCATGCGATAGCGTTCCATCGCATTGCCAAGGGTTATCACGCCTGCCTGCACCGCATTCACCACGGCGGCCTTGCGCGTTTCATTCCACCTTGTGGCGTAAGACTTCGGAAGTTCCGAAGCGATTGCACTAAGATCGTCATTCAAAAAGGAAACATTGTTCATCATGGGGCTCCTTCGCTTGCCCCCCCGTCACGTGAAAGATTGCCCGATTCACCTAACTGGAACTTGCCGAAGATGGTTAATATCGTCCAACCGAGCCCCGGCGGCGTTGGCCCGAAAACGCTCATTCGCTTCGTCTTTCCCAGCCATCGGATCGTCTTGCCCCGCCTCCGGGCGCGGCTCCGCCTGCACATCGCTTGAATGTAATTAGGATACTAACTACCATGCTGGCGCTACACAGTTTGGGAAGGATTCGCCCGTGGAAGTCAGAAAACTGCATCCGCTGTTTGCGGCCGAGCTGATCGGGGCGGACGTTTCCGATCCTCAGAACCGGGAACTGATCGATACCGTGGAAGATGCCATGCGCGAATATGCCGTGCTGTGCATTCGCGGGCAGGGCCATATCAACGATCAGCAGCAATTGGCATTCGCGCGCGCATTCGGCCCGCTGGAACTGCCGCCGGGCAACAATGCACCCGGCGTGAAGTCGCGGATCGCCCCGGGGCTCTATTCGGCGTCCAACCTGGATGCGAATGGGGAGATCGTGGCGCTGGAATCGCGCAGTGCAAAGATCGCCAAGGGCAACGAGCTGTTCCATGCCGATTCCTCCTTCAACGACATGCCCAGCAAATGGTCCATTCTGCGCGGCGTGATCATTCCGCCGGAGCGCGGCGATACCCAGTTCATCGATATGCGCGCGGTCTACGAAGCGCTGCCCCAGGCGATGAAAGACAGGATCGCCGATCTCAAGGCGGAGCACAGCTATGCCCATAGCCGCCGCAAGGCCGGGGCGGATGCCGATGACAACCTGCCGATGTTCAAATACATGCGGGCAGTCCAGCCGATGGTGAAGCAAAGCCCGTCCGGCCGCCCGACGCTGTTCGTCGGCGCCCATGCGGAACGCGTGATCGGCATGGATGAGGAAGAAGGGACTGCCCTGATCGAGGAACTGCTGGCCTTCGCCGAGCAGCCCCAATTCATCTATTCGCATAAATGGCAGCCGGGCGACATCGTGATCTGGGACAATCGCTGCACCCTGCATCGCGGCACCGAGTTCGACTATCTGCGATACAAGCGGGACATGCGCCGGGCCAATGTGAACGAATCCGGCGAAGAACGTTGCGCCATTCCGGCAGAGGCGCTCACGCAGCACTATCAGCAGCTGAGCAAGGCGGAAGCGGCTAACTGAAGCCCTTGCAATCGCGCAGGCGCATCGGCACCTATTCGCCATGCCCGAAACACAAGCCGCAGAACCCCAGACGCCGCCGATGCGCGCGGCGATCATTCCCGTCACGCCGCTGCAGCAGAATTGCTCTCTGATCTGGTGTACCAAGACGATGCGCGGGGCGCTGGTCGATCCGGGCGGCGATCTCGACAAGCTGAAGGACGCGGTGCGCCGGGCCGGGGTGACGCTGGAGAAGCTGCTCGTAACGCATGGCCATATCGATCATTGCGGGCAGACCGGCGTGCTGGCGAAAGAGCTGGGGCTGCCGATCGAAGGCCCGCAAGAGGCCGATCGCTTCTGGATATCGCGCCTCGATGAGGACGGGCGGCAATGGGGCCTGGCAGGCGAAGTGTTCGAACCGGACCGCTGGCTGGAAGACGGCGACACGGTAACGGTCGGCGAAGTGGAGCTGGAAGTGATCCATTGCCCCGGCCACACGCCCGGCCATGTGATCTTCTTCAATCGGCCCACGCGTTTTGCCATTGTCGGCGATGTGCTGTTTCGCGGTTCCATCGGGCGCACCGATTTCCCGATGGGCAATCATCAGGATCTGCTCGATTCGATCACTCAGAAGCTCTGGCCGCTGGGCGATGTCACTTTCATCCCGGGGCACGGACAGGTCAGCACTTTCGGGCAGGAGCGGCGCGACAATCCTTTCGTGGGGGACGCTGCGATCGCCGCGTCCTGACGCGGCAGGCGCTTAGACGACACCGGCCGCGATCAGCACGGCGTAGATCGCCAGCCCCAGCAGGGTGAACATGGTGATGGCCACGCCGCCGCTGCGCAGCTTGTTGCCTTCCGAACTGTCCATGCCGATCGCATGGGCCACCCGCGCCAGCAGGTAGATCCCGGCAACGATCGACAGCCAGTGGCCGCCATGCCCGGCAAGCTCGATTCCCGCGATCAGCAGCAGCACGAAAGGCGTGTTTTCCACGAAATTGGACTGCGCGCGCATACGCCGTATCAACGCCTCGTTGCCGCCATCGCCATGCAGGATTTTGCAGTCGATACGCAGCTTGCTGACACGCAGCATCAGCCACATTGCAATCAGCGCTGCAGCAGCGCAGGACGTCAAGCTAACGGGAAGTATCATCGCCCGATTGTCTCCCTCTCCAGGAGCTATAGCGCTAGGCCGATCCTCCAGCCCTTGCAACGTTCGCGAAATCCGGTATAGGGCGCGCCTTCACGCCGAACTGCGGACCCGGTTGCAGTGCAAGTGCGCGAGTATGCGCGCCACTTGTACAACGCAGGGGCTTCGCCTAGTGCGGCTTACGAACCGATTGAGATTATTTGAGGAACAGGTGACGCAATGGCTGTCCCCAAGAGAAAAGTAACGCCTCACCGTCGCGGCAATCGCCGTGCGCACGATGCATTGAAGGCCGAAGCATTCCACGAATGCTCCAATTGCGGCGAGCTGAAGCGCCCGCATAACCTTTGCACGCATTGCGGCTACTATAACGGGCGCGAAATCGTCGC
>JAUIFP010000136.1 GCA_030430365.1 Alphaproteobacteria bacterium | reverse complement strand
CTGTTGGCGTACTTCTTGATGATCACAGGCTCTTGCGCACCCTTTTCTTCCTTAGCCATTCCCAGCTCCCATGCTGCAAGTTATGTTGCATTTAGCACTTGCAGCAAGTGCGGTGCAACAAGATTAGATCACAGTTCTAGGCGGAAAAGCGGCTGCCCAGCACCGTGAGAAGCTCATATTGGGACAGGCCGGATGCTGCAGCTGCTTCGGGCAGCGCATAGGGGACATCCAGCCAATCCCCCTCCGCCAGCTCCGGCGCATTCGCTAGATCGACCACGATCATGTCCATCGACACTTTCCCGAGCAGCGGAAGACGGGCGCCGCCATGCATCAGTGCCCCCTTCGCGCCCCAACTGCGCAGGAAGCCGTCAGCATAGCCAAGCGAGACGGTGCCGATGCGCATCGGCCCGGATGCCGTGAAGCTTGCATTATAGCCAACGCTATCGCCGCGGCCGATTTCGCGGGTCTGGATAATGGCGGCTTGCGGAAATGCGACTTGGCGAATGCTCTGCGCCAATTCACCCCGCGGCACGCCTCCATAAAGTGCCAGCCCCGGACGCGTCAGATCGAAAGCATAGTCTTTGCCCAGTGCAATCCCGGCACTGTTGGCGAGACTTCGCCGTCTTGCCGGTATTGCTTCGCAGACTTGCCCGAAGCGCGAGAGCTGCAGCTGGTTGAGCGGACTGTCTTCATCCGAGGAAGCGAGGTGGGACAGCAGAATATCGATATCGAGCTTGGCGATCAGCGGATCGCCGATTTGGGATAGCGGCAGGCCGAGGCGATTGATGCCTGTATCGACCATGAGATCGCAAGTGCCCCCGCCCGCATCGAGCCATAGCTTGGCTTGATGCAGACTGTTGATCACCGGCCGTGCAACGATAGCCTTCGAATAGGCTGCGTCTTGCGGCGTGAGCAGGCCGTGCAGTACTGAGATTTGCTCGGCCGGAACGTGGCGAGCCACATCGTATACCTCGCACCAATGCGCCACGAAGAAGTCGCGCGCGCCCGCATCGCGCAGCGCCGGCACAGCCCTGTCGACGCCAAGGCCATAGGCATTCGCCTTCACCGCTGCGCCCGCCTGGGCGCTGCCTCCCATGCTGCGCAGCGCCTGCCAGTTCTTGGCCAACGCATCGGTATCTATCTTCAGACGCAGTGTGCCGGGCGGTTTTGCCTGGCCGGACTTGGGAGTTTCGTCAGCCGCCACTCGGTTCTTTCTCACTCTCAGAAAATTCCCGGGGCGGACCTGAAGGAAGCCCCCACCAATTGACCAGCAGTGCCACCAGAACGAAAGCCCAGGTGTACCAGAGCCCGGCATAGGCATCGCCGGTTCTGGCAATGATATAGCCTGCAATCAACGGCAGGAAGCCGCCAAAATATCCCGCGCCGATATGATAGGGGATCGACATGGAGCTGTAACGAATGTTCGGCGGGAACATTTCGGTCAGCAGCGCCGCGACCGAGCCATAGGTCAATGCGGAAAGCACGCCCAGAGCCAGCAGCAACGCGGCAATTCCCAGAATATTGGCGACCGGCGGATATTGTTCGGAAAAATCGTATCCCGCACCTGTCAGGAAGTCTTCCACTTGTGCCCGGCGTTCCGCGCCATTCTCCCAATCGAGCGTCGAGACATCGGCTTGCTGCGGCCCGGCACTGAGGGCAAGCGTGTCACCGCTCTCTACCGAATATGGAACACCGACTGCGGTAAGCGTTTCCAGCAACTTGCCGCATTGGCTCGGAGTGGTTCCCGTCAAATCACCGAAGGGATGCGTGGTGCATTCGCTGCCCTCCACAACAACCGGCGATGCCTTGGCGGCATCGTTGATACCGGGATTGGCCAGGCTGCCGATTGCCCAGAAGAGCGGAAAAAGCAGGATCAGTGTCAGGATATTCCCGATGATGATCGGCTTCTTGCGCCCCACCCTGTCGGACCATTTGCCGACCACCAGATAGAAGCTCATGGCGATCAGGCCGGTGAAGAACATGATCAGCTCCACCGTCAGGTCGTCCACTCGCATCGGCCCGCGCAGGAAGGACATGCTGGAGAAGAACGCCGTGTACCAGATTGTGGTCAAGCTTGCGGTCACGCCAAACAGGGCGACCATGATCCGCGTCTTGTTACCGGGATAGGTGAAGCTTTCGACAAACGGGTTCGATGCCAGTTTTGCCTCTGCCTTCATGGCCTGGAAAACCGGGCTCTCCGAAAGTTTCAGCCGCATCCAGAGCGAAATGGCCAGCAGGACGATGGACAGCAGGAACGGCACGCGCCAGCCCCATTCGGCGAAGCTGTCTTCCGGGATCAGGAAGCGGCATCCCAGCACGACCGCGATGCTCAGAACGAAGCCGCCCACGACCGATGCCTGAATATAGGACGTGAAATAACCGCGCTTGTTGGCCGCACTATGCTCGGCGACATAGATCGCCGCGCCGCCATATTCGCCGCCAAGTGCCAGCCCTTGCAGGATCCTGAGGCAGATCACGATGATCGGCGCGGCCAGGCCGATGCTGGCGGCCGTGGGAATCAAGCCGACGCCCGCCGTCGCAATGCCCATCAGGGTAACGGTGACCAGGAATGTGTATTTGCGTCCCAGCCTGTCGCCCAGAAAGCCGAACAGGATTGCCCCCAGCGGACGGAAGCCGAAGCCGACAGCAAAGCCGGCCCAAACCAGCAGCATCTGCAGAGTTTCATTTCCGGCAGGGAAGAATGCCTGGCCGATCAGCGCGGCGAGCGTCCCGTAAATGAAAAAATCGTACCATTCGAAGATGGTGCCCGCGCTCGATGCGGCGATGACAAGGCGAACTTCCTTGGCGCTCGGTTCCCGGTGGCCCGTATTTGGGTCGACCTCCATGCTTTCTCCCCTGTGCTTATCCCGTTCAGCGTCCGTTATACGCTTGTCTCGGTGCTGGAAAGAGCTGCAAGCGCAGCTTGCCAGGGGAGTAACATGGCGCCGTGCCGTGCGGGATAGGCGCGCGCGGCGTCGATGGCGTCGATTCCAGGCCATTCAGGCACAGGCCCTTCGCCATTCAGCCAGCCCGTCATCTGTTCCAGCGTCCGCTCGATATCGGCCTTGTCGCGGCCGGCAGCTTCCTTGGCGAAGATGGCAGCGGACGCCTGGCCGACCGCGCATGCATGCACGCGCATGCCGAGCTGGGAGATCTTCCCATCCAGATCGGTTTCCAGGCCCATGGACAATGTGCTGCCGCAGCTTTTCGACCGTGCATCGCCTGTGCGGGGCGAATCTTCACGCCAGGGATATTCCGCCAGATGGACCGCCAAGCTGAGAAGCTCAGGCGTGTATAGACGTTCCGTTCCGCTCATTCATCGCCGCCGGCAATTGCTGAATCGCTCAGCCGCAGTTCTTCACGCCGTTCCGCGATCAACTGCACGAGCGCATCGGCAGCAGCGTTGACGACAGGATAGGTCCGCGCGGTGGTGATCCATGTCGGCCGGCCCTTGATGCCCCACACAGTGTCATAGCCCAGCACCAGCAGGGAGAATGCCATGACGACGATGATGGCGCCCTTCACGACACCGAAGCCGAAACCCAGCACTCGGTCGATCGGCCCGAGGACAGAATTGCGCGTGGCTGCGCCCAGCTGTCCGGCAATCAATTTCATAGCGGCATAAGGGATCAGCAGCAGCAGAACGAAAGCCAGCACTGCAGAGCCCGAGGGGGTGCCGACAAATTGGAACAGCCATTCGGTCAGGTCGGTATGAAGGTAATGGACCGCGAAGATCGCGAGGACCCAGGAGGCAAGCGAAAGGATTTCCTGCACGAACCCGCGCAGGAAGCCGCCAATCGCGCCGATCCCGATCACGACCAGGACAATGATGTCGAAGCCCGTCATGGGCAGGAGACCTATTCCGCCCCCACGATACGGTCAACGAGATTGGCGATCCGCGCGAGCGGTTCGAAGCGCAATTCCTTCGCTCCGTCGCCGCT
>JAUIFP010000045.1 GCA_030430365.1 Alphaproteobacteria bacterium | reverse complement strand
GAAACACTCCGCGCCACGAATTTCGCCCAGGATGATGCGGTCAGGGCGCATACGCAGGGCGTTCTTCACCAGGTCGCCGATGGTAATCGCGCCCTGGCCTTCAAGGTTCGGCGGGCGGGTTTCCAGCGGCAGCCAGTGCGGCTGTTGCAGACGAAGCTCGGCGGCGTCCTCAATGGTCAGCACGCGTTCGCCCGGGTCGATCATTTTCGACAGGGCGTTGAGCATGGTGGTCTTACCCGAGCCGGTACCGCCCGAGATGACCACATTCATGCGGCAGGCACCGGCAATCTTCAGCGCGGTGGCCATCTTCTCGCTCATGGAACCGAATTCCTTGAGCATGTCGATGGTGATCGGCTTTTCGGAAAACTTACGAATGGAGATCGCGGTGCCGCGCAGCGAAAGCGGCGGCACGATCACGTTCACACGGCTACCGTCCTTGAGACGGGCGTCGGCCAGCGGCGTGGTCTGGTCGACGCGGCGGCCAACCTGGTTCACGATGCGCTGGGCGATCTGGAACAAGTGGTTCTCGTCGCGGAAATGGATCGGCGCCAGCACCAGCCGGCCGCCTTTTTCGATATAGGTCTGGTTCGGACCGTTGACCATAATGTCGGTGACGTCCGGATCGCCGAGAAGCTCTTCCAGCGGGCCGAAGCCCAGCAATTCGTCGATCAGGACCTTTTCCAGCGCGAATTGCTCGCGCCGGTTCAGCGTGACCTTCAGTTCGGCAAGCACTTCCAGGATGATCGGGCGGAATTCCTCGGAAAGCTCTTCCTTGGAAAGCGTGGCTGCCGCTTCGGGATCGACGCGTTCGAGCAGGCGCGGAAGCACCTGTTCCTTGATCTTGTGAACGCTGGCCTCGAAGCCGTCGCCCTTGTCCGCCGTTTCGGCAACCGCATTGGCGCGGTCGGCCAGGCGGCTCATCGCATCGGGCTTCACATTCGGCTGACCGGCGCCCGGTTCTTCCGGCATCGGAGCGTCGGATGGGATGGGCGGGAACTGATCGTCGCCTTGCTTGGCGGCGGGATCGGCGGGTTTCGGCGCCATTCCGCCTTTCATGGGCTTGGCAACGCCGAAGGAAGAACGGGCTCCCGGCCCGATTCCGCCCATGCCGTTCTTGCGTCCAAATGCACTCATGCGTTGTACCTCAAGCCCTACCTGATTGGACCGGCCTTCGGGAAAGCCGGGCTTAACTCTCGTGATCAGACTTGGTGAATAATGTGCGAACCTTGATTTTCTCTAAATGGGACAGGGAAAAGTCGCTAAAAACGCGCCAGCGGCCGTTTAACGGGAACGCAGTCGGGCAGGCTCACTGCCTTTTCCTCCGCATCGCGGCCAACAACGTAGAGATGATAGTCGATCCCGTCATAGCCGGCGGGAATAGTGGTCAAGGGCGCAACAACTTCATCATCCAGGTCGATCAGTTTCAGATTACTGACAAGGTAGGATCGCCCGTGACGCTCGATTTCTCCGCGCAGAAAGGATTCAAGCCGCTTGCCATCGAGGAGATCCGTTTGGTGATCCCAGCGAACAAAATCGAGCATGCAATGCTGCTCTGGCCGTTCGAACCGCATGCCGGAGAGCGCGGCGAGGCCGGAGATTCGCCAATCGGGCACGATCATCCAATGCTTACCCTCCAGCCCGAGCTTGCGAATTTTCGCGACCGCCAGATGCGCGGTGTCGAATGGCCGCGTGAGCGCGATGGCGGCGGTTCCCAAGCCGCACAGTGCGATTACCACCAGCCATATGCGGAATGCGTTGTTCGGCTTTGCGCCTTGGCTGCGCGCAAGCCAGGTCAGCAGGATAAGCAACAGGGCAACCAGCATGAGGTGCCGCAAGCCCAGCGAATAGACGGTAAGGCTAAAGCCCAGGGTCAGCGCTAGCATTCCGAAAAGCATCAGGCGGTGGAATGGATTGTCGCGCGTGGCCAACCAGCACAGCACCAAAAAGGCGGCCCATGCGACAGTCGCAACGGGATGGACTGGAGTATTCCATGCCGGAGAAATTCCGCCCTGAAAGGGAAGCGCCAACTGGCTGAGCTTCACCAGCCACATGAATGCGCTCGCTTCAAACCTCATCATATCCGATGCCGTGACGACATCGGCCGCTGGCCGCACCGACCAGGCGGCCAGCAAGCCGCATACAAACCACAGTGCAATTCCCGGCCGCCAAAGCCCTTTCTCACGCCATTTGAGTAGCACGAAAATTGCGGAGATCACGCCAAACAGGAAATCGCAGAACGGCAGCAGCGCGATAACCAGCCACAGCCAGCGGCTCCGCCACAGCGTAATGGCCAGCACCAGCAGCGTTACGCCCATGGTCTGGCCGCGGGAAATGGTGAAGAAATCGAACAGCAGGAACTCGCTGAGCACGATCAGCAGACGCTCGGTGCGGGTGAAGGGGCTCGCGAACAGGATCAGGCACTGCGTGGGGATGGCGAAGAGCAGTGCGGCGACCCACAACGTGTCCAGCGGATCCATGAAATGGGCGAGCGCGCGCAAGATCAGGTACCACAGCGGCGGATGCCCTTCATAGCGCAGCCATTCCAGCAATGTGGCGATGTCCGGTGCCTGCACCGCCAACTGCAGCGCCTGATATTCGTCTGGCCAGGGCCAATGGGTGATGATCAGCGTGGTTTGGAGGGCAAGGGCAAGGGCGGCTGCTGCTAGCCAAAGTATTTGTGATGTAAGGAGGCTATCTGCGCGACAGAATATCGACTCAATCGCCTCTTTGCTCTGTTGAAGAAACGCTGTGGGCCGGACAGGCATTTTTATGCGTTCTCATAGCTCTTGCTTGTCACGAATTGAGACTTATCCGAAGGATCAAGGCCGTAAGTTCGGTAAGTATCTCGCGCGACGCGGTTCCAACTGTAGTAGGATCGACAATGGTCCATTGATTTGGTGAGGAACGACTGCCGTTCTTCTTTTGACCAATTGGAGACGTCGCTGATGGCATTGCGCCACGCCTGCGGATTGCCAGCTGTCACACCGATGCCTGTCACGCCGTCTCTGATTGCTTGGACTAGCCCGCCGGTCTTTGCGGCAAGGACGACGCCGCCCGCAGCCGAAGCTTCAGTGGCAACGAGGCCAAAACCTTCAAATTCGCCGGACTTGGGATTGATATTGGGTACGACAACACACATGGCGCTGCGATAGGCTTCAGTCAAATCCCTGCCTTCTAGGCTCCCTACAAAATCAACTCTCGGATCGTTGAGCGCAAGCCGCTCATCGCCGTCCCAGCATGTGCCCGCGACCTTCAGTCTTAGCCCTTTATCTAGGATCGGAAGAACATTTCTGATGAACCACGCACAGCCCTTGCGCTCCACGAGCCGACCGACAAATAGGATTGAACCGTCATGTTCACCGCTCGTCTCAGAGCCGGAAATGTCGGTCGCCAATGGCACGATGATAATCTTTTGCCATCCGGTTTCGCGGGATACGTTTGCAGTTGCATCGGAATTGGCGATGATGGTCGCCTTGCTCAGTATAAACGATCCAATGCGCAGATAAGCGCCATATAGCTTGCCTTTGATCCCACCACGGCGATGAAACGCAACGTCGGTGCCATGGGCGGAAATCACGATACGCGTATGGTCGGAGCGAAGTCTTCCTGCGATTGCTATTGGCCATAAGACCATGTCGCCGAGATGCAGGACCTCTGGGCGCCTGCGTCGGAGCATAACCTTGGCGATGGCCTGAAGTCCGAATAGCAATAGTTTTGCGACATTCGGCGGCAGACCATTATCCCGACCGGGAAGGGCAATAATCTCAGTGGGCTCTAACTTCTCGATCGCGTCGGTGAGTTTGTGGGAGTAGGTTTCCATGCCGCCAACGGCCGGTGCCCATTTGCGCGTTATGAATAGGATGCGGGGCCGAGCAGTCACGCGTCTGATCCTGTAAGTGGCTTATAGCCAAAGCGTTCCATGAGAGGACCGCACAGTTCGTCAACAATTGCTTTTTCTGTCGTGGACCATTTGAGCCATTCATTGGCCGCAGCAGCACTACTGTTTAGTTTCTTGGACAACAATGCGCGGTTGATGCGTGTCGCATAAATGCGGTTTTGAAATGTGGCAAGGTGTGTGCAGAGGCTCTCCAGAACCGTTCCCGTCGGGAAGAATATGTCCTCAAACCTGTACATTTTCGCACCGGCGTTTTGCTCGGCTTCAGCAATTTTCCCATTTATGAATTGCCATTGCCAAGCAAGCCTTCCGACTTGGCCGATTTCGTCCCAGCGCGCAGCCCACTTTTGGTCCCCAACCGTCGCGGCATTGAGTGGGCCGGGAGGAAGCTTGTGTATCCAGTTGCCCCGGTCGCGTGATGGTTCTCTTGCTTGCCAAGATGCAATCCAACTGCGTGGATCACGGATAACTCCGATCACTTTGGCGCCCGGGAAAATATTTGGAATGTGATTGGCTACCATCCACCACGCATAATAGCTCTCGATTAGCAGGCTCTGTGGAACATCAGCATGATATCGACGCCGGTCGCGCTGCAATTGAAGAATTGTGTCGGGCAATGATGCCTGCCCAGTGAGGTATCGTGTGCCGGCAATTCGAACTCCGGTCACACCTAGAGCTCGCCCTATGACCATGTGCCAAAGGCCGAAACGCCTTATTCTCTGCAATGTTAGGGCAGAGAAGCCGGCAAACATGTCAGGCTCGTGCTCAGAACAACAATCCTCAATCAGCTCGGAGAGAATGGTGCCGAGGAAGTTCGTGCCGGTTCGGCCGCCTGATACAACGAATGCGAGATCATCAGCCATGTGCGAGCGTTTTTTTGCTGTTGTTTGAGAGAGCCATCACTGCGGCGGCAATTCCGGTTACAGCAACTCCAGTGACGCGATTGAGAGCAACACTGGCGAAACCTGCAGCTGGTGCCATTGCGACCGTGTGTGCAAACATGGCAGCCAGTCCTTCGCTAATACCAAGTCCACTTGGCGCGATTGATGCGGCGGAGCCGGCGATTGTTGCGAATGCGAAAGGAAGCGTGGCAGCAAATGAAACCGTAATTCCAAGCGTTGCAAAGGCTGCTGCTAGCCGCAGCCCCATCAGGATCAATCCGAAGATGCGCAAGATCAGTGCAGCGAAAGTTAGACGCCACCCCATTAAACGGCCGAGCCATAGTGATGCAGCTATCGTACCTCCGAGTCCGCCGCCCACCAATATCCAGGCTGGCCAGCCTAGGTCGTGCAAGACGATTCCCGCTGCAAGACCCGAACAGCTGAGCCAAAGCACAGCGGAAGACAATACTGAAGAAACCGATAGACCTACTTTGGCGCCTGAGCGGGTTAGAGCCGCTCCGCGCACAATTGCGCCGCCTGGAAGTGGAAGTAGCTCGGCGAGTTGAGCAAGTGTCGCCACCCTAAGGCTGCTGGCAAAGGGCAATTGTACCCGAGCAGCTCTGGCCATCAAAGCCATGTTGACTGCTGCGTAAAGGATGCTGAGCGGCGCAAGCACGCAAGCCAGGATCAAGAATGGACACAAGCTGAGGTTTGCCCAAGTCAGATTAAGCGAACGAGCGGAAAGAAGGCAGCCGATCGTGAAGCCGATTGCAGCAAATGCCAAGACTGCTTTGCGCCAAGCAGGGCGCTTCAACCATGTGATGCTTTGAGTACTCTCAATCTTGCGATTGAACGCTTCTATGTAGTTCTGAAACATACGATATGCGCTCACGGCTCTATGCATCTTCGTTGGCTAGATTATCCCGCAGCGCTAGCTGACTATGGTAAACAAATCGGTAATGGCGCTTGACCAGACTGCGCGACTATCGGGCTAGAATTCTACGAAACAGACAAGCGTTCGGAGGGCATTCGATAACCTCCCAGTCTAGCGAACCCTGGAGCCTGGAAACTGCTATTTCAAATCCCTTGGGATTCAGCTTTCTGGAAAGATAGATCCAGTCCACGCTTACGGGGATTGGTACATTCTCGCCTGAAAAGAACTTTTTGGCGATGTCGACGTCATCTGCGGCAAGTGACTTGTTGGTCGCCCGCTGAGTTGCCAAATTCTTACGGCCCGCTAGAACCACGCTCCAGGTATCGTCGCCAGAATCTTCCGCTAGAATCGTGTTTTCAGGATACTGCAAGACGACATCATTGGCTGTGCTGCGAGCGCGCAGCGCCGACAGAACGGCGCGATCGTCAGCCGGGATAATCGTCGTAAAGCCGTCGCGCGCATTTGCATGCCAGAGAGTGCGGACTATCACCGTGGGAGCGGCCGCAAGGAACAATATCGCAATTGTGATTGTTGCGAACGTCTTGGGCTTCTTCTCGCTATCCCAGGCTTGCCATACAGCCCACCCGGCAATTATCGCGACGGCTACAGCGATCAAATTGATCATGCGCAGACGCATTTCATGCGCAATGAGCCCTCCCAATGAAATCTCAGCAAGAAAAGCGCTTAAGAACGCAGAGCCGCAAAGCGCCAGCGCAAATGTTTTCGCGCTACGTTCCATCCTTGTGGCCGGCTTCCAACGGAGGGCAAGGTAAAGACAGACTAGGATGGGCAGGCCTGATCGGGCAATGGGCGCAAGCCCCGAAAGTGCGCTACGCTGCAAAAGAGTGCCGTTGTCTGCAAATCCGGCAACTAATGCGTCATTCACTGGTGCCGATGCGGCAGGATTGCCAATCTCAACAATGCCGAGTGCCAACACGGCCAGTACGGAAAGGACAGCCATGAGCGCAAGCTCGGGAATTGCTCCGAACTTTCTTCGATAAAGCTCCGTAAACCCGTAAGTGGCCAAGATTGCCGCGCCGAAAAGCGTTGAAATCGTCATGACGCTTATCAGCGCACCCAGGGCCAGGAAGTGGGCACGTTTTGGCGGTACCTCTTCTCCCAACGAAAGTACTGCCCATGCCAAGAGAAGGCTCAGTGCAAGAGCGTGCTGCGGAATGTACAACGCAAGCGAGATGAACGCCGGCTCTGTTGGCACCGAATAGCTCAGCAGAGCTTCCACTCCCCCTGGCTGCAGCAACGCGCCCCAAGTGGCAGGTGTAGCGGAAATTACAGTCGCGAGCGTTGCAACGAACGCCGATATGTTCTCGGATGCGCCGGTTAGTCTGACAACGCCGAAAAAGACGGCAGCAAGCAGCGCAACATAGATCATGTTCGCGGTATAAAGTGCCGACCATGCATCGCCGCCAATTCCAGCGCCTGCGCCGGGCAAGACGTAGCTTAGCCAGTAATAATGGAGGGGCCGTCCGTTTCCGAAAATGTCACGCGCGGGAACCCCATATTCCGCAAGTGCGAATGTATGGCCGATATGTTTGAACCAGTCGGCATTGTACCAGGCGTGGATGCGCAGATCTCCGTTCGGCATTTCAGTGATCGAGATCGCATAAATCGCGGCGCTATAGATCAGGAGAAATGCAATAGGCACAAAGGTTTGCCACGCGATGTGCAGCGAACCCCAATGCCTGCCCCGCGATCTCCATCCGGCGATGACTAAAAGAAACAGCGACGCGGGCAGCAGGGCAACCGAAGGCAGTTGTGCCCCGGTCAAGCTGGAGAGAGCAACACCAGTAAGCGCAGTCACCAACATCGCGACGACCAAGGAAGCAATCGCTAATGCTGCCAGACGCGCTGTATCGAGCCTTTCGCCTTTGCAAAGCACTATGCCTGGCGCCATTGCAGCAATAGCGAAGACCAGCGTCGCTAGAGCCGAAAGCATGATCCCTCCAAACCCTTACAAACAGCGTTAACCAATTCTTTCCCTGGAGCCTCTAGCAACGGGCAATCGAAACTGGGGGCCAGTAATGTCATTTGAAGCGCCGATCGATCCAATTGTCGCTACCTCTCTCGAACTAAGCTTCGTCGTGCCGTTTTTTGACGAGCGTGAGAGCCTGGAAATCCTTTACGGAGAAGTGGTCGAGAATTGCGAGGCTTTGGGCAAGAGCTACGAGATAATTTTCGTGGATGATGGCAGCTGTGACGGTGGTGAATCCGTAGTGCGGGCGCTGATGGAACGCGATCCCAATGTCAGCCTCATCCGTTTCCGCCGGAATTTCGGCAAGTCGGCAGCACTCTCCGCAGGCTTTGGCGCTGCCCGGGGGCAGACAGTCTTTAGCATGGATGCCGACCTGCAGGACAACCCGTCCGAGATAGGCAGCTTTCTTGGGGCTCTGTCCGAAGGGGCCGACGTGGTTTCGGGTTGGAAGCAAATCCGCAACGATCCGATCGACAAGACATTACCTTCCCGGCTGTTCAATGGGGCAGTCAACAAGGCATTCGGGCTGAAATTGAATGATCACAATTGTGGCTTCAAGGCATATCGGCGCGAAGCCCTGGATGAACTTAATCTTTATGGCGAACTCCACCGCTTTGTGCCCGCATTGCTGCATTCGCGCGGCTACAAGGTGGCACAGATACCGGTCCAGCATCGCGCTCGGCAATTCGGCAAGTCGAAATTTGGCGCCAAGAGACTGGTCAAAGGGGCATTGGATCTGCTGACGGTCTGGCTGAATACACGTTATGGTGCGCGGCCGCTTCATTTGTTTGGCGGCGGAGGATTGGCACTTTCCTCTGCCGGTTTTTCCATCCTCGCTTATCTAACGGTCATGTGGTTCGCAGGCTACGGGATCGGCGACCGACCGCTCTTGATGCTGGGAATGCTTCTGGTTTTGTTCGGTGGGCAGCTGATTACGGTTGGCTTGCTGGGTGAGTTGGTCTTGCGCCGCACGATCGCAGAAAACGACAAATATTCGATTTGCGAGAGAAGCGGTGCCGCCTTCCGCAGGGAGCTGCCTGTCTCCATCCTTGCCGGAACACCGCCAAAAGCCTAAGCCCGCCTCCCTTTTATTTGGAGGCTTTCACGTTGCATAACGAACGCGCTGGCCTGCTGTGGGTGCTGGCCGGATTTTGTACGCTCTCCATCGGCGATGCGATCGTCAAGAGCATGCCGGGCATGTGGCCGGCCCCGGCGATGGTTGCGACGCGCTATATCGTCGGCACGATGCTGCTGGGCGCGCTGCTCGCCTCGCGCGAGGGCATCGGCGCGCTCGCGCTCCCTAAGGCGAAGCTGCAATGGCTGCGCGGCATCGCGATCAGCTTTTCCGCGATCGGGATGTTCATGGCCGTGTGGATCATGCCGCTGGCCGAAGCGACGACGATTGCCTTCACCCAGCCGATGATCACGGCGATCCTGGGCATGGTTTTCCTGAAAGAGCGCGCTCGCGCTTCCACCTGGATTGCCACGCTGATCGCCTTTGTCGGCGTCGTCATCGTGCTCAGGCCGAATTTCGAGGCGGTCGGCTGGGGCGCGTTGCTGCCGCTGCTGGGAGCCGCCGGCATGGCCGTGACGATCATCGCCAACCGCGCGGTGCATGGCAGTGCCAGCGTGCTGGCGATGCAATATTACATGTCCGTAACCGCCATGATCTTCCTGTTTTTTGCCGTGCTTGTCGGCCATTTCAGCGGGTTCGAACCGTTCGAAATGCACTGGCCGCATTGGAGCGTGGTGGCCCGCTGCGCCTTTATCGGCGTTTCGGCCAGCTTCGCGCAGTGGTTCATCTATATGGGCACGGCCAAGGCTGGGGCGGGGACGGTTGCCCCGATGACTTACGGCCAATTGCTGATGGCCATCACGCTGGGTGCGATCTTCTATGACGAGTTCCCGGATCTCGTCGCCTTGCTGGGCGCGGCAATCATCATCGGCGCGGGCCTGTATCTGTGGTGGGACAAGCGGCAGAAGCCAGGCAAGGCGCCAGCCTGAACGGGCGTTTCGTCCTGAAGGGGGGCGTCCCGAACGGCTAGGGCGACGCAGCAGGCAAATCGGCGTATAACCGCCCCATGAGCGATGAAAGGCGGATTTGCTGGCTGTGCCTGCGCCCGCTGGGGCGGCGTATCCAATGGCACCACAAGGTGCCCAAGGCCAAGGGCGGTCGAGAGACCGTGCCGGTTCATCCGATTTGCCACCGCGCGATCCATACCAATTTCACCAACGCCCAGCTGGCGAAGCTGGGCGGTTTTCGCGGAGCCTTGCTGGCCGATGAGACGCTGGCCAGATTTGTCGTGTGGGTTTCGGACAAGCCGCCGGATTTCCACGCCCCCACGCATACCCGGCACTAGGCGCTTGGGCCCCTTGCAAGCGGCGATTGCCCGCCGGGCGGCGGGGGCCTAGGCTGGCAACCTGGCGGCAGGTCCCGGCACGGGCGCTCTGCGCGAAGGAGGGATCGGCAAGAGGATGTTTGCGCAGATCAGGCCCGATAATGGCCGCACAGCGCTGATCGAAGATGGGCGCACCGTCAGCTATGGCGAGTTGGATGCGGCCAGCCGCCGGTTCGCGGCGGGTCTTCTGGGCGGCAAGGCGGATCTGGAGGAGGAGCGGATTGCCTTCTTCCTGCCGGGCAGCGCCGACTATGTCACCGTGATGCACGGCGTGTGGCGGGCAGGGGGCATCGCCGTGCCGCTCAATACCGGTTCCGCGATCCCCGAGCTTGAGCATTACCTTTCCACTGCGCGGGTCACCCGGCTGGTGGCGCGGGCGGATGACTGCGCGAACCTGGCCGAATTGTGCGCGCAGTGCGGAACCGAACTGCTGGATGTCGCCAAGCTTGGCAGCGAGGAGGCGGTCAGCCTGCCGGACCTGCCCGAAACCCGCCGGGCGATGATCCTGTTCACCAGCGGCACCACCAACAAGCCTAAAGGCGTCGTTTCCACCCATGCCAATATCCGTGCGCAGATCACGGCGCTGATCGAGGCGTGGGAATGGAGTGAGGAGGACGCGATCCCGCTGTTCCTGCCGCTGCACCATATTCACGGCATCATCAATGTGCTGGGCTGCGGCCTGTGGGCAGGCGCAGCGGTCCATCTGTTCGGCAAGTTCGATATGGAGCGGATCGTGCGCGGCGTGGCTGCGGGCGATTACAGCCTGTTTATGGCCGTGCCCACGGTTTACGTGAAGATTCTTCAATATTTGGAGGGGCTTGAAAGCGAATCTGCGGAAAAAATCTGCAGCGGCTTCGGCGCGATGCGGCTCAATGTTTCGGGCTCGGCCGCATGCCCGGTGCCTCTGTTCGAGCAGTGGCGCAAGCGTACGGGGCAGGTTCTGCTGGAACGTTATGGCATGACCGAGATCGGCATGGCGATTTCCAATCCCTATCGCGGGGAGCGGCGCGCGGGCCATGTGGGCCAGCCATTGCCGGGTGTGGAAGTCCGCCTGGTGGATGAAGATGGCAGTGTCGTCGATGGGGAAGGGCAGCCGGGCGAAATCCATGTGCGCGGCCCGGCCGTATTCCTGGAATATTGGGACAATCCGCAGGCCACGGCCGAAAGCTTCACCGATGATGGCTGGTTCTGCACCGGGGACATGGCCGTGCTGGATGGCGGCTATTACCGGATCATGGGGCGTAGCTCGATCGATATCATCAAGTCGGGCGGCTACAAGCTTTCCGCGCTTGAGATCGAAGGCGTGCTGCTGAACCATCCGGCGATTGCCGAAATCGCGGTGGTCGGCGCCGAAGACGAAATGTGGGGGGAAGCGGTGGCCGCCTTCATCGTGCTGCAAGGCGGCGCGCAGTTGAGCTTCGAAGAGCTGAAGGCATGGTGCGACGGGCGGCTTTCTTCCTACAAGGTGCCCAAGCGTGTGCAATTCGTGGAGGCGCTGCCGCGCAATGCGATGGGCAAGGTGACCAAGCCCGATCTGCGGCCGTTGCTGTGAAGCGATGGCCGGGTGCCGCGAAGGTTGACACGAAACGCGCAGGGAAACATGTGTGACTTTCGAAAATAACAACGGTTTATCAATCGAATAGGTGTCACTCTTTCCATATGCGTGTGACCTTTCGCGCGGCGGAAATGTCACCTTGCGGCAATAAGTGTCACCTTGCCGTGAAAAGCGTAACCTTGGCGGAAAAGTGTCGCCTTGCAGGGCGAAAGCGTCGCCTTGGCGAGGGACCGGCCATCGCATCGCGCTTTGCAAAAAGGGGAAGGGTCACGGCTTCATCCGCAAGGTTAAGGCAGATTTCACGCATGTAGGAAAACGGTTTCTGCCGAGCGGGAAAATCCACTCTGTGAGAATGGCCTCAGGCCTTCTTTGCGGCCTTCTTCGACTTTTGCGCCTTCTTGCGATTGGCCTTTTTGGGTTTGGCGGGCTTGTCCGATTTCGCGGGTTTGGCTGTTTTCGAAGCTTTCGGTGGCTTGGAAGCCTTGGCCGAAGTGAGGACCGCTTCCGCCAGCCGGCGCACTTCACCGACCCTGGGCTGGAATTGCCGCGCCAGAACCGCCTTCGCCAGGGCCTTATCCGAAAGCTGTGCCCGCTCCTCTTCCGAGATGGCTGCCTGCTTTGCTGTACCTTCTGCACGCTGGGGCGTGATCGGCACGACAGTGCTTTCACCTGTTGCCAAAACAAGATCCTTTCCGGTTTTCTGAGGAGGCGGAGTTTGCCCGTGCGGGGCGTGATCGCAAGCAAACCGCCATATTGTAACGCAACTGTCACATGGGCAGGGGCGGTTTTGTGCTTCGTCCGCGGCCTTCGCACTGAGTTAATAATCGGAGGACTGGACGATGCGCGCCCTTCGCATGTAGAGACGCCAAAACCGTTTAGTTTGGGAAATGGAGGTAAGAACGATGTCCGATGCAGGAGGAGGCGCGCCCAGCGTGCTGATCACCGGGGCAAGCACAGGCATCGGGCTCGCCTTCGCCCGCGCATATGGCGCGCGCGGCTGGCATGTGATCCCAACCCATCGCGGTGTGCAGGTGCCGGATACGCTGGCGGAACTGGCACAGAGCAATCCGGCGGTCCGGCCGGCGCAGATGGACGTCACATCCCAGGAAGAGGTCGCTCGGCTGGCCGGGCAAATGGCTGGGGAGCCGCTCGACCTGCTGATCAACAATGCCGGGATTACGCATGACGGCGATGCCCGGGCAGAGCGCCAGAATATCGGCAGCTACGATTTCACGCTGATGGAGCGGATCTTCGCCACCAATGTGATGGGGCCGCTGCGCGTTACGCAGGGCTTTGCCGGCAATCTGGAGCTGGGATCGGGCAAGACGATCGTCACGGTCAGTTCACAGCATGGATCGCTCGGCGATCCTCCGCCAACGCTCCCCGAACTTCAGGGCACTTTTTACTGCGCCAGCAAGGCGGCCCTGAATCGGGAGATGCAGGTGGTGGCGGAAGTTCTGGAACCGAAGGGAATCGGGCTGTTGCTGTTCAATCCGGGGGCCGTGAAGACGGAGCGGCACGAAGAATATGTCCGCGAACATGGCGAGGCATGGCCGGAAGACATGTTCATCACGCTGGAGCAGAGCGTGTGCGGAATGATCGCGGCGATCGAGAAAGGTGCCGTGCCCGGCCAGCCCCAATTCCTCAATCACGACGGGAGCAAACTATCATGGTGAAATCCGCCGCAGATGCCGATCTGACGCCGACCGAGGTCGTGATGCAATGCAACGCGCTGATCGAGCAGCGCCGCAGCCTGGAAGCAGTCGAACGCTTCATTGCCGACGACTTCATCGAGCACGATCCGATGATCGAAATGGGCGACAAGGCCGGATTTACGCGGTTTTTGCTCGATAATGGGTGGAACGAGCCGGGCGGGCCGGACTACAAATTCTTCACCGACCGGATCGTGGCCTCGGGCGAATACGTGGTCACGCATATGCATGTGACGGAAGGGCCGGACGATCCGGTGCTGGTGTTCATGGATATCTACCGCGTGGTGGACGGCAAGCTGGCCGAGCATTGGCATGTCCGCCAGGAAGAGCCCGCTGAATCGGTGAACCCGCACCCGATGTATTGATCGGCCGGAACACGGCCACTCGGGAGCGCGCCGACCTCAACTCGGCCCCAGCCGCGGCGCATTTAACCTTACACCGCGTTAACCGTTTTATCAGGCTTCACAGGTAGTTGGACGGGCTTGCGCCGCACTATTTGAGGTCTGGATGACGGGGTCCGCATTGCTCTTGAAAAGCTTCCTTGCGCTTTCGGTAGTGCAAGGCGGCGCTGCCAATGCCGCCGCCCCGTCGCAGGCGGCCCAGGCGCTTGCCCCCCAGACGCTGGCCCATCAATATGAAAGCCTGACTGCCGCCATCGACATGGTGTGGGTGCTGGTTGCGGCCGCGCTGGTGCTGATGATGCAGATCGGCTTCATGCTGCTGGAGGCAGGCTCCGTCCGCACCAAGAACGCGATCAGCGTTGCCCAGAAGAACCTGCTGGACTTTGCCTTCGCCACCATATCCTTCGCGGTGCTGGGCTTCGGGCTGGCGTTCAGCGCCTCCTCGGGCTGGCTTCCGATCGGATCGGACGGTGCCTTCTTTGCCATGAGCGGCCTATCCGGCGCCAATGCGAGTTTCTTCATCTTCCAGGTGATGTTCTGCGGAACTGCGGCCACGATCATTTCGGGCGCGGTGGCGGAACGTATGCGCCTGCGCGCCTATGTCGTGCTGTGCGTGATCATGGCCGCGCTGATCTATCCCACATTCACCCATTGGGCCTGGGGCAATGCGCTGGTGGAATCGCCCGGGGCGTTCCTGGCCAATGCGGGCTTCGTCGATTTCGCCGGATCTACAGTGGTGCATGCCACCGGCGGCTGGCTGGCGCTTGCGGCATGTCTTGTGCTGGGGGCGCGGCACGGCCGCTTTACCGACGGGATACCGATGCGCATCGGCGGCCACAGCGCGGTGCTGGCTTCGGCCGGCGCGCTGTTCCTGTTCGTCGGCTGGATTGGCTTCAATGGCGGATCGACCCTGGCGGCGTCCGATGCGGTGCCTGGCATCATTCTGAACACCATCATCGCCGGCTCAGCCGGCGGTGTGGCGGGATACGGGCTGATGTGGTTCGGCGGCGCGATGTTGCCGGAACGCGCGGTCAACGGCATGGTCGGCGGACTGGTGGCGATCACGGCGGGCTGCCATCTGGTGGACCCGATGGGGGCCCTGGTTCTGGGCGCGACGGGCGGGTTCTGCGCCAATGGCGCGAATTATCTGCTCGAAACGCGCCTGAAGATCGACGATGCGGTGGGCGCCGTGGGCGCGCATGGCGTGGCCGGTGTCATCGGCACGCTGGGGCTTGCCCTGTTGGCGCCAGCAGAATTGCTGCCTGCCGGTTCGCGGATGGACCAGTTCCTGGTGCAGGCGGCGGGCAGCGCCATCAATTTCGTCTGGGCGTTCGGGGTCGGGCTGGTGCTGATCCTGGCGATCCGCCCGTTCATCGTCCTCCGGGTTACGGCGGAGGAAGAGGCTGCGGGCCTCAACGTGGCGGAGCATGGGGCGAAGCTGGGCACGGACCATATTCAGGCGGCGCTGGAATCGCTGATGCAGTCCGAACCGGACGGGCCGAGCCGGCTCGCCGTGGAATCGGGCGACGATAACGAGGATCTCTCGACCACGCTAAACACGCTGATGGATAAACTGCAGCAGGCCGAGCTGGAGCGCTTCAAGGAGGCCCAGGCGGCCCGCAATGAGGAGGAAGCCCAGCGCCTGATTGCCTTTGGCGAAGTGGCATCGGAAAGTATCTTCCTGATCCATCAGGGCCGGATCCACAGCGCCAATGCCTCCGCGGCCGCGCTTTTCCGTACGGATGTGGAGCGTTTGATCGGCCGCGCACCTTCCGATCTGGTGCATGCCGATATGCGCGCGCAGATGAGCGAATGGCTTGAGGCCGGAGACGATTCCTTGCGCAAGATCCATGTCGTGCGCGCGGACAACCATGAAGTGCCGGTGGAGCTTCGCTTCCGCCAGATCACGCTGGACGGGCATCAGGTGCTCGTGCTGCGCATGACCGATCTGAGCGAACGCGAAGAGGCGCAGCGGAAAATCTATCACCTCGCGCTGCACGATACGCTGACGGACCTGCCCAACCGCGAACTGTTCAACCGCCGCCTGGACGATGCGCTGGCGAAGCAGCATGAAGGCTATATCACTGCGCTGCTGCTGATCGATATCGATCACTTCAAGGACATCAACGACCTGCATGGCCATCCTTCGGGCGACCTGCTGCTGACGGCGATAGCGGAGCGCCTGCTGAGCGGGGTTCGCGGATGCGACACGGTTGCGCGGCTTGGCGGCGACGAGTTCGCCATCATTCACACCAATATCGCCTTTCCCAACCAGGCGCTCGATCTGGCCTATCGTGTGCTGAACCTGATCGGGCAGCCTCTGACATTGCCGTCCGGCACGGTGATCATGCCGCGCGCCAGCGTGGGCATCGCGATGTATCCGCAGGATGCGGACAATGCGCAGGCCCTGTTCCAGAATGCCGATCTGGCGCTCTACACCGCGAAGAATCAGGGCCGGAACGGTTTCTTCCAGTACCGCCCGCATATGGGCCGCTCGCTGCGTTTGCGGCAGGAACTGGAGCAGGACCTTTCCCAGGCCGTGTCCAGGGACGAGCTGCAATTGCTGTTCCAGCCGCGCGTGAGCCTGGCCAGCGGCGAGCTGACCAGTTTCGAGGCGCTGATCCGGTGGTGCCGCGACGGCACGCTGATTTCTCCCAACGACTTTATCGCGATTGCGGAGGATTCCGGCCTGATCGTGCCGATCGGGAAATGGGTGATCGAAAATGCCTGCCAGACGGCGGCGCAGGAACTGGGCAAGGCCAGTGTCAGTGTCAATGTCAGTCCGCGGCAGTTTCAGGACCAGCATTTGATCGAAACCGTCGCCCAGGCACTGGAAACGAGCGGGCTGGAACCTTCACGGTTGGAGCTGGAGATCACTGAAAGCGTGCTGATCGATGACGACCAGCTCGCCAGCCGCACCTTGGCCGCATTGCGGGAATTGGGCGTACGCGTGGCGCTCGACGATTTCGGGACCGGCTATTCCTCGCTCAGCTATCTCACCCGGTTCAAGTTCGACACGATCAAGATCGACCGCAGCTTCGTGCAGGCGGAGGACGACCGGACGCGCAACGTGGTGCGCTCCATCCTGCGCATGTCGGCAGAGCTGGGCGCGGCCGTCGTCGCCGAAGGCGTCGAGACGATCGAGCAGCTCGAACGGGTGGCAGCGGAAGGCTGCGACGAAGTGCAGGGCTTCCTGGTTTCGCACCCTGTCCCGGTGGCAGAGGCACGCAAGGCCATGCTGAGCGGGATTTGGAGAGCCGCAATTTCGCGCAACGTCGCGTAAGCCCGGCCGCCGGTAATCGATAGCCGCAAATGAAAAGGGCGCCGCTATGGGCGCCCTTCGCAAGTTCCGGATTGAGTTCCCGGCAAGGGGAGGGCAGTTAGCCTTCCACCTTCTCCGCAAGAACGGTCAGCCCGGCATCGCCGACTTCGGCAAAGCCGCCGCGCACCTGGATCTCCTCCGGCTGGCCGCCTTCGGTCTTGTACACCGTC
Organism: Alphaproteobacteria bacterium; assembly: GCA_030430365.1. Classification (GTDB taxonomy): domain Bacteria; phylum Pseudomonadota; class Alphaproteobacteria; order Sphingomonadales; family Sphingomonadaceae; genus Andeanibacterium. The sequence goes on along the minus strand of JAUIFP010000045.1, from coordinate 4,976 downwards.
AATGCGTCGTCGCGGATCGTGGACATCACCGGGGCATGGCCTTCGAGCACGCCAAAATCGCCTTCGGTACCGGGGACGACCACCATGTGGACATCCTCCGACCGGATAAGCTTTTCCGGGGTTACGAGTTCAAAATGCAGTGCCATTGTCGCTTCGCTTTCTCTGTTCGCGCCGTCTCTAGCGGCAGCAGCGTGTGAGTCCAGCCCCCTCGCTCAGTCGGCGTCCGGGCGTTTTACGAAAACCATGCTTTCCTTGCCGCCTGTGTCCTGTGCGATGGTGAACGCCATGGCCTCGCCATCGATCGCGCCTTCGAAGGCGCTGAACTTCGTGCCCTGGTTCTCTCCGCTGCCAGTCGCAGTGAATTTGCTCTGGGCCAGCAAACTCATAATCAGTTTGGCAAACTCCCCATAGGCTTCACCATCCAGCCCGATGAGGCATTGGCGAGGTTCGTTTATGGTGACGAGGGTGGTGGTCGCATCTGCAAACACAGTGCTCCACACATGCTGGCCTTCTTTCTTCGATCCTGGGCGAAGGCCATATTTGCTCTGCGGATCGACTTTCTGCAGCGCTTCATCGCCATGCACCACATAGGCAGGGCAGAAGTGCAATGTTGCGTTCAAGGCCGCTGAAAAACCTTTTTGCGGAGTGCCTTCGCCGCTGGAGGGCTTGCTGGCCGGCTCCTCCCGTGCAGCTGCTTCGGCAATCACCGTTTCCAGATCACGCTCCGAATAGCTGAGCGAGATGACGCCGGATTCTTCGCTGCGAAGGATGGCAAGCCCCGGAACTTTCTGGCTCTCTTCATCAACCCTGAAGAAGAATGCGATGTCGTCGCTTTCGTTGGGATCGGTAAAGCCATTCTCTTGTAGAAAGTCGCCAATGAGCTCGTCGGCATTTTCGATTTGCGGGGAAGGGGCCAGGACGACAAGGCAGGATGGTTCGGTACCATCGAAGGCGATGCCCACGGAACCGTCTTCGAAATCGCCAAGATAGTCCAGATTTCCGCTGCCGGGCCTGTAAGGCAATCCCGGGCGCGGCAGATCCGTTCCCAATTCGACAGCGCCAACATATAGCGAGCATGTGACCAGCGTCGCCTTGAGCGCGGCTTCGATGGCAGGGCTTTCGTGTTCGATCTGCGCGCTGGCGGGGGCGCCAGATACAGCAACGCCCGCCCCCAGCACGAATGTCAGGAGGCGGGCGCGCAATGTCATGAAGATCAGGCTTCTTCGGCCAGCTTCTTGGCTTTCTCGACCGCTTCCTCGATACCGCCGACCATGTAGAAGGCGTTTTCAGGCAGGTGATCGTATTCACCTTCCACAACTGCCTTGAAGGAAGCCACGGTGTCTTCCAGCTGCACGAACTTGCCGGGGATGTTGGTGAACACCTCGGCCACGTGGAAGGGCTGGGACAGGAAGCGCTGGATCTTGCGCGCGCGGGCCACGGTCAGCTTATCTTCTTCGGAAAGCTCGTCCATGCCCAGAATGGCGATGATGTCCTGCAGGCTCTTATACTTCTGCAGCGTCTCCTGAACCTTACGGGCGGTCTCGTAATGCTCGTTGCCGACAACGCGCGGTTCGAGAACGCGGCTGGTGGAATCAAGCGGGTCCACGGCCGGGTAGATGCCCAGCTCGGAGATGGCGCGGCTCAGCGTGGTGGTTGCGTCCAGGTGAGCGAAGGAGGTTGCAGGTGCAGGGTCGGTAAGGTCGTCTGCCGGCACGTAAATGGCCTGCACCGAGGTGATCGAGCCCTTGTTGGTGGAGGTAATGCGTTCCTGTAGCTGGCCCATGTCGGTGGACAGGGTCGGCTGATAACCCACGGCCGAAGGAATACGGCCGAGAAGGGCGGACACTTCGGCGCCTGCCTGGGTGAAGCGGAAGATGTTGTCCACGAAGAACAGCACGTCCTGGCCTTCCTGATCGCGGAAATATTCCGCCATGGTCAGGCCGGACAGCGCCACGCGGGCACGGGCACCCGGAGGCTCGTTCATCTGGCCGAAGACCAGAGCCACCTTGGAACCGTCGGAAGTGGCATTGCCGTCCGCGTCCTTGGCGATAACGCCGGCGTCCAGGAACTCGTGATAAAGGTCGTTACCTTCGCGGGTCCGTTCACCGACACCGGCGAACACGGACACGCCGCCATGGCCCTTGGCGATGTTGTTGATCAGTTCCTGGATCAGCACGGTCTTGCCCACGCCGGCACCGCCGAACAGGCCGATCTTGCCGCCCTTGGCGTAAGGCGCCAGCAGGTCGATCACCTTGATGCCGGTGACCAGAATGGCCGCTTCGGTCGACTGGTCGACGAATTCCGGAGCTTCGGCATGGATCGGTGCCGACATGTCCGAATTCACCGGGCCCATCTGGTCGATCGGATCGCCCACGACGTTGAGAATACGGCCCAGCGTCTTGGGGCCGACCGGCACAGTGATCTGGCTGCCGGTGTTGGTGACTTCCTGCCCGCGGGTCAGGCCGTCCGTGCCGTCCATGGCGATGCAGCGCACGGTGTTTTCACCGAGGTGCTGCGCCACTTCCAGGACCAGCTTGGTATCGCCGTTCTGCGTTTCGAGCGCAGTGAGGATCGGAGGCAGCTCGCCTTCGAAGGCGACGTCGACGACAGCGCCAATCACCTGCGCGATGGTGCCGTTGGTTGTCTGGTTGAGCACGGGGGCGGTAGCCATGTTCGTTTCCTTGACTGTGATCTCTTACAGCGCTTCCGCGCCTAAGTTCTTGTTGTTGCTACAGCGCTTCCGCGCCAGCAATAATTTCGATGAGTTCGGTGGTGATCGCGGCCTGGCGGCTGCGGTTGTACTGAATATTGAGCTTCTGAATCAGTTCGCCGGCATTGCGCGTCGCATTGTCCATCGCGGTCATGGAAGCGCCTTGCTCCGAAGCGGAGATTTCCAGCAATGCGCCGAAAATCTGCGTGTTGAGATAACGCGGGAGCAGTTCGGCGAGAATTTCTTCCTCGTCCGGTTCGTATTCCACGGCCGCGCCGCCGGAGCCGGCATTGGCGTCTGCAGTGGCAGGAACGGGGATGATCTGCTGGTCGGTCGGTTCCTGAACCAGGGCGGATTTGAAGGTGGCGTAGATCAGGTGGGCAACGTCGAACTTGCCGTTATCATACATCTCCACCAGTTCGCCGGCGATCTTGCTCGCTTCTTCGAAACCTGGGTCGCGCACTTCGGAAGTGTCGAAATTGGCAACGATCTTGTCGGGAAAAGCGCGGCGGATCGGCGCGCGGCCTTTCCGGCCGACAAGATAGAAGGCCACTTCCTTGCCTTCGGACTGGAGCGCCTTGGCCTTGGCCACTGCCGCTTTCACGACGTTGGCGTTCAGGCCGCCGCACAGGCCCTTGTCGGTGTTCACAACCACCAGCAGATGGCGGTGCGTGCTGCCGGTGCCGGCCAGGAGTTTGGGCGCGCCTTCGCTGCCCACCACCTTGCCGGCAATGCTGGTCATCACGGCCGCCATGCGTTCGGCATAGGGGCGTGCTGCTTCGGCAGCGGCCTGCGCCTTGCGCAGCTTTGCCGCCGCGACCATCTGCTTGGCCTTGGTGATCTTCTGGGTCGACTTGACCGAGTTGATCCGGCCCTTGAGTTCCTTAAGCGAGGCCATGCTGGCTCCCTGTTAAGTGTGGCTCAGGCGAAGTGACTTGCGAAAGCGTCGAGCGCCTTGACGGTCTTGGCCTTCACATCGTCGCCGAAATCGGCGGTTGCACGGATTTCCTTCAGAACGTCCGCATGGTCGGAACGCATGAAGTTCAGCATCGCTGCTTCATATTCCGTCACGCGGTCGAGCGGCAGGCTGTCGAGATAGCCGTTGGTACCGGCGAAGATCGTGACGGTCTGCTCTTCGAAGGGCAGGGGCGAGAACTGCGGCTGCTTGAGCAGCTCGGTCAGGCGCGCACCGCGGTTCAGCAGGCGCTGCGTCGCGGCGTCGAGGTCCGAACCGAACTGCGCGAAGGCCGCCATCTCACGGTATTGCGCCAGTTCCAGCTTAATCGAGCCGGAGACCTTCTTCATCGCCTTCGTCTGAGCGGCGGAGCCCACGCGGCTGACCGAGAGGCCGACGTTGATCGCCGGGCGGATGCCCTGGAAGAACAGGCCGGTTTCGAGGAAGATCTGGCCATCCGTGATCGAAATCACATTGGTCGGAATATAGGCGGACACGTCGCCTGCCTGGGTTTCGATGATCGGCAGGGCGGTCAACGAACCGGCGCCATTGTCCTCGTTCATCTTCGCCGCGCGTTCCAGCAGACGGCTGTGGAGATAGAACACGTCGCCCGGATAGGCTTCACGGCCCGGAGGACGGCGAAGCAGCAGCGACATCTGACGATAGGCGACGGCCTGCTTGGAAAGATCGTCATACACGATCACGGCGTGCATGCCGTTGTCGCGGAAGAACTCACCCATGGTGCAGCCCGTATAGGGTGCGAGATACTGCAACGGGGCCGGCTCCGAAGCGGTGGCGGCGATAACGATGGAATATTCCATCGCGCCGTTTTCTTCGAGCTGGCGGACGATCTGCGCGACCGTCGAACGCTTCTGGCCGACTGCGACATAGACGCAATAGAGCTTCTTGCCTTCGTCGTCGCCGGAATTGACTTCCCTCTGGTTGATGAAGGTGTCGATTGCGACGGCTGTCTTGCCGGTCTGACGGTCACCAATGATCAGCTCGCGCTGGCCGCGGCCGATCGGAACCAGCGCGTCGATGGCCTTGAGGCCGGTCTGCACGGGTTCGTGCACCGATTTCCGGGGGATGATGCCCGGCGCCTTGACTTCCACACGTTTACGTTCCGCACCTTCGATCGGGCCCTTGCCGTCGATCGGGTTGCCCAGAGCGTCGACCACGCGGCCCAGCAGGCCCTTGCCGACCGGAACGTCCACGATGGTGCCGGTCCGCTTGACGCTGTCGCCTTCCTTGATGTTGGAGTCGGATCCGAAGATCACGACGCCGACATTGTCGGCTTCGAGGTTCAGCGCC
>JAUIFP010000044.1 GCA_030430365.1 Alphaproteobacteria bacterium | reverse complement strand
CGCTGGCGGCGCTGCTGGTGGAAATGTTCCCCAGCCGCATCCGCTATTCGGCGATGAGCCTGCCCTATCATATCGGCAATGGCTGGTTCGGCGGCTTCCTGCCCACCATCGCCTTCGCCATGGTGGCAGCCACGGGCAATATCTACGCCGGGCTGTGGTATCCGGTGCTGATCGCGGCGACGACGCTGGTGGTCGGGCTGCTGTTCCTGCCCGAAACCTTCCGCCGCCATATCGAGCATGAGGAGAGCTAGGCGAGAGAAGCTGGTGCGGCGCGTTAGGCGCCGACGAATTCCTTCACGCCGGCCCGTTCTTCCTCGCTCATGTGCAAGCCCAGCTTGCTGCGGCGCCAGAGGATGTCGCCGGCGTTCCGGGCCCATTCCACTTCGCGCATATAGGCGATTTCCGCCTCGGTCAGCCCGGCGCCGAACTGGCGACCCAGATCGCTCCATTCGCTGGCCTCGCCCAGCCAGAGATTCGCCCGCGTGCCATAGGCCCGCGCGATCCGCGTTGCCTGCTCTTCGCCCAGGAAGGGATAGCGCAGGCTGAGATTGGCGATCAGCGCGGCCTGCCCAGCCTTGGGAAAGTCCCCGCCCGGCAGCGGCGCCTTGGCCGTCCAGGGACGTCCCGACAGCGCAGGCAGACGCGGCACCAGTTCATCCACCGCGGCTTCGGAGAGATGCCGGTAAGAGGTGATCTTGCCGCCGTAGACGCCCAGCAGCGGCGGCCCGTCTTCCGGGTCGGATAGCGGCAGGCGGTATCCGCGTGTCGCCGCTTCGGGCTTGCCCGACCCGTCATCGACCAGGGCGCGCACGCCCGAATAGGTCCACACCACATCCTCGGGTGTGATCGGCTGGGCGAAATAGGTGCTGGCCGCATCGCACAGATAGGCGATCTCGTCCTCGCCCGCCTGGGGATCGACCAGCGAACCGGTATGGTCCCGGTCGGTCGTGCCGATCAGCGTGAAATCCTCTTCATAGGGGATCGCAAAGCAGATCCGCGTATCGGGCAGCTGGAAGATATAGGCGTAATCGTGATCGAACAGCTTGCGCGTGACGATATGCGATCCGCGCACGCGGCGTAGGCCGAAACGGGGGTTCTGCCCGGCGATCCGGGCGACGTCGTCCGCACCCGGTCCGCCCGCATTGACGAGAGCGCGCGCCGTAAATTCGCCCGCAGGCGTTTCGATCCGCCACAGCCCCTCCACGCGCTGGGCCCTGGTGACGGGCGTATAGGTGCGGATATCCGCGCCGCGTTCGGCCGCGTCCAGCGCGTTCAGGACGACCAGCCGCGCATCATCCACCCAGCCATCCGAATATTCGAAGCCGCTCCTGATCGAAGGATCGAGCGGGCGGCCCGCATCATGGCGCGAAAAATCAATCGACTTGGCCCCGGGCAAGGCGCCGCGGCCGCCAATATGGTCATACAGGAACAGGCCCAGCCGGATCATCCAGCGGGGCCGCAGCCCCTTGGTCCAGGGCAGCACGAAACGCATCGGGCGGATGATATGCGGGGCGATGCCCCACAGCACTTCGCGTTCTTTCAGCGATTCCCTGACCAGGGCGAATTCGTAATATTCGAGATAGCGCAGCCCGCCATGCACCAGCTTGGTGGAGGCTGAAGAGGTGCCGTTGGCCAGGTCCCGCGCTTCCAGCAGCAGCACCTTTGCACCGCGCCCCGCCGCATCGCGGGCTATTCCCGCACCGTTTACGCCGCCTCCGATGACGGCCAGATCATAGGTTTCACTCATCGAATCCCCTGCACCGGTTCCGGCGGACGCGCATAAAGCCGCCTGAACAACCTGCCGCGTTCGCTGAACAGCACCAGCCCCAGGGCCAGCACGGCCGCAATCAGCAGCGCGTAGGATAGCGGCCCGGCCGTTCCGTCATAGGCCTGCCCCACCCAAATGCCGATCAGCGATCCCATCACCATGCGGATGAAAATCTGGATCGAACTGGCCGCCCCGGCAATCTCGGCAAAGGGCTGCATCGCGATCGAACCGAAATTGGCGCCCAGAAAGCCCACCAGGGCAAGATTGCACGCCATCAGCGGCAGGAACCATTCGATCTGATTACCGTGCGAGCTATGCGCCACCCACACCTGCAATGCGCTGACTGCAATGAAAATCAGCAATCCAGTGTGCGAAACACGGCGCGCGCCAAAGCGTTCGACGATCCGCGAATTCACAATGCTGGCCACTGCCATCGTCGCAGCCGTTGCGCCGAAGGCATAGGGGAACATGTCACCCATGCCGAAATGCTCCCCGATCAGCTGCTGAGCGCAATTGACGTAGCCGAACATCGTGCCGATCACGAGGCCGACGCCCAGAACGTAACCGACCGAACTGCGCGCCGTGGCGGCAATGAACATGTTGCGCGCCAGAACGCGCGGCCTGAATGGCTGGCGGAATTCGGGATGCAGCGTTTCGGGCAGGCGCGAGCCCGCCCAGACCATCATGACCACTGCCAGAATGCTCAGGCCGATAAATATCCAGCGCCAATCGGCCACTTGCATCACCACCTGGCCCACGGCGGGGGCCACCACCGGCACAGTGATGAAGACCGCAAAAACCAGCGAGAGCATCCGCGCCATGGCGTCGCCTTCGAACTGGTCGCGGATAATCGCGGCCGGCAGCACGGTGAGGCCCGCCGCGGCAAGACCCTGAAGCCCGCGGGCCAGCAGCAGCATGTCGAAAGTAGGGACAACGGCGCAGGCGAAGGATGTGATGGCGTAGAACACCAGCGTGACCATCAGCACGATCTTGCGCCCATAGCGGTCGGCCATCAGGCCAGGCAGGAGCGAACCCGCCCCCACACAGAGCAGGAACAAGCCCACCACCAGCTGCCGGCGATTGGCTTCCTGGACGTTGAAACCTTCGGCAATCTCGTCCAGCGCGGGAAGCATTCCATCGACTGCGAGCGCCTGCAACGCGATCAGGCCGGCCATCAGCAGAACCAGTTCCGTGCGGCCTAGACTGGGCGCCATATGATCGACTTGCGTTGCCATCGCGGCCCCCAATGCCTTGTTGCACCTGCGAAGGCCAGCGGGAATCGTCAGTGTTGCAAACAATGTGCGCTTCAATTCGGATAAGCTTCAAACCCGCGCCCGCCCGGCCTAGAATGCGCGTATGAGCGGCGCAGCGGACATGGACGGCCTTGCCGAAGAAGAGGAAGGCGGCGGGGAATCCGCAGGTCTGCGCAAGATCATCCATGTCGATATGGATGCCTTTTTCGCCAGCGTGGAGCAGCGCGACGATCCCTCGCTCAAAGGCAAGCCAGTCGCGGTCGGCGGCGGCAGCGGGCGCGGCGTCGTGGCCGCTGCAAGCTATGAAGCGCGCAAATTCGGTGTGCGCTCCGCCATGCCGTCCATGCGCGCGAAAAAGCTCTGCCCCGATCTGATCTTCCGCAAGCCGCGCTTCGACACCTATCGCGAAATCTCCGGTCAGATCCGCGCAATCTTCCGCCATTTCACACCGCATGTCGAACCGCTGAGCCTGGACGAAGCCTTTCTGGACGTGACGGAGGACATTCGCGGCATCGGCTCCGCCACGCGCATCGCCCAGCTGATCCGTGATCGCATCCGCGCGGAAACGGGGCTGACGGCTAGTGCAGGCGTTTCCTACAACAAGTTCCTGGCCAAGCTCGCCAGCGACCAGAACAAGCCCGACGGCATGTGCGTGATCAAGCCGGGCCAGGGCGCAGCCTTCGTCGCCACGCTGCCGGTCCGGCGCTTCCATGGGGTCGGCCCACGTGGGGCTGAGAAGATGGCCAAGCTGGGAATCGCGACCGGTGCCGACCTGGCGGCAAAGGACCTGCCTTTCCTGCGCCAGCATTTCGGCAGCTTCGCCGAATATCTGTTCCGCGCGGCCCGGGGGATCGATCTTCGCCCGGTGCAGGCCAACCGGCGGCGCAAATCGCTGGGCGGCGAACGCACCTTTGCCGAGGACATATCCACCGGCCACGCACTTCACGAGACGCTGGACACCATTGCGGGGATTGTGTGGGAAAGGATCGAAGCAGGCAAGGCCCGGGGCCGCACCGTCACGCTGAAGCTGCGCTACACCGATTTCCGCCTCGTCACGCGGGCACGCTCACTGAACCATGTGGTCGCCGACAAGGCGGAATTCTGCGCTATCGGCCATGAATTGCTGGACGAGATGCTGCCCCTCCCCCTGCCGATCCGCCTGATGGGCCTGACGCTGTCCTCGCTGGAGGGGGAGAAGGAGAACCGAAACCCCGACACGGCCCAGCTATCGCTGCTGTAGCATCCTGAGGCTGCGGTCCACGATCCCGGTGCGGCTGGGCGGCGGACTATAGGGATCGTAATAGGCCGCCTCGATCACTTCGCGCCCGTCCACCTGCGGCTCCCCGGAAACGGTGCAGGCGAATATATGGGTGACGCAGCGCGCACCGTAGAGTTCGTTGTCATCCACCCCGATCGGCGTGAGTTCGGCCACTGCGCAATCCAGTTCCTCGCTCAGTTCGCGCGACACGGCCGCGGCGGGAAGCTCGCCGCGTTGCAGCCCGCCGCCCGGCAGGGTCCATTTTTCCGCTTCATAGGAATGCCGCACCAGCAGCACCTTGCCTTCCCCGCTCAGGATCAGGACATTCACGCCCGCCAGCTCCGGCTTGGCCCAGCGCCACCACAGAATGCGCAGCGCGTGCGCGATACGCAGCAGGAAGCGGTGCAGAACGGCCGGGATCATGTGAAACATGTCACCTGCCCTTTCGCGGCGCCCAGCAGGCGGGCGACCGGCAGATCGTTTTCACCGCGCGTGGCGGCTTCGAACAGTGCCTGCTTTTCCGCACCGCGGATCACGAACAGGATTTCATCGCTGTCGAGCAGCGCCGGGATCGTCAGGCTCAGCCGGTCGAACGGTGCCTCTGGCGGAAGTGGATCGGGCGTCAGCCGGCGCAGCGTCTGGGGATCGTCCACTTGCGGATCGGTATTAGGAAACAGCGATGCGATATGGCCGTCCCCGCCCATGCCGAGCCAGACCAGCGTGAAATGGGGCGGCTCCAGCGTAGGGTCGAGCGCCACGACTTTCGCTCCCACAGGTTCCAGCAAGGCGCGAATGCGCCCGACATTGCTGGCCGGGTGGCTTTCCTCCACCACGCGGTCGTCGCCCGGCCACACGGCAAGGCGCGCCCAGTCCAGGTCCATTGCGGAGAGGCATTCCAGGATCGGGAATGGCGTGGAACCGCCCGGAACGCTGATCGCGACTTCGCCCGGTGTCGACGCGAGCGCGGCTGCAAGGCGGGAGAACAGCCAGCGCGCGATATCCGCGTCGCTGGCTCCGGAGACGATCTGGGCTGATGCCATGGCGTCACTCTAGCAGAGACGCCGCCATGACAGAACCGCAGCGCGCGACGCGATCCCCCGCCCCGTTTGGGCAGGCGGGATCAGGCCGCGATGCTTTCAAGGAACCATGCCCGTTCCTCGGCCTGATCGGTCCAATCGTCGGTCAGCCCGTCAGTGGCATTGTCACCCGCATCGCCGGCGGCCTTCTTGGCCTCGCGAATGCCTTCGATCAGCTTGCGATTGTCCTCAGCCAGTTCCTTCACCATCGCATCGGCATCGAGCGAAGTGGAATCCTGATCCGCTATGGAGGAATGCTGCGCGATCGAGCCGATCGAGGTCAGCGTGTCACCGCCATTCTTGCGCACGCGTTCGGCAATCAGATCGGTCACGCCGATAATCTGCGCTGCCTGGGCATCGAAGAGAAGGTGCAGATCGTGGAAACGGTTGCCCTTCACATGCCAGTGGAAGTTCTTGGTCTTCAAATAGAGCGCGAAATGGTCCGCCAGAACGCCGTTGAGAGCTTCTGCAAGAGCCTTCTTCGAATTGTCGCCGGAAGTGGCCATGAATTTCCTCCTTTATGTTACTTGTCTAATATACGCATGAAACCGGATCGGGTTTATCGAACAAACTTCTTTACAGTGATCGATTGAACCGATGGCTTGGCGTGACCGCTTAAGGCAGGAGGACGGCCGCGGCCGCTGTTGCGGCAAGCCCGGCCAGCGCCAGCCTTGCACTGCGCCAGGGATAGCGGGCGCCCGGCAGAGCGCCTTCCGAGCGGGGGCCCATCGCCCAGCCGAGGGCGAGCGCCGCGCCCGCGCCAACCGCGCCGCCCAGAGCAGCGTGGAGCGGCGCTCCGCCTGAAGCAGCGACCGCCAGGATGATCCACCGCGGGGCGTCCAATGCCTGGCGCATGACCAGCACCCAAGCGGTGGCGAAGAGAGAACGCGTAGGCTCCCGCGCGGTTTCGGGCGGGATGGGCCGCGCCAGCTGCGCTGCGGCCAGCAGCAAGGCGATCGCGGCAGGCCAGGCCGCTGCGGGGAAGAGCCCGGCAAGCAGCCACCCCGCCGCCGCGGCCAGTGTCGACGTCGCCAGGCTGGCCGCCAGGCAGAGGACGAGCAATGCCGCGCTCCGCCCCAGCCTTGCGGAAAGATGCGCGGCTAATTGCTGGTCCCGCCCGCCCATCGCGGCGAGCCATGCAGCGGCACAGGCAAGGAAGAAGGCAGGCATGGTGCGGCGGTAGCACGGCCCGCCGGGCTTGTCGGCAGGCCTTGCGCGAGTGCCCTCAGAGCGGCTTCAGCACATCCCGATCATGCAGGCCGGCAATCTCGCCTTCGCTGAAGCCCCATGCGGCAAGATGCGCATCCTGTTCTTCCCCGACCATCGATATGCGCCCGGGCTGGAGATCGGGGCTGGCCGAAAAACGCGGTGCGGGGCTGACATGCAGCACGCCTTCAAGCGTCGAGAAAAGATTGCGCTCGACATTTTCCGGCGCAGCCACCGCCTCTTCCATCGAAAGGATTGGGCTGGAGCAGGTTTCGGTCCGCCCCAGGATTTCGGTCCATTCGGCCTGGGTCCTGGTCTTGAATTGCTCAGCAAAGCGCGCCCGCAGTTCCGGCCAGCGCGCCCGGTCCTGCTGCGTGTCGAAATTCTCGGGATCGGGAAAGCCCATCGCGGCGACGAGATTGTCGTAGAACTTCTTTTCGAACGCACCGACGGCAAACCACTTCCCGTCGGCGCATTCATAGGTGTTGTACCAATGGGCCGCGCCGTCGATCGTGTTGGAGGAGCGCCGGTCCTGCCAAATGCCCCCGCTGAGGCGGCCATAGATCATCGCCATCAGCGAGGCGGCACCGTCCAGCATGGCGCAATCCACTACCTGCCCCTTGCCCGTGCTGCGCGCCTGGATCAGCGCGGCAAGCACGCCGAATGCCAGATAAAGCGCGCCGCCGCCGAAATCGCCGACCAGATTGAGCGGGATGACCGGTTTTTCCGCCGGGCCAATGCCGTGCAGCGCGCCGGCCGCAGCGATATAATTGATGTCATGGCCCGCCTCTTTCGCGCGCGATCCCGTCTGCCCCCAGCCGGTCATCCGCCCATAGACCAGGGCGGGCCTGCGCGAGAGGACGACATCCGGCCCAAGCCCCAGCCGCTCCATCACGCCGGGGCGAAAGCCTTCGAGCAGCATGTCCGCGCTGTCGATCAGGCGCAGGGCGACGTCCACCGCTTCGGCCTGCTTGAGGTTCAGCGCCACCGACTTGCGGCCGCGGGTGATCACTTCCCACGGCTTGTACTCGCCGTCCTGCCGGTCGATGCGGATGACGTCGGCGCCAAGGTCAGACAGCAGCATGCCGCAGAATGGCGCGGGGCCCAGCCCGGCAAATTCGACCACTTTGATACCCGCCAATGGGCCTTCGCCTTGCGCCATCGTGCCAGCCTCTTCCACTTGTTCCGGCCGGTTCAGGCCAGCCGTTCCATCTTGATCTTGATACCGTGCGCCTCGCGGTCCCACGCATCGGCCGTCACGCCTTCGTCGCGCAGCTGCGCCTTGATGATCTTTTGCGTGCCCGTGCGGGGCAGATCGTCCATGATCCGGATATAGCGCGGCACCATGAAATGCGGCAGCCGCGGGCGCAGGAATTCGATCAATTCAGCCGGATCGAGCTCGCTCGCGCCAGTCAGCGTGATCACAGCCATCACCTCGTCTTCGGAAAACTCGCTCTGCACGCCCACGATCGCCACTTCCCTCACCCCGGGGAATTGCGAAATCGCGGTTTCCACTTCGAAGGAGGAGATATTCTCCCCGCGCCGGCGGACCATGTCGTTCATGCGGTCCATGAAGATGAAGGTGCCGTCTGGATCCTGGCGGAACAGGTCGCCTGTGTGGAACCAGCCATTGCGCCATACCTTGGCCGTGGCGGCCGGATTGTTGAGATAGCCGCTCATCATCACCCAGGGATCGTCACAGCGGACGATCAACTCGCCGCTCTGCCCGAATTCGACCTCGAAATCGTGCTCGTCCACGATGCGCACTTCCACCCCTTCGCGCGGCGTGCCGCATTGCCCCACCCGGTCCAGATCCGGCCCGCAGAACAGCGGGATGGACATCTCCGTCATGGAATAGATGCCATAGACCTCCACCCCGAACCGCTCGCCGAATGCGATCGCATTCTCGTCGATCGGGGCCACGATCACGGCGCGCAGGCCATGCGTCTTGTCTTCGGGAGAAACCGGCTGCTTGAGCAGGAAGGGAATGGTCGCGCCCAGCAGGGAAGTGACGTCGGCATCCATGCTGCGCACCCGGTCCCAGAACTGGTCCGTCTTGAAGCTTTCCACCAGCGCGATCGACCCGGCCTTGCAGATCGTGGTGTAGATCGCCCCGGCGCCTGCCGTGTGGGACAGCGGGCCGTGGATGAAGCGCCGGTCCCCGATCCCAATACAGGTCGTTGCCCAGGCATGGGCATGGCGGTGCGTATAGGAAGAAATCGCGCCCTTGGAAGGGCCGGTCGTGCCCGACGTATAGAGCACGAATTCGCTGTCCCATGGCTGGATCGGGCGCGCGGGCGGCTGCGGCTCTTCGCCGGGCTTCAAGATGTCGCTTTCGCGCAGGAACTTGAACCGGCCCAGCTGCTGCGGTGCATCCCCGCCCACCAGCACGATCGTTTCCAGCCGCCCGGTATCGACATCCTCCAGCCGGTCCAGCAGGCGCGCGTCGCAGATCATCGTGCTGGCGCCGCTGTCATTGATGACGTGTTCCAGCACCAGCCCGCGATTGGACAGATTGATCGGCACGCATACTGCGCCGAGATAATTGATCGCCAGCAGGCTGCGTACCGCCTCCGGCCCGTTGGGCATCCACACCAGGACATGATCGCCCTGCGCGATGCCGATCCGCTGCAGCCCGGCGGCGGCTGCGCAGATTTCCTCCCGCAATTGGGCATAGGTCCAGCTGGAGCCGTCTTCATAAACGATGAAGGTGGTATCGCCGATATCGCGCGCATGGATATCTATGAGGTTGCGGATGACGCATTCATCCGCCGTCGGTGCCTGCCGCTTGCCGCTCATTGCCTTCCCGTCCGCTTGGTTATTGGCGCTGCTTCCCGGCGCCTGTTCTCGGTAACAGGATTAGTCTGCACGGCAGCGGGTGCCAAGCTGCGCGCGGCGGCGCAGGTTATGATATTCGGACATTGAGGATGCCGGAATGCAATCCAGCGCGCTTAGGGGATTGATGGAGCGGGCGAAGGGAATCGAACCCTCGTCGTAAGCTTGGGAAGCTTCTGCTCTGCCATTGAGCTACGCCCGCCCGATTCCGCGATCCGGCGCGCGCTTTTGCATCGCCGCGCGCCGCCGGTCAACACACGTGATCGCACGGCACCAATGCCGCCGCTCTTCACTTCACGATTGCACGCTTGCGCCAGAGCGTTACCGCCCGGCGCGAGGCGGGTCAGGACGCCTTTTCGCGCTCATTCGCGCCGGCAATGTCCACCGATTTGGGCACGCTGGAGAACAGGCGGCCGAACTGGTCGTCATCCAGCACCGAATAAGGCTCCGTCCCTTCGCGGATGGTGGTGCGGCGCATATCGCGGCGTTCATTCTCGAAATCGAACTCGCCGCCGCGATGCATGGTGCACAGATTGTCCCAAATCACCAGATCGCCGACATTGTACTTCACCGAGAAGACATATTGCGGCTGCGTGGTGTGTTCGATCAACGTCCAGATCAGCTTCTGCGCTTCGTCGCGCTCCATCCCGATGATGTCCATCGTATGGGCTGCAATGAACAGCGCCTTGCGGCCCGAACCCGCATGAGTGTGGACCAGCGGGTGTTCGCCCACCATGCCCTGTTCGATCTGCTCGTCTGGAATGTCGGCGCCGCCCAGCTTGCGCGACCACCAGACCGAATTGCGCCCCACCAGGCCTTCCAGCCGGTCCTTCATATCCTGCGGCAGGTCTTCATAGGCACTGCGCGTATCGGCAAACCAGGTTTCGCCCGCTTCGCTGGGCACTTCATGCGCCAGCAGCAGGGAGTGGGAAGAGCGCAGCGGCACAAAGGCGCTATCCGTGTGCCACAGCCGGTCCCCCTTGCGATACTGGATCGCAGCCGGGTCCTTCGTGATCTCGCCATCCGCATTGAGATTGCTGGCGTCGAACAATTCGCGGTGCTTGAGGCGGGACTTGCCGCCTTTGCGCGCGGGCGAGAATTCGATGTGGCCGAAATTGCGGGAGAATTCGATATGGGTCTCGTCCGTGAGGCCGGTGTTGCGATAGACGCAAACGCCCCATTTGTTCTGAGCCTCCACCACTTCGCGCCGTTCCTCTTCGGTCAGCGGCTTCGTGATATCGATACCCGAGCATTCGGCGCCGAATTTCGGCAGGATCGGTTCGACTTTGAGGCCCATCGGCCATCCTCCTATCGTCATTCACGGGGCATGATCCGGCATCCTGCAAAGGCAGGGAATGTGGCCGAATCACTGCTTATATACTTACCTAGCTAAGTATTCTGGCGTAAGTTTCAAGGGTAATGGCGTTTGCAGGCCAACCCGTTTGAGCTGGACCGTTCAAGCTGGCGCAAGGCGGCCTGACCTATGGTTGGCCCGGAAAGGTGGGGCTGCGAAGCCTCCAAGCTGCCGGAAATCTGGGCCGGAGCGTAAGAAGCGACTGGAAATAATCGCGGAATTGTGCGTTTGCAGGAAAGCGAATTGGTTGAGGGTGAAAAAATGATCAGGACATTGGCCGCAGGCTTGGCGCTGCTTGCACTGGCCGCCTGCGGAAGCGGGCAAGATGCGGCGGAAGAGAACGCGCAAGAGGCAGAGGCGGAACTTGAGGCGCAATTGACGCCCGCCGCAGACGAAACCGCGCAAGCCGACGAAGAAACGCCGGTTGAGGTAACGATCCCCAAGAGCATACAGGGCCGTTGGGGCCTGGTCGAAGCCGACTGCACTTCCACTGCCGGCGATGCCAAGGGCCTGCTGACTATCACCCCCACAAGGCTGGAATTCTACGAATCCGTGGGCAAGCTGACCGATGTGACCGAGCTTGCACCCAACCATCTGCGCGCCCTGTTCAGCTTTACCGGCGAAGGGCTGGAATGGCAGCGCGAGCAGGTGCTGAACGCTTCCGAAGATGGCAAGACGCTGACCCGCCGGGAAATGGGCGATGGCGCCGCGCCCAAGCCGTTCCGCTACATACAATGCAGCAAGGCAGAGGTGACGAGCGAAGGGGGCGATAGCGGTGAATCCTAAGCTCGCCGTCCTGATTGCACCGATCGTATCGCTGGCGGCCTGCACCGCTGACGCGCCGCCCCCGCCGCCGGAGACTGCGCCGCCGCAGCCCGCACCCTGCCAGGCGGAAGCCGGCCAGGCCTTTATCAGCCAGACCGCGACCGAGGCGCTCGGCGTGGAATTACTGGAGGCGACCGGAGCCCGCACCTTGCGCTGGGTCCCGCCGCGCACGGCCGTGACGATGGATTTCCGGCCAGACCGGCTGACCGTCAAATATGACGACGACCTAGTGATCACGCAGGTTTCCTGCAACTGAGCCAGCCGCTATCAGCGGGGCAATGACACAGGACATTCTTGCACGCCGCAATGGCGCCGCCGGCCATATCTCGCTCAACCGCCCGCGCGCGCTACATGCGCTGACGCTGGACATGGTGGAGGCGATGGCCGCCGCGCTGCTGGAATGGCGGGACGATCCAACTATCGAGGCCGTCTTGCTGGACCACGCCGTGGCCGAAGACGGCGATCCGAAGCTTTCACGCGGCTTTTGCGCTGGGGGCGATGTGGCGGCCGTGCGCCGCTCCGCGCTGGAAGATGGCGGGGCCGCGGGCCGGGCGTTCTTCTTCGCGGAATACCGTCTGAACCATCTGCTGTTCACCTATCCCAAGCCCGTGATCGCCTTCATGGACGGGATCACCATGGGCGGCGGCGTGGGGATCGCGATGCCGGCCAGGTTCCGCGTCGCGACGCCCAAGACGCTGTTCGCCATGCCGGAAAGCGCGATCGGCCTGTTCCCGGATGTCGGCGCGGGCTGGTATCTCTCGCACCTGCCGGAGCGGGTCAGCCCGCGCATCGGCCCGTTCCTGGCGCTGACCGGCGCAAGGCTGGACGGCGCGGAATGCCTGTGGGCGGGCCTCGCCACGCATTATCTGGAAGAACCCGGCCTTGCCGCCGCGAAGGAACGAATTGCGGCCGACCCGAAGCAAGCGCAGGCGATCCTGGACGAGCATTCAGCCCAGGCGCCCGAAGCGCGGCTGGCCGGGAACGAGCAGGCCGTTGCGCGGCTCTTCGCATCGGACCGGCTGGAAGATATCTTCGCCGCGCTGGAAGCCGATGATGGGAAATGGGCAGGCAAGGAACTGGCAACGCTGCGCTCCCGCTCTCCGCTGACGATGAAGGTTTCGCTCCGCCAGATCGCCGAGGCGAAGCACATCGCCAGCTTTGCCGACGAGATGAAACGCGAATACCGTCTGGCCGCGCGGATCATCATGGAGCCGGACTTTGCCGAAGGCGTGCGCGCCGTGCTGATCGACAAGGACAACGCACCGCGCTGGAATCCCGCCACGCCGGAAGGCATAACGCAAGCCAAGCTGGACGAACTTTTCGCCCCCCTCCCCGCTGAACAGGAATGGACGCCCTATGAGTTTTGAAACCATCCTCGTCGAACGCAAGGACGCGGTGACGCTGGTCACGCTCAACCGGCCCGACGCGCTCAACGCGCTCAACAGCCAGGTCTTGGCAGACCTGATCGAGGCATTTGCCGCCTATGAGGCCGACGATAGCCAGCGCTGCCTGGTGCTGACCGGCAGTGAGAAAGCGTTTGCAGCAGGCGCCGATATCAAGGAAATGGCCGATAAGGGCTTTGCCCAGATGTACGGCTCCGATCTGTTTGCCGGATATGACCGGGTGACTTCGGCGCGCAAGCCGTGGATCGCCGCCGTTTCCGGCTTTGCACTGGGCGGCGGCTGCGAGCTCGCCATGATGGCCGATTTCATCCTGGCGGGGGACAGCGCGAAGTTCGGCCAGCCGGAAATCACCCTAGGCATCTGCCCGGGAATGGGCGGGACTCAGCGCCTCGTCCGCGCGGTCGGCAAGGCAAAGGCGATGGAAATGTGCCTGAGCGGGCGGATGATGGACGCCGCGGAGGCCGAAAGCGCCGGATTGGTGGCGCGGGTCGTCCCGGCAGAAGAACTGCTGGCCGAAGCGCTGAAAGTCGCCGGCAAGATCGCGGGCATGCCGCCGCTCGCCGCGATGGCGTGCAAGGAATTAGTGGATGCGGCGCAGGAAACCTCGCTGGCCCAGGGAATTTCCATGGAACGCCGCCTGTTTACTGGGCTTTTTGCCACTCAGGACCAGAAGGAAGGCATGGCCGCCTTCGCCGAAAAACGGCCCCCGAAGTTCACCGGAAGCTGAAAATCGCCGTGTCCCGGCTTGGACCAACTTAGCGGGGGCAAAGAATTTCTGCCTCGTCAGGTACTTGCCCCTTCGCCCGGCAAAAGGCATGCGGCAATGCAACATGCAGCGATTGACCCATCTTGAACGGCTAGAGGCCGAAAGCATCCACATCATGCGCGAGGTCGTGGCCGAAGCGCAGAAACCGGTAATGCTCTATTCCGTGGGCAAGGACAGCGCCGTTATGCTGCACCTTGCGCGCAAGGCCTTCTTCCCCTCACCCCCGCCCTTCCCGCTCCTCCATGTCGATACGACATGGAAGTTCCAGGCGATGTACGAACTGCGCGACCGGATGGCCGAAGCAGCCGGAATGGACCTGCTGGTCCATCACAATCCGGAAGCCAAGGAACGCGGCATCAATCCGTTCGACCACGGCGCGCTGCACACCGATATGTGGAAGACCGAGGGGCTCAAGCAGGCGCTGGACAAATACGGCTTCGACGCGGCCTTCGGCGGCGCCCGGCGCGACGAGGAAAAGAGCCGCGCGAAGGAGCGTATCTTCTCCTTCCGCACGGCCAGCCACGGCTGGGATCCGAAGAACCAGCGGCCGGAACTGTGGAACCTTTATAATGCCCGCAAGTCCAAGGGCGAGAGCATCCGCGTCTTCCCCCTCTCCAACTGGACCGAGCTCGACATCTGGCAGTATATCATGGCCGAAAATATCGAGATCGTGCCGCTTTACATGGCCGCCAAGCGTCCGACGGTGGAGCGCGACGGGCTGCTGCTGATGGTGGATGACGACCGTTTCCCGCTGGAACCCGGGGAGGAGCCGCAGATGCGCTCCATCCGTTTCCGCACGCTGGGCTGCTATCCGCTGACCGGCGCGGTGGAGAGCGAGGCGGCAACTCTGCCCGAAGTGGTGCAGGAAATGCTGCTGACCACGACGTCCGAACGCCAGGGGCGCGCCATCGACAAGGATGAAGGCGGCGCCGGCATGGAGAAGAAGAAGCAGGAGGGCTATTTCTGATGAACGAGCATTCCGCTTCCGATCCCGTCTACAAGACGGACGCACTCATCGCCGAGGATATCGTCGCCTATCTGGAGCTGCACCAGAACAAGGGGCTGCTGCGCTTCATCACCTGCGGCAGCGTGGATGACGGCAAGTCGACCCTGATCGGCCGCCTGCTCTACGATTCCAAGATGATCTTCGAAGACCAGCTGGCCACGTTGGAAGCCGACAGCAAGCGCGTGGGCACGCAGGGGCAGGAGATCGATTTCGCCCTGCTGGTGGACGGCCTGGCTGCCGAGCGCGAACAGGGCATCACGATCGACGTCGCCTATCGCTTTTTCTCGACGGAGAAGCGCAAGTTCATCGTGGCCGATACGCCCGGCCACGAACAATATACGCGGAACATGGTCACCGGGGCTTCCACCGCCGACCTGGCCGTGATCCTGGTGGATGCGCGCAAAGGCGTGCTGACGCAGACCAAGCGCCATTCCTATCTCGCCCATCTGATCGGCATCCGGCACATCGTGCTGGCGGTCAACAAGATGGATCTGGTCGATTACGACCGCGAAACTTTCGACAATATTGTCGAGGAATATACCGCATTCGCCAGCGGGATCGGCATCGAAAAATTCACCGCGATCCCGATTTCCGGCTTCAAGGGCGACAACATCACGCAGGCGCCTTCGGACAACACGCCCTGGTATGAAGGGCCCAGCCTGATCCAGCATCTGGAAACGGTGGAGATCGCCAATACGGCGGCACAGGCCCGCACTTTCCGCATGCCGGTGCAATGGGTCAATCGCCCCAATCTGGACTTCCGCGGCTTTTCCGGGCTGATCGCCAGCGGCGAGATCGCTCCGGGCAAGCCGGTGCGCATCGTCCCTTCGGGCAAGATCAGCACGATCAAGTCGGTCGTCACCATGAACGGGGATCTGGACCGCGCAGTTGCCGGCCAGTCCGTCACGCTGACGCTGGAGGACGAGGTGGATTGCAGCCGCGGCGACGTTATCGCCAGCGCCGACGATCCGCCGCAGGTGGCCGACCAGTTCGAAGCCTCGATCGTGTGGATGAATGACGAGGCGCTGATCCCAGGCCGCGCCTATTGGCTCAAACTGGCGACGCAGACGGTCTCGGCGACGGTCGCCGAGCCGAAATACGAGGTCAATATCAACACGATGGAGCATCTGGCGGCCAAGACGCTGGAGCTCAATTCGATCGGCGTGGCCGAAGTCACCACCGACCGTTCGATCGTGTTCGAACCTTATGAAGACAGCAAGGCGCTGGGCGGCTTCATCCTGGTGGACAAGATTACCCATGCCACCGTTGGTGCCGGGATGATCAATTTCAGCCTGCGCCGTGCGCAGAACGTGCATTGGCAGGCGCTGGAGATCACGCGCGAAGACCACGCCAATCTGAAGAACCAGAAGCCCGCGGTGCTGTGGTTCACCGGGCTTTCGGGATCGGGCAAATCGACCATTGCCAACCTGGTCGAAAAGAAGCTCAATCTGATGAACCGGCACACTTTCCTGCTGGATGGCGACAATGTGCGCCACGGGCTGAACAAGGATCTGGGCTTCACCGAGGCCGATCGGATTGAGAATATCCGGCGCGTGGGCGAAGTTTCCAAGCTTATGGCCGATGCCGGGCTGATCGTGATCACGGCCTTTATCAGCCCCTTCAGGGCAGAGCGCGAGATGGTCCGTGCCATGCTGCCGGAAGGCGAATTCATAGAGGTCCATATTGATACACCGCTGGAAGTGGCGGAGGCGCGCGACGTGAAAGGCCTTTACAAGAAGGCCAGGCAAGGCGAACTCAAGAACTTCACGGGGATCGACAGCCCCTATGAAGAACCGGAGAAACCAGAGATCCGTATCGACACCACTGCAATGACACCGCAGGAAGCGGCCGACCTCGTGGTCGATAAGCTCCTGGGCGGCGGCTAAGGAGCCCTTGGGGGGTGTTTCTTTTCAAAGGCCAGGAAGCCCATTCCAGGTCGCTGACGAAAGCGATCAGCTGGCGTATCCTCGGCAGTGTCGACACTTTCCTGCTCAGCTGGCTGTTCACGGGCAGCCCGAAGGCCGCCGGCGCGATCGCGACCACCGAAGTGCTGACGAAGATGGTCCTCTATTACTTCCATGAGCGGGCATGGAGCTCGATAAGCTGGGGCATGAACTCCAAGAAGGACGAGAACTCCATGAAGGAAGAGCACCCGACGGTTGCCGAGATCATCGAGGAAGGCGGCCAATGACCGACGCAGAGCTGGCGGCCGAGCTGGCCGCCGCTGCCGGACGCATCCTTCTGGAAGTCCGCGCCAGCAACATGTTCGAAGGAAAGGCGCTGGGCACTGCCGGGGACGAGGTTTCGAACCGCTTCCTGGTCGAGGCGCTGAAGGTGCAGCGGCCCGATGACGGGCTGCTCTCCGAAGAAAGCCGCGATACGCTCACCCGGCTGGACGAGGAACGGGTGTGGATCGTCGACCCGGTGGATGGAACCCGCGAATATGGCGAAGGCCGCGCCGACTGGGCCGTGCATGTCGGCCTGGCGATCGGCGGCGTGGCGCAAGTGGGCGCCGTCGCCCTGCCTGGGCTCACCAACGAGCGGGGCGATGGCGGGACGGTGTTCCGCACGGACCAGCCCGTTGCGCTGACTGCGCATGACGGCGCACCGCGCCTGGTCGTCAGCCGGACGCGCCCGGCCGCCGAAGCGCTCGCCGTGTCTGAAGCGCTGGGCGGGGAACTTGTCCCCATGGGTTCGGCCGGGGCGAAAGCCATGGCGGTCATCCGCGGCGAAGCGGACATCTATCTCCATTCGGGCGGACAATATGAATGGGACAGCTGCGCCCCCGTGGCGGTCGCCAGTGCGCATGGCCTGCATTGTTCGCGGATCGACGGAAGCGCTCTGATCTACAATCAGGAAGACACCTACATGCCCGACCTGCTGATCTGCCGCAGGGAATGGGCCGGCCCGGTGCTGGAGGCACTTGGCGCCGCAAGCTAGACGACGCCAACTGGACAAAGCTCCGCCTACCGGCCTAGATTTCCGGACAAACGCAACAAGCGGGATCCGGGAGCGGGAAATTGGCCAAGAACAACACGATCACCTTTTTCGACCTGACCATGGCGACCGGGGCAACGACCAGCCCTTTCGTGTGGTCCACCAAATTCGCCCTGAAGCATAAGGGGTTCGATCTGGACGTGGTCCCGGGCGGGTTCACCGGCATCCTGGAGCGGACTTGCGGCGTGACCGAACGACTGCCCGCCATCGTCGATGAGGGCACATGGGTGCTCGATAGCTGGGGGATCGTCGAATATCTGGACAAGACCTATCCCGACCGGCCGATGCTGCTTGCCGATCCGGGGATGGTGCCGCTGATCCGCGCCGTCGATGCTTGGTTCTGGCGCGTCGCCGTGGGCCCATGGATGCGCTGCTTCTGCGCCGATTACCGCGATTTGTGCTTCGAGGAGGACAAGGAATACGTCACCCATTCGCGCGAGATCATGGTCGGCATGAAGCTGGAGGATAAGCAGGCCGGGCGCGAGGATCGCCTGCCACTCATCTCCGCCGAGATCGAACCGCTGCGCATTACCTTGCGGGAATCGAGCTGGCTTGGCGGAAACGAACCGAGCTATGCCGACTATCGCATTATCGGCCCGTTCCTGTTCCTGGCATCGGTTGCCAAGATCCCGCCGCTGGCCGAAGACGACCCGCTGCGCGACTGGATCGAGCGCTGCCGCGACCTGTTCGGCGGGCTCGGACGTCATCCCGGGCTGTTCCCGCTTTACGGGCTGCCGCGCCGGGAAGGCGATCCGGAACTGTTCGCGCCGCCAGGCCAGGGCGGCATTCACAAGCGCAATACCGGCCCGCAATCGACCCGCGCGGAAACCGAGCGGATCACCGATGGGATGAAGAAGTAGCGCCCCGTTCCGGCGCGTTTCCGGCTCAGCTTTCGTCGTCCACGATCAGCTGGAACTTCGGCTCCATATAAGGAACGATGACATAGGCCAGGCGCTGGGTGAATTTCCAGCCTTGCGATGTGCGGATCAGCCTGTCGTCATAGGCGCCCAGGTGCCAGACCTGCAGATCGCCATTGTCATCGGCCTTGATATGCTGGAACTTGCTGGTCGACGTGGCCGTGTCGCCATCGATATCCACCTGGAAATCCAGCGTCGTATGCCAAGTGCGCGCGGCCTCGCTTTCCCAGGGTTTCATGAACTTGCCCAGGATTTCGGCCACGCCCTGCGGCCCGACACCCCTGCCGACAACGCCGGCCCACACACCGTCTTGGGTGAAGCCCGCGCCATATGTTGCCATATCGCGATTATCGATCGCGCTCTGCATGGTCATGAACAGGCGCCAGATCGCCTCGCGGTCCTGAACTTCCTTCAGATCCTTTTCCATCTGCTCCAGCCTGGCCTGCAGTGCCTGGAATTCTGCCTTGTCCGACATTCCGGTGTTTCTCCCCTCGATTGAACAGCCTTGCGCCCTGACCGGCTCTCTCCGGAAGGGCGCCCGATTACCCTTAGCCTGCTAGCAAATTGCCGGGAGGAAGCGAGGAACAAAATACTCGCCTTCGGCAGATGGCATGCCGGATGCTGTTTGCTTGATCGGGACAAATGCGAAGCGTAATCTTCCCATATGGCGCGCGCAGCCCATCCGCCCCCTGCCGCCGCGGCGACGCAGGACGAAGCCCAGCCGGACACCGGATGGTCGTCCGCCGGAATGGCGCGGGGCAAAGCGCTGGACGAATGGCGCGAATGGGCGGCCAGTACGATCGCCCCGATCGAAGTCACGGTGTTCGACGCAGACGCCTTCGCCGCACGCTGGACCAGCCACGGCATCGGCCAGCTGCGCCTGCTGCATCTGCACGCACCGGCCCAGCGGGTGACGCATACGGGCCAGGAGGGCAGCTCCGGCCGGGCGACACCTTCGATCCAGCTCGTCTATGCGCGCCAGGGCGCCCTGAAGACGCTGATGGGCGGCAAGCGCTTCACCGTCGAGCCCGGGCAATTCGTGCTGCTGGACAATACGCGTTTCTACCAGATGGAAATGGACACGCCGCATGAAGCGGTGGACCTGATGATGCCGCAAGGCTGGCTGGAGCGCTATCTGCCCGATCCCGGCGCCTTGCTGGCACGCCCGATCGACACGCGCGGCGGATGGGGCGCGCCGCTGGGGGCCTTGCTGGAAACTATGCTGGAAGGGCTCGACGATGCGCCCCTGCCCCGCTCCCTGATTGCCGAGCAGGTTGGCAGCCTGCTGACTCTCGCCACCGGTTTCCACCAGGCGGACGGCAAGAGCCGCCACCGCGGCCAGCTCGCCCGAGAGATCCTGCGCAAGATCGAAAGCGACTTTGCCGACCCGGATCTCTCCAGTGAAGGCGTGGCCCGGGATTGCGGCATTTCGAAGCGCTATTTGCAGACGCTTCTGGCGGGCAGCGGAACCAGCTTCGTGCAAGAGCTCAACGCCACGCGGCTCGACCGGGCAAGCGACCTGTTGGGCGATCCGCGCGCGGCCGGGCTTTCCATCGCGGAGATCGCCTATCGCGCGGGTTTCCTCGATCCGGGATATTTCACGCGGCTGTTCCGCAAGCGCTTCGGCATTACGCCGCGCGAATGGCGCGGCGGCCATGCGCCGCAATCGTAAGCCTTGCGAAGCCCAAAGCCATGTGTATGAAAAATGCAGCCGGTTCCGGGTCGGTTCTTCCTGACACTCAAGCCAAGCAGAAGAGATCATGCTCCGCCTGTTCCGACTTATCGCCCTTGTGGAGGGCATCACCACGATCGCACTGTTTCTGATAGCCATGCCGCTGAAATACTGGTTCGGGAATCCCGCGCTGGTGCCGCCTGTAGGCATGACGCACGGCATCGCCTGGCTGGCCTATGTCGGCGGCATGCTGATCTGCCTGCCAGGCAAGGGGCTTTCCGCCTGGGGCTGGCTGCGGACCTTTCTGGTCGCGCTGTTTCCCTTCGGCACGTTCATCAACGATCCCTCTCTGCGGAGGCTGGAGGCACGGCAGGAACAGGCCCCCGCCTGAACGCGCCGAGGCTGCGCGGAGCCGGAAAGAGAGTAAAACAGGACAATAACGCCTGCGCTTTTGTCCTGTTTGTCATGCGCGTGAATCCTTTGCCCGGCGGCGGCCTGGGCGTACTCTTTCTCTCGATAACGAGTCCCGTCCTGCAAAGCGCCGCAAAGGCGCCGGGCGGAACCGAGAGAGGATTCTTGAAGCATGGCCGACGAACAAAAGGGCTTTCCCCTTCCCAGTTCACTCAAAGTGGTCCCCGGCACGGAAGCCGCGCAGGCGGCCTATCCCTATTACACGCAGTTCCATGAAGGCGACGATCAGCGCTTCTGGTTCTACAACTCCATGCATTTCCCCGAACCGATGCATCATTTCGACATGATCACGGCGGAAGCTGCCTATTGCGCATTGGGCAGCTTCAACACCCGGGTGCATGTGCTGCCCACCACCAAGGGCATCGATCACCGCATCATCAATGGCCGTGTCTTCATCGGCGGCGTTCCAGTGACCGACCCGGAAGAGATCGAAGCGCGCATGGGCGAGTTCCAGCAGCGCGCCTTCTATTATTACAAGAACTGGGAAGACCTCTACGCGCAGTGGAAGGACAAGATGAAGGCGCTGATCGCCGAGGCGCAGGCCCTTCCGAGGCCCGAACTGCCCGATCTGGAACCGATCGAGACGACCCATACCGGCAAGGGCGTGGCATCGAACCATGCCTTGCTGGATATCTACCGGAAGCAGCTGGAAGGCTATTTCCGGATGTGGCACCACCATTTCGAATTTCTGCTGCTGGGCTATGGCGCCTATCTGACCTTCTTCGATTTCTGCAAGAAGGCCTTCCCCGAAATCAGCGACCAGGCGATCAGCCGCATGGTCGCAGGCATGGAAGCCGAAATCTTCCGCCCCGACGAAGAACTGAAGCGCCTGGCCCGCCGCGCCGTCGAACTGGGCGTGGACGAGAAGTTCCATGACGGGATGGTGATCGAGGATGTGCTGGGCGCGCTCGATCAGCTGGGCGAACGCGGCCAGGAATGGCTGGACGAACTGGAAGCGAGCCGCAATCCCTGGTTCAACGTCAATGTCGGGGACGGGTTCTATCACTATCACCGGTCATGGAATGATGATCTGTCCATGCCCTTCGCAGCGCTGCCCGGCTATATCGACAAGATCAAGGCGGGCCAGAATATCGAGCGGCCGACCGAGCAATTGGTGGAAGAGCGCGAACAGCTGGTCGCCGACTACCGCGAATTGCTCGACACCGAAGAAGACAAGGCAACCTATGACCAGCTGATCGGCCTCGCCCACCGCGTGTTCCCCTATGTGGAGGGGCACAAGTTCTATTGCGAGCATTGGTACACCAACCTGTTCTTCAACAAGATCCGGGAATTCGGCGCATTGCTGGCCGAGAACGGTTTCTGGGAGAAGGAGGAGGACGTCTTCCACCTCACCCATTACGAACTGGAAAGCGCGATCGTCGATCTGATGCTCAGCTGGTCCAGCGGCACGCCGCCGATCGGCCCGCAGCGTTGGCCCGCCATCGTGG
>JAUIFP010000043.1 GCA_030430365.1 Alphaproteobacteria bacterium | reverse complement strand
AGCCACGCCAACAACAAGACCAAGCGCGTTTTTCTGCCCAACCTGCAGAATGTCACGCTGATGTCCGAAAAGCTGGACCGCAGCTTCAAATTCCGCGTTTCGACGCAGGGCTTGCGTTCTGTCGAGCATAATGGCGGGCTGGACAACTGGCTGCTCAAGACCTCGGACGACAAGCTTTCCGCGCGCGCCCTCAAGGTGAAGCGCGAACTGGCCAAGGCTTCGAAAGCAGCCTGAGCCTAACCGGCCGCCGGAGCGGCCTGGCGTTCAGATGATTCGAGAGGGCGCGGGGCGTTGTTCCCGCGCCTTTTCTTTTGCGCATCGGCTGCAGCCCGTTCCGCAGCGGGATGCCATTCAAGCCTGACCAGCAGGCTGCGCTGAAGCAGCACGGCGCCATTGTCATCGGATATGAGCCAGATGGTCACCGCCTCGCCTTCCGAGCCGCCGGTGATGGCCAGGCCTTCGTAATTCTCACGCGGGACCGGCCCTTCAAGCCTGGCAAAAGGCTGCCATTCCCAGGCGGCGTCTTCTTCAATGCCAGCAGGATCGGCCACCAAGAGCCGCGCCGTGAAATGCGGATGGGGGAGCAGTCCAACCCCGCGAACCAGAATCAACGCCTTCCCGCTGGGCAGGATGGCAATGTCGCTGGGATTGAAACCGGGCGGCGGCTTGAAGGAAAATCCGATCGGCGCGGCCCCCTGCGCAGGATCGGCGGGAAACAGCAATCCCTGGCTGGCTCGGCCGCCATCGGCCACCAACCCCTCCGACAGGACAAGGAAGCGCCCATCGGCAAGGCGGGTCATCGCTTCCGGCCCCGAATTGCGCGGCCATTCGCGCATGGCTTCCGGACGGACTTCAAGCGCATTTTCAAACCGCGCATTCGTGCGGAGGATCGCGTTGCGCCCTTCAAGCCCCAGCCAGAACCGGCCCGTTTCCGCATCGCGCGCAACCGATTCGATATCTTGAGCTGCCTTGAAACGATTGCGGTCGTCGAAGACGGAACCGAGTTCGGCTTCAGTCCCAGCATCGCCTGGAACCGTGAAGCGCAAATAGCGGCCTCTGTCGCTAAATGAGAGCAGCTGGCGATGGTCCAGCACGGTCAAGGCCGAATAGGACCCAAAATCGTCATTGGGGCTGGTAAGCTCCCACAATCCGGTGACGACGGGGCCATTTTCTCCGCCGATCCGTGCGGCTTTTCGTGCATCCGGGATGGGAAGCGGTAAGGCGCGCAGCACCTGATCGCGATTGGGTGGAGGCGGGAGAGTCCGCCAGACGAGGCCGGGAGAAAGGCCGATCGCAACGGCCAGAACGAGCAGGATACGGCCCATGCCCGCTAATTCAGGGCTATTCCATCGGGCCGGTGAACAGGATCGGATCGACCCGCGCATCCAGCCATTTCATGCTCCAATGGAGATGCGGCCCGGTTGCGCGGCCGCTCATTCCGATACGGCCGATATACTGCCCTTGCGTAACCCGTTCCCCTTCGCTGACTGCGATATCCGAACAATGGAGAAAGGCGCTGTTGAGGCCCATGCCGTGATCGATCATCAGCAGATGGCCTTCCAGCGAGAACGGCTGCTCCGCCGCCAGAACCACTACGCCGTCAGCCGGAGCCACGAAGGGCGTACCGCTTTCGCCCGTGGCGATGTCGATGCCCGAATGATAGCTGCCCGGTTCCCCGCGATAGATCCGCTGCGACCCGAAGCGGCCCGAAATCCGGCCGCGCACGGGCCAGATGAAATCCTGCCGCCAGCCTTCGGACTCCGATCGAACTGCCCGTGCGGCAACGATCTGTTCCAGTTCCGGGCGCCGAATACGCATGAACGCTTCGCTTGGTCCGCCGCTGCGGCGCGCCACATTGACCCGCTCGATATTCCAGGCGCGCGGCGAAATCGCGATCTCATGCGTGATCTTGCTGCCGTCTTTGCGCTTGGCAATCAGCGACGCATTGTCGCCGGCATCCCGGTCGAACGCGGCAAAGAACGATCCGTCATGCGCCACAGGCACGGCATTTCCATCCAGCGTCACCGTCTCCGTCCCGGCAGGGGCGACACCGCGAATCCAGCCGCCTTGCGTCAATTCTCCGCCGAATTCGAATTCCACCGGCCTTTTCACCGGCGGTTCGTCCGGATCGAAATCCTCCTGATGCTCGACCTTTTCGATCTCAGCCTCAGCCTCGGCAGCGGCAGCCGCCGAAGTCATGGGTGCCGGGCCGCAAGCCGCCAGCAGGGCGAAGCCCGATCCGACAGCCGCGCCCGCCAAAGCGAGCCGAGCGAAATTCACGCCTGATCCAGCAACTGGCGCGTGGCAATTTCCGGGCTGGCATACGGCTCTTGCCGGTCCACGCTCCAATAGCGCAGCTCTTCCAGGGCAATCGCCTCGCCGGTGGCGGCGCAATTCACGAATTTCCCGGGCTTCAGCACGCGAAAGCCGTTCGGGCCGTAAAGGAGGGTGGCAGCGTTCCCGCCGGATGACATCAACATGGATATGTCCTTAGCAAGGGCCGGCGGTCAGAACAATTCCGCCTGTTCGCCTGATGTGCCCTTAGGCGATTTGGTCTGGCCCGAAGCTGAACGGGCCGGCTTCTTGCCTGCGGGCACGACATCGAGCGTTCCGTCACGGAATTTGAGTGTAAGTGCGTGGGCTTTCGCGGCTTCGGACTTGTCCGTGAGGGTTTTGCCTTCGGGATCCATTACGCGGACATAGCCGCGCTGCAGCGGGCCATCCGGGTGCAACTGGCGGCGCAAGCGGTCGAGCGCTTCAAGCCTCTCCTGCTGCCTCGCAACGGGGCGGGTAAGCAAGGCGGGAACCAGCCGCAGCGCCGGAAGCTGCAGATCGCTGTGCGCGCGCCGCGCCCGGTCCGCCAGGCCGCGCCGCAGGCGATCGGTCAGATCATCCAGCCTCTGAGACGCCTGGGCGACCATGACATCGGGCCGGGGCAGCCGCTGAGCGCGCGCCTCCAGACGTTCGCGGCCCAGGGAAACCGGGCGCAGGATCGCGCGGCGCTGCCTCAGCGCAAATTCCTCCAGCGTGGCGGCCAGTTCGCCGCGCACCGGCACGGCCATCTCCGCCGCGGCCGTGGGCGTCGGCGCACGCCGATCGGCGGCATAGTCGGCCAGCGTGGTATCCGTTTCATGCCCGACTGCGGAGATCACCGGGATCGAGGATTCGGCGATTGCGCGGACCACGATCTCCTCATTGAAGCTCCACAGATCCTCGATCGATCCACCGCCCCGCGCCACGATCACCACATCGGGGCGGGGCACCGCGCCGCCAGCTTCCATTTGCGAGAATCCCTGCACGGCCGCCGCGACCTGCTCTGCCGAGCCTTGCCCCTGCACCAGCACCGGCCAGACGAGGACATGGCTCGGAAACCGGTCGGCCAGCCGGTGGAGAATGTCGCGGATGACTGCGCCGGTGGGTGACGTCACGACGCCAATAACGCGCGGAAGATAGGGCAAGGCGCGCTTGCGCTGAGGCGCGAAAAGCCCTTCCGCCTCAAGCCGTGCCTTCGTCTTTTCCAATAGCGCCAGAAGCGCGCCTTCGCCGGCAATCTCCAGCTGATCGATCACGATCTGGTAGGAAGACCGCCCGGCATAGGTGGTGAGTTTGCCGCTGGCGATGACTTCCAGCCCGTCTTCCGGGCGGAAATTCAGCCTGGCGACATTGCCGCGCCACATCACCCCATCGATCTGCGCCTTCTCGTCCTTGAGCCGGCAATAGAAATGCCCCGAGGCCGCAAGTTTCACACCGGAAAGTTCGCCGCGAAGACGCACGAAACCGAAAGCGTCCTCCACTGTGCGCTTGAGCCGCGCCGAAATCTCGGTGATGGTCAGCGGCTCGGCGTTGTCGCCTGGCGTACTGCGCGCTACCAGCCCTGCAGGATATGCATCGTCGCGGGAATCGGAGCTGGGCATGAACATACTCTTGCTGGGATCGGGTGGACGCGAACATGCGCTGGCCTGGAAGCTGGCGCAATCCCGCTTGCTTTCGGCCGGAGAGGGTACGCTTTACGCCGCCCCGGGCAACCCCGGGATGGCGCAACATGCCCAGCTGGTCCAGCTCGATGCGGCAGATCATGATGCGGTCGCGAAATTCTGCACAGAGAAGACGATCGGGCTGGTCGTTGTGGGCCCCGAAGCACCCCTAGTGAACGGCCTGGCCGATTCGCTGCGGGCACAGGGTATCGCCGTATTCGGGCCTTCAAAGGCTGCCGCGCAGCTGGAAGGCAGCAAGGCTTTTACCAAGGAGCTGTGCGACCGCGCCGGCATCCCCACTGCCGGCTATCTGCGGGCGAAATCGCTTGCCGAAGCGCTGGACGGGCTGAGCCGCTTCTCCCCGCCCTATGTGCTCAAGGCAGACGGGCTGGCGGCAGGCAAGGGCGTGGTGATCGCGGAGAACCGCGCGGAAGCGGAAGCGGCTCTGGCCGACATGTTCGGCGGCGCATTCGGCAAAGCGGGCGCGGAAGTCGTGATCGAGGAATTCCTGGAAGGCGAGGAAGCGAGTTTCTTTGTCCTGACCGATGGAGCAACGATCATGCCCATCGGCACCGCCCAGGATCACAAGCGCGTGGGCGACGGCGACAGCGGGCCGAATACTGGCGGCATGGGTGCCTATAGCCCTGCCCCCGTGCTGACCCCGCTGCTGCAAGGCGAAGTGATCGAACGGATCATCGCCCCCACCGTCAGGACGCTGGCCGATGAAGGCACGCCCTATTCCGGCGTACTTTATTGCGGGCTGATGTTAACCGGCGAAGGCCCCAAGCTGATCGAATATAATTGCCGTTTCGGCGATCCCGAATGCCAGCCGCTGATGCTCCGGTTCGAAGGCGATCTGGGTGACTATATGCTCGCCTGCGCGCAGAGCAGCCTCTCATCGCTGAAGCCGCCCCGCCTTTCAGACGACACGGCCTTAACGGTGGTCATGGCGGCGCGCGGATATCCCGGCACGCCCGAAAAAGGCGGCGCGATCGGTGGGATCGAAGAGGCCGAGAAAGACGGCGCGAAGGTCTTTCATGCCGGCACCGGCCTGAACAGCGAAGGCGCATTGATTGCCACGGGCGGGCGTGTGCTGAACGTCACCGCGAAGGGGCACAATGTGCGTGAAGCGCAGGCTGCAGCCTATGCAGCGGTGGACCGAATCGACTTTCCCAGCGGCTTTTGTCGACGCGATATCGGCTACCGCGAAGTGGCCCGCGAAATGGAGACTCAGGGCAACGACTGACTAATTCATGCTGCAGCACCGGGTGCGGTAAACGATTCTATTTGAGTCGTTTTTTCATCAGCGCCTGCAGGTCCTCTTCCGGCCGCGCGCCGAAATGGGAAATGATTTCGGCAGCGGCGACTGCCCCCATTTTTAGGCAAGTCTGCAAGCTTTGCCCGCGCACATGCCCGAACAGGAAACCGGCCGCGAACAGGTCGCCCGCACCGGTCGTGTCGACGACTGCTTCCACCGGCTCGGCAGGGACTTCGGCGCGCATTCCCCCTGCAACGGCAATCGCCCCATCGGCGCTGCGGGTCACCACCAGAATCGGGACCTTCGGAGCGAGCGCGGCAACGCCGGCTTCGAAATCTTCCTCACCTGTCAGCGCCGCCAGTTCGACGTGATTGGCAAACAGGATGTCGATCAACCCTTCCGCGATCAGCGCCCGAAAGTCGTCTCCATGCAGCTCGATCATGAAGGCTTCCGACAGCGTGAAGGCCACCTTGCGGCCCGCTGCACGGGCCGCCGCTATCGCCTTGCGCATGGCGGCGCGCGGCTCGGGCGGATCCCACATATAGCCTTCGAGATAGAGCACCAAAGCATCCGCGACTGCTTCAAGGTCCAGCGCCTCCAGCGGGAGGAACTGCGATGCCCCCAGCGAGGTGTTCATCGTGCGCTGCCCGTCCGGCGTGACTAGAATCAGGCAGCGCCCCGTCGGCGGATCGCCGGGCCTCGGCGGCGTCGCAAAATCGATACCGGCAGCGCGAATGTCATGCGCGAAAACCTCGCCCAGCTGATCCTGCGCCACCTGCCCGATAAAGGCGCAGCGCGCGCCCAACAGGGCGAGACCGGCCAGCGTATTGGCCGCCGATCCGCCCGAGATTTCACGGGCCGGGCCCATCGCCTGGTAAAGCGTCCTGGCCTGCTGCGGATCGACCAGCGTCATGCCCCCTCGGACCAGGCCCAGCTGTTCGATCAGCTCGTCACTGCAAGGTGCCATCACATCGACAATGGCATTGCCGATGGCAATCACATCGTAACGCGGATTGGGCATGCAGTTCCTTCGTCCGAAACGGCGCGCATCCTGCCGCCCTGTGCGGCCGCGCCGCGGCGTTGCCATTCTATGCCCGTTGACTTGCCGCGCGCGCCGCGCAATCGCAAGGCGCAATGCCTGCGAAGGAAAATCCGCGAGTGAATTTCCGAATCGTCACTGCCCTGATGCTGCCAGCCCTGCTTGCGGCCTGTGCGGGAGCTGTATCCCGCCCCGCGCCCTCGCGTCCGGCCGGCCCGGTGCCTGCAACCGATCCGCCTGCCCCGGTGCGTCCGCCGCCGGAAGCACAGGTCCTGCGCCTTCCCGGCCTGGAAGGCGTTATCGGTGCCAATGCGCGATCCCTGATGGCGCAATTCGGTGAGCCGCGGCTCGATGTACTGGAAGGGGATGCGCGCAAGCTGCAATTCAGCGGCACGGCCTGTGTGCTCGACATCTATCTCTATCCGCCGCGCGGCGGCGGCGAGCCAAGTGCAACCTATGTCGATGCGCGCAGAGCGAGCGACGGTTTAGATGTGGACCGTGCGGCCTGTGTCGCCGCGCTGAGACGGCGGTGAGGGCGCAAAGGCGCCAGCCTCTTAGACTGCCCTAGACTGTGAAACTTTCCCCGCAGCCGCAAGAGCCGGTGGCATTGGGATTGTCGAACACGAAGCCGGCGGTGAAATCGTCTTCTTGCCAATCCATGATCGAACCGACGAGATAAAGCACGCTGGCCCCGTCGATGAAGAAAGTGCCGCCCGGCGTGTCGATCCGTTCGTCCATCGGATCCGCCTCGGCCACATAGTCGACCGAATAGGCAAGGCCGGAACATCCCCGGCGCGGCGTGGAGAGCTTCACCCCGATTGCATCGCCTGGCGCGCTCTTCATCAGCGTGGCGACACGCTCTTCTGCGGCCGGCGTCAAGGTGACGGCGGCGGGGCGCGTACGGGTTTTCGTTTCGCTCATTACAACATCCCCAGTTCGAGACGGGCTTCGTCGCTCATCTTGGCCGGATCCCACGGTGGGTCCCACACCAGATTGACTTCGGCATCGCGGATGCCGGGCACGGAGCCGACCCGCAATTCCACTTCGCCCGGCATGCTTTCCGCCACCGGACAATGCGGGGTCGTAAGCGTCATCGTGACCATTGCATCGCAATCGTCGGACACTTCCACTCCGTATATAAGGCCGAGGTCGTAAATATTCACGGGTATCTCGGGATCGAAGATTTCCTTCAGCGCGGTGACGACTGCTTCATAGAGCTCTCCGCCTGCTTCGCCCGGCGCGGCATCCTGGGGCTTTTGCGCCAGGAAACCTTCCAGATAGTCGCGCTTGCGCTCCAGCTTCTCGCCCGCGCTTTCTTCCGGCGCATCTGCGGCGCCTGCATCGACACGCGCCCGCGGCGGAGCCTCCACGCTTTCCACTTCTTCCACGCTGAAGCCCTTTTTCGCTTCCTCGTTCATCCGAAGATCCTTTTCGTCCGCTCGATGCCGCTCAACAAGGCGGCGACATCATCTGCATCGCTGTAAATTCCAAAACTCGCGCGCGCCGTCGCCGGGACTCCCAGATGGTCCATCAATGGCTGAGCGCAATGGTGGCCGGCGCGAATAGCAACATTGGCTTCATCCAGGATCGTGCCGAGATCGTGCGGATGGATGCCGTCCAGCGCGAAACTGACGATCCCGGCCGCATCGTCCGGCCCAAACAGGGAAACATCGTTCATACCGCGCAATGCATCACGAAGCTGGCCCACCAGGACATTTTCATGCCGTTCGATCGCATCGAGCCCGATCGACGAGACATAATCCACTGCCGCGCCGAAACCGATCGCTTCGGAAATGGCGGGGGTGCCCGCCTCGAAGCGCTGCGGCGGCGGCGCATAAGTCGTGCGTTCGAAAGTCACGCGGTCGATCATCGATCCGCCGCCCTGATAGGGCGGCATCGCGTCCAGAATCTCGCTGCGCGCCCACAGCGCACCGATGCCGGTGGGGCCATAGAGCTTATGCGCCGAGAAGGCATAGAAATCGCAATCGAGCGCGGCGACATCGACGGCGAGCCGCGGCACGGCCTGACAGCCATCGAGCAGGATCTTCGCGCCGACGGCATGCGCAAGATCGGCCGCGCGGCGCGCATCGATATGCGAGCCCAGCACATTGGAAACATGCGCGAAGGCGACAAGCTTGTGCCGCTCGTCCAGCATTTCCTCCGCCGCATCGAGATCGATCCGCCCGTCTTCGGTGAGCGGGCAGACGTCTATTTGCGCGCCGGTCCGCTCGGCAATCAACTGCCAGGGAACGATGTTGGAATGATGCTCCAGCACAGAGAGGAGTATGCGATCGCCTTGCGCCAGATTGGCCGCGCCCCAGGTGGCGGCCACCAGATTGATGGCTTCGGTCGCGCCGCGCGTGAAGACGATTTCTTCCTCTTTGCCGCCGACAAAGCCGGCGACTTTCCGCCGCGCCGCTTCATAGGCCAACGTCATTTCGGCCGATCGCGAATAGACCCCGCGATGCACGGTCGCATAATCGCGGCCCAGCGCATTGGCGACGGCATCGATGACCTCTTGCGGCTTCTGCGCAGTCGCCGCCGTATCGAGATAGTGCCACTCATCGCCCGATACGGTAACGAGACCGGGAAAGTCCTTCTTGCGGCTGATTATGTCGGGGGCGGTACTCACACGGCCTCCTCATCCAGAACGTTCAGCGCCTTGGCCAGCATCTCGCCGCGCAGTTCTTCGTCTTCGATGGCTTCGAACGCATCGGCCACAAACGCATGGATCAGCAGCTTGCGCGCGACCTCGGGCGGAAGCCCGCGCGAGGCCATGTAGAACCCGGCAGTCTCGTCGAGCGCACCGATCGCTGCGCCATGGGCGCATTTCACATCGTCGGCGAAAATCTCCAGCTCCGGCTTGGCATTCGCGGATGCGCCCTTTTCCAGCAGGATCGCGCGGAAATTCTGCGCCGCATCGGTTTTCTGCGCATCCTTCACCACTTCGATCCGGCCGAGGAAATTGCCCACGGCCTGGCCCCATTGCACAGCGCGGACGACCTGGTTCGAACTGGCGCCGGGCGAGCTGTGAACCGTGCGCGTCACGAATTCCTGCCGGTTCTTGCCGCCGCCGATGGTCACGCCGCCAAACTCGAAATGCGCGCCTTCTTCCAGCGTCACTTCCGCTTCGGCGCGGGCATAGGGCCCGGCAGCATTGATCGCGAACAGTTCGAACCGGCCGCCCTGCCCCACATGAACACGCAGCCGTTCCGCCCCAGATTCGACCGAGAGGATTTCGCAGACGGTCTCGCCGGCCGGTACGGCAATCTCGCGCCAGTCATTGAGCTGCGCAAGATCGGCCGATGCAAGCCATGCAGGATCGGCATAGCGCCAGTTCTCGTCGCGCGTGGTAGGTAGGGTGGCAAGCTCATTCATGCGGCTACCGCCTCATAACCTTCTTCTTCGAGCTGATGCGCAAGCTCCGGTCCACCGCTCTTCACGATCCGGCCCTTGGCCAGCACATGCACGAAATCGGGCTGCACAACGTCCAGCAGGCGCTGATAGTGGGTGATCAGCAGCACGGCCTTGTCCGGTGCGCGCATGATCGTATTGATCCCTTCGCCCACCACACGCAGCGCATCGATATCGAGCCCGCTATCGGTTTCGTCCAGCACCGCCAGGCGCGGATCGAGAATGCCCATCTGGACCATCTCGGCGCGCTTCTTCTCACCGCCGGAAAAGCCGACATTCACCGGGCGCTTGAGCATTTCCATGTCGAGCTTGAGCAGCCCGGCCTTCTCTTTGGCGACCTTTAGGAATTCGCCGCCCGAGAACGGTTCTTCCCCGCGGGCCTTGCGCTGCGCATTGAGCGCTTCGCGCAGAAACTGGACATTGGAGACACCGGGAATCTCGACCGGATACTGGAATCCGAGGAACAGGCCGGCTGCCGCGCGTTCATGCGGCTCAAGCTCCAGCATATCCTGCCCCAGAAATTCGACAGTGCCCTGCGTGATCTCGTAGCCCGGGCGGCCGCCCAGCACATAGGCGAGCGTGGACTTGCCCGCGCCATTGGGGCCCATGATCGCATGGACTTCACCGGCGCCCACTTCGAGCGAGAGGCCGTTCAGGATCTGCTTGCCGTCGACTTCGGCATGAAGGTTTTCGATTTTCAGCATTTTCACGTTAATTCGCTGTCCCAATAATCGGTTTTGATCGTCCTTCCGGCTGCGCGGCATCGTCGCCACTGCCGGAATTCCGAACATTCAGGTCTTTCACACAGGTCGCCGCGCTGGCGAGGTCTGCCATCACACCGCGTCCCTTTCGGCCGTGAAGTGAGGCTTCTCGAAAGGCTGGCTCAATTCGGCCCGGATCGCTTCCAGCACGCCGTCCACATCTTCGAAGATCTGCGCTTCGGAAAACCGCAGGACCCGAACGCCGACTTCCGTCAGCTTGCGGTCGCTCAGCGCGGCGAGCGTGGCTTCGCTGCCCTCACCCGTGCCGCCGACTTCGACGACCAGCCAGCGCGACTTGCAGGCGAAATCCACGATCGTGCTGCCCATCACGACTTCGCGGTTGAAGGTAAACCCCAGCTGCTTGTCGGCCATCCGGCTCCACAGCAGCTTCTGCGCTTCGCTGGGCTCTCGCCGGTTGCTGCGCGCACGCTCCTTCAGCGCGGCCGCCCGTTTGGGCGAGACATTCCATGCCCGCGCCGCTTCGGCCGCACCGCGGCTTGTCTGCTGGTCGAGCGAGCCCAGGGATAGCGTCTTGCGTTCAGCCATCACCCCACGCTCCCTTCCAGCGAGATGCCGAGCAGCTTCTGCGCTTCCACGGCGAATTCCATCGGCAATTGCTGCAGCACTTCCTTGGCGAAGCCGTTGACGATCAGCGCCACGGCCTCTTCGGTGTCGAGCCCGCGCTGCATCGCATAGAACAGTTGATCGTCGCTGATCTTGCTGGTGGTCGCTTCATGCTCGATCTGCGCACCGGGATTCTTCACCTCGATATACGGCACGGTATGCGCGCCGCATGTGTCGCCCAGCAGCAAGCTGTCGCACTGCGTGAAGTTGCGCGCGCCTTCGGCATTCGCGGCCACGCGCACGAGCCCGCGATAGGTGTTGCTCGACTTGCCCGCGCTGATCCCCTTGGAGATGATCGTTGAGCGGGTGTTCTTGCCCGCATGGATCATCTTTGTGCCGGTATCGGCCTGCTGGAAGTTGTTGGTGACGGCCACCGAATAGAATTCGCCCACCGAATCGTCGCCATTGAGCACGCAGCTGGGATATTTCCAGGTGATCGCGCTGCCGGTTTCCACCTGGGTCCAGCTGATCTTGGACTTCTTGCCCTGGCACAGCCCGCGCTTGGTGACGAAATTGTAGATTCCGCCCTTCCCTTCGCTGTCGCCTGGATACCAGTTCTGCACGGTCGAATATTTGATCTCCGCATCGTCGAGCGCGACCAGTTCGACCACGGCCGCATGCAGCTGGTTCTCGTCGCGCTGAGGCGCGGTGCAGCCTTCGAGGTAGGAGACATAGCTGCCCTTGTCCGCCACGATCAGCGTACGCTCGAACTGGCCCGTATTCTCCGCATTGATGCGGAAATAGGTGGAAAGCTCCATCGGACAGCGAACGCCTTCGGGGATGTAGACGAAGGTCCCATCCGAAAAGACCGCACAGTTAAGCGCGGCGAAGTAATTGTCGCGCTGGGGCACGACCTTGCCGAGCCATTGCTTCACCAGCTCCGGATATTCGCGGATCGCCTCTGAGATGGAGAGGAAGATGACGCCCGCCTTCTTCAGCTCTTCGCGGAAGGTGGTGGCGACCGAGACACTGTCGAACACTGCATCGACGGCGACCTTGCGCGCGCCCTCCACTCCGGCGAGGACCTTCTGCTCCTCGATTGGAATGCCGAGCTTATCGTAGACGCGCAGAATTTCCGGATCGACCTCGTCGAGCGAAGCGATCGTTTCCTTGGCCTTGGGCGCGGCGTAATAATAGGCGTTCTGATAGTCGATGGGCGGGATCGACAGCTTGGCCCAATCGGGCTCTGTCATCTCCAGCCACGCGCGATAGGCCTTGAGCCGCCACTCCAGCATCCATTCCGGCTCTTCCTTCTTGGCCGAAATGAAGCGAACGGTTTCTTCGCTGAGCCCCTTGGGTGCGAATTCCTGCTCGATATCCGAATGGAAGCCCCATTCATACGTTTCGAGCTTCTTGGCAGCATCACGAGCTTGCTGGTCGCGGAGGGTTGATTCGTCCGTCATGCGGCTGTCTCCTCCATGGCATCTGAGTTTACAAATCGGGTGAGCGGTACATCGGCCAACGCCCCGCGCATGGCGGCATTGACCGCGCCCCAATGCGGGCGGGCGGAACAGCACGCCTCCAACGCGCAATCCTGTTTGCCATGATCGACACAGGACGTCAGGGCGATCGGCCCTTCGACCGCTTCTACAATATCGGCCAGGCTGATCGCCGCGGCCGGCCGCGCCAATTGCAGGCCGCCGCCTGCCCCGCGTACGGAGCGCAACAGGCCGGCAGAGGTCAGCATGCTGACGAGTTTCTGCACGGTCGGCACAGGCAGGCCGGTTTCATCGGCAAGCCGCGCGGCGGAAATGCGTGTGCGCTTCTTGCCTTCCGCGTCGACAAACGACGCGGAGCCGCAATGGCGCGCGGCGGCGCTCATCGTGACAACTGCATAATCGGCCATGCTTGAAAGGCGCATTGCCCGGACCTCCTAATTGGAGTGATTCGTTCCACTTTCCATCTAGGCATGGCGCGCTGCATTGCAACAGGGAATTGCCGCATTGGCGGAACGGGCGGGCGCAAAGCCCTTGGAGGTGCGCCAAGGGCAAGAAAAAAGGGCGGCTACCTGAAAGGTAGCCGCCCTATAGGTGAGAACTCGAAAGCATTGCTGCATCGAGCCCTTCGGGTCGCAAGGGTCCTCTAGGCGGGATAGACGCCATAAAATTGTACAAAGGCGACAGCTCGCGTGGCAATTTGGATACACTCGGAAAATGAATTGCGAATAATTTGCAATTCCAGGCCATCGACACTTCCCGGCGGCTTTGCCATAGCCAAGCGCAATGCTGTTTCGCCTGATCCGGCCTGCCTTGTTCGCACTCGACCCCGAATCGGCGCATAATCTGGCCATTCGCGCGCTGAAACTCTTGCCCGGAAGGCACGCAGCGACGCCAGGCGGCCCCCTGA
Source organism: Alphaproteobacteria bacterium (assembly GCA_030430365.1). Lineage (GTDB taxonomy): Bacteria > Pseudomonadota > Alphaproteobacteria > Sphingomonadales > Sphingomonadaceae > Andeanibacterium. The sequence continues at coordinate 9,115 of JAUIFP010000043.1, read as the reverse complement.
CAACGACAGTGGCGGGTATTTCCTTTCCCAATCCGCTGGGCATGGCGGCCGGTTTCGACAAGGACGGCGAAGTGCCCGACGCTTTGCTTGCGCTGGGCTTCGGCTTTGCAGAGGTCGGCTCGATCACCCCCCTGCCCCAGGCGGGCAATCCCAAGCCCCGGCTGTTCCGCCTCACCGAAGACGGCGCGGTGATCAACCGCATGGGATTCAACAATAAAGGCGGAGCCGATGGCGCGGAGCGCCTGGCCCAGCGACAGGATCGCGGCGGAGTGGTGGGCATCAATATCGGCGCCAACAAGGATTCGCCCGACCGGATCGCCGATTATGCAGTCATGGCGCGCATCATGGCGCCGCTTGCAAGCTATCTCGCCGTCAATGTCTCCAGCCCCAACACGCCCGGCCTTCGCGCACTGCAAGACGAAGCTGCGCTCGCCGAATTGCTGGAGGCTGTGAAAGACGGCGCAAGCGAGGCATGTCACGGCAAACCACCGCCGATATTCCTTAAGGTCGCGCCCGATCTGGAGCCGGCGGATGTGGATGCCATTGCGCGGATCGCCGCCGACAAATCGCTTGGCGCCCTCATCGTCTCCAACACCACCATTTCGCGCCCTCCCCTCGCGTCCGCGCATGCAGGCGAAGCGGGCGGTCTTTCAGGCGCACCCCTGCGTGATCTCGCGCATCAGCGCCTGAAGGATTTCCGCCGTGCAACCGGCGGCGCGATTCCCCTGATCGGTGTGGGCGGAATTGCCAGTGCCGAAGATGCCTGGGCGCGGATCAAGGCGGGGGCCAGCCTGATCCAGCTCTATTCGGCGATGGTTTATGAAGGCCCCGGTATTGCCCGGACAATCACGCGCGGCCTGGAAAGACTTATGCAGCAGGAAGGATATAGCTGCATTGCCGATGCAGTCGGGAAGGAATAGCAGTTTGCCCATGCTCCAACGCTTTCTGACCGTCAGCCTGGTGCCTCTCCTGATCGGGGCGTGCACCGCGGAAACCCATGGCAATGTGGCCTCTGTCCCGGCCCCGCCGGAAAACCAGGCCGCCGCTTCCCCTGCAAGGGGCGTTGTCAGCGCCGCCGATCCACGCGCCGCAGAGGCGGGCGTGGAGATGCTTCGCGCAGGCGGAAGCGCGAGCGACGCCGCCATCGCGACCATGCTGGCCCTGACGGTGGTGGAACCCCAAAGCTCGGGAATCGGGGGCGGCGGTTTCTATGTTCGCGCCGCGGCGGACGGCGAAGTCGAAACCGTCGATGGGCGTGAAACGGCGCCGATGGCCGCATCGCCCGATTGGTTCCTGGGTGAAGACGGCAAGCCGCGCGGCTTCATGGAAGCGGTGCTGAGCGGCCTCAGCGTCGGCGTACCGGGCAATCTGCGCCTGGCGCAGGACGTCCATGCCCGGCATGGCAAACTGCCCTGGGCCGAGCTGTTCCAGCCAGCGATCGCGCTCGCCCGCGACGGTTTCGAAATCACCGAACGCTTTCACGAATTCCTCTCCACGCAAAGCCATCGCGCGGCGGCATCGGAAGAGGGCAAGGCGCTGTTCTACGGCGACGATGGCGAACCGTTGCCGGTGGGAACGATCGTCAAGAATCCCAAGCTGGCAGCCACATTGGAGATGATTGCACAGCAAGGGCCCGATGCCTTCTACAGCGGCGCCAACGCAGAGGAAATCGCAGCGCGCACTGCCGCGGCGACGCCGCATCCCGCCGGAATGACTGCCGACGATATTGCGCAATATCGGGCCAAGCAGCGCGGTGCGGTATGCGGCATCTACCGTGTCTGGCGCATTTGCGGGATGGGGCCGCCATCTTCGGGCGCGACGACCGTATTCGCGATCCTCAAGCAGCTCGAACGCTTCGACATGGCCGCACTGGGCAAGGATTCGCCCATCGCATGGCATCTCTTCGCCGAATCGCAGCGCCTGGCCTATGCCGACCGCGAGCTTTATCTGGGCGATAGCGATTTCGTATCGGTGCCGGTCGCCGGTCTGGTCGACGCGGACTATCTGACCAGCCGATCCCAGGCGATTTCTCCCGATTCTACGATGGCGGAGGTGGCCGCCGGCACGCCCCCCGGCGTCATACCGCCCATTGCCCTGGCCGATGGAGACGAACCGCAAGAGCACGGCACATCGCATTTCGTTACGCTCGATCAATGGGGCAATGCCGTCAGCTATACCTCCACAGTCGAAGGGTCCTTCGGCTCGGGCATCATGGTGGGCGGCTACTACCTCAATAACGAGCTTACCGATTTCAGTTTCTCGCCAATGAAGGACGGCAAGCCGGTGGCAAACCGCGTCCAAGGCGGGAAACGCCCGCGCAGCTCCATGGCGCCCACGGTGGTCTATGACGCCGACGGACAGCTCGTCATAGCAGTGGGTGCGGCAGGCGGCGCAACGATCCCCGTGCAGGTCGCCAGAACCCTGATCGGCGTGCTCGACTGGGGCTTGCCAGCGCGAGATGCCATCGCCTTGCCGCTGCTCTTTTCGCCCGGCGATGCCATATTCGTCGAAGAAGGCTCTTCGCTGGAGGAAATGATCCCCGCCCTAAGCGCACTGGGCCATTCGCAGATCATTTCCCGACGTCTTCCACTTAAGACCAATGCCATTGAGCGCACCGGGCAAGGCTGGATTGGCGCGGCCGATCCGCGCAGCGAAGGCGCGGCGATTACCCAATAGACGCGAGGCCGCGCTTTCAGCTACGCCCTCATGCGAACAGGGCTCTTGTGCTGCCATGGCAGCCGGGAGATAAGGCGGGCTGATTGAGAGGGTAAGCGGGCCAGACGATGAAACTTACCGATTTCGCATCGGAACAGAATCTTGTCGGCCTGTTTCTGCACCGCGCAGACGAGCTGGACGAAAAGCCGTTCCTGTGGGCCAAGCGCGACAATGCCTGGCAATCGCTGAGCTGGCGGGAAGTGGCGCGGCAGGTCTGCGTCTTGGCCGAAAATCTGCGTGCACTGGGCCTCAATGAAGGGGATAGGGTGGCGCTGGTTTCGGAGAACCGGCCCGAATGGTGCATTGCGGATCTGGCGATCATGGCAGCGGGCTGCGTGACCGTGCCAGCCTATACGACCAATACCGAACGCGACCATCTGCATATCCTGGACAATTCGGGTGCACGCGCCGTGATCGTTTCGACCGAAAGGCTGGCCGCGCCCCTCATTCCGGCCATCATCCGCTCCGGGCTGGCAGACCATGTGATCGGGATCGAGGATCTGCACCGCCATCAATCCGGCTCTTTCGATTACGATAGCTGGGCCGAGATGACCGCGGGAGACGATGCATCTGCGCGCGAGGCGGTAGAGCAGCGCATTGGCGGCATCGGCCGGGAGAAGATGGCCTGCATCATCTATACCAGCGGAACCGGCGGCGCTCCGCGCGGCGTAATGCTCTCGCACGGGGCCCTGCTCAGCAATGTCGAAGGCGCGGCCTATGCCATTGTGGAGGATTTCGGCTGGGGCGAGGAAGTGTTCCTCTCCTTTCTTCCGCTATCGCATGCCTATGAGCATACGGGCGGACAACTGCTGCCGATCGGCCTGGGCGCGGAAATCTATTACGCCGAAGGGCTCGACAAGCTTTCAAGCAATATCGAGGAAGTGCGCCCCACGATCATGGTCGTGGTCCCACGCCTGTTCGAAGTGCTGCGGACCCGGATCATGAAGCAGGTCCAGAAGCAGGGCCGTTTCGCGAATTTCCTGATGGACCAGGCTTTGGCGATCGGCGAGCGGGCATCGGGCGGCGGCAAGCGGCTGCGGGACATCCCGATGAACCTGCTGCTGGAAAAGACCTTGCGTCCCAAGATCCGCACCCGTTTCGGCGGGCGTGTCAAAGCGCTGGTTTCCGGCGGGGCGCCGCTCAATCCCGAAGTCGGAACCTTTTTCGAAACCATGGGTCTGACCATGCTGCAAGGCTATGGCCAGACCGAAGCGGCACCGGTGATCAGCTGCAACCGGCCGAAGGCGGGCCTGAAGATGGACACGGTCGGCCCGCCGCTGAAGGACATCGAAGTCAGGATAGCCGAAGACGGTGAAATCCTGGTGCGCGGCGAATGCGTGATGGACGGTTATTGGCGCAACGAGTCTGAAACCGCCCGTGCGCTCAAGCCCGACCCAGCAGATCCGCAAGGCGGCACCTGGCTGCATACGGGCGATATCGGCCATCTCGACGAGAGAGGCCGGCTTGTGATTACAGACCGCAAGAAGGACATGATCGTCAGCGACAAGGGCGACAATATCGCCCCGCAGAAGATAGAGGGTATGCTGACGCTCCAGCCGGAAATCGCCCAGGCAATGGTGGCTGGCGACAAGCGCCCCTACATCGTCGGCCTGATCGTTCCCGATGCCGAGTGGGCTGTCGAATGGGCGCGCGCTAATGACGAAAAGTTCGACATGGCCGAATTGCAGTCTCTGCCCGCATTCGTCAGCGCGATCCGCTCTGCGCTCGATCGCGTGAATCAGGACCTTTCCGTGGTCGAAAAGGTACGCAAATTCGCCTTTGCGGACGAAGCCTTCACAATCGAGAATGGTGAAATGACGCCGAGCCTGAAAATCCGCCGACATATGATCAAGGCGCGTTACAGCGACAGGATCGACGCGCTCTACAAATCCTGAAAGTGCGGGCGGCTAGAGCGCCTGAGTCTTTCTGGGCTTCTTGCTGCCGCTATCGAAACCGCCGCCGAGTTCCTGGCACATGCAGCCCAGCTGCTGGTTCAGCATGGTGAAGGAATGATCGAGCTCCTGCAGGAACCCTTCGGCCTCTTCGCGGCTGACGGTCCACCGCCCGCGCACGACGCGGCCGGAACGATAGGAAGCCAGATCGAACATGGCGAACCAGTTGCCGCTGCGATCGACGGTTTCGGTCGCAACGCCGCTGGCCAGCAATTCGCAGCGCGATTCGAGAGACTGCCATTGGGAAAGCACGGCATCGGCATCTTCAGCCTGTGTTTCGCCCGTCATCATGTCGGCCAGGCGCATGGCTTCCACCGTCCGGTGCTGCGCCTTGTCCAAGAGACGGACGCGCTTGCCGGCGGCACGGGCCAGCTCCAGCAGGCGGCCAATCAGCGCCTGCCCCTTCGCGCAGATAGACAGGCATTCGCCCCGCCATGCTTCCACTTCGGCATGGGCGATTTCGTGAACCGAAACCTGCTCAAATCCATCTGCACTCATAAATCTGGAATCCTGCTCAGGCCGCTTCGGCTTCGACAAATTCGGGATAGAAGGCCGGCTGACGGTCAGACCAGCCAGGCGCGGTTGCGGCGGATTCGCTCAGGCTCTGCAGCAGCTTCTTGCGCTTGTCCGGGCGGATTTGCGGCAACGCCGCTGCTGCGCAAAATGCGCTCGGCAGCCAGGGCCGCGCTTCGGCACCCAGCAGGCGCTCATACAGGAAGCGATAGGCCGAAAAGCTTTCGAGCCGTTCTTGCGAAAGATCGAAGGCCGTAATGCCGAGCAGCTTGCCCATGAAGCTTTCGAAGCCTTCGGTGGCGCCTTCATCGGGCAAAGTGTCACGCAGTGCCGTCAGATCGCGATAGGCACGGTATTGGCGGGCAATCGATTCATGTTCATTCGGATCGCGCGCCCAGAGCTCGAACGCATCCTGACGTCCCAGCCCGATATCGAGACTGCGTTTGATATATCGCTGCTCACACGCAGCGAAACTGGCAAATTCGCGTAGCTCGGCAATGGTCAGCGATGCTGTGTCCTGCAGTGCCATGTCCCTGGCCCCTCCAATCGGCCCCAGACACACCATCGCGCAGCGTGGTTAGCATATTGTAAACGACGGGCCTGCTGGCGCAGATTTATTTGGGCCTGGCAGGGTATCGGGCGATGGCGGCGGCACTCTGTGCCGGCCGCATCAGATCAGTCCGGAAAGCGGGCTGGAAGGATCGGCGTATTTGCGCGTCCCCATACGCCCGGCGAGATAGGCCTCGCGCCCGGCCTCGACCGCCAGCTTCATCGCGCGGGCCATGCGGATCGGTTCCTTGGCTTCGGCAATGGCGGTGTTCATCAGCACCCCGTCGCAGCCCAATTCCATCGCCACTGCCGCATCGCTGGCCGTACCGACCCCGGCATCGACCAGCACCGGCACGCTGGCGCCCTCCACGATCAGACGGATCGTCACGCGGTTCTGAATGCCCAGCCCCGATCCGATCGGCGCGCCGAGCGGCATGACAGCCACCGCGCCCGCTTCTTCCAGCTGTTTCGCTGCAATGGGATCGTCCACGCAATAGACCATTGGCAAGAAGCCTTCCTTGGCCAGCACTTCGGTTGCCTTCAGCGTCTCGCGCATATCGGGATAGAGCGTGCGCGCTTCGCCCAGCACTTCCAGCTTGACCAGGTCCCATCCGCCGGCCTCCCGCGCCAGGCGCAAGGTTCGGATGGCTTCGTCTGCGGTGAAGCAGCCCGCCGTATTCGGCAGATAGGTGGTCTTCTTGGGATCGATGAAGTCGGTCAGCATCGGGGCTTTCGGGTCCGAGACATTGACCCGTCGTACGGCGACGGTGACGATTTCTGCGCCGGAAGCTTCCAGCGCGGCGGCATTCTCTGCAAAATCGCGATATTTGCCGGTGCCAACGATCAGGCGCGACTGAAAGGTCCGGCCCGCGACACTCCAAGTATCCGCACTCGGAGGCACCGCATGATCGCCGCCGCCGACGAAATGCACGATTTCCAGCACGTCGCCTTCGGCCAGCGGCGCCTCGCCAAAGGTCGAGCGCGGCACGATCGCGCCATTGCGTTCGACTGCGACCTTTTCGGGCGCAAGCTGCAATTCGGTCACGAGTTGGGCGATCGTTGCGGAAAGCGTCCGCAGATTCTCGCCATTGACGGTCAGGGAAAGCGTAGCTGCCATGCGCTGCGAGATAGCGATGCCGCCCATCTCTTTACAGGGCTAATTCGCCGAATGACGAAAAACTGCCGTGGCCGGCCTGGCGGCGATGGGCCGTGCAGGCAATCTCAGCGCGCGCCGCGCAGATTGAAGATATGGGCCAGCGCCACCAAACCGACCCCGATAATGGTCAGCACAGCCTCGTGCAGGCCGTGGGGAACCGCCAAGGCGCCGCCCATGAAGCTTAGGCCCGTCATCGCGATAACAAAGGGCGCGGCCCGGCGATGGCGCAGAGCGCCAAGGCCGATCGCTACCGCGACCAGCAAGGTTGCCAGCGCCAATCCCACGCGGTGAATCATCGGATCGAGCAGAATGCCGCCACCAACGCCCAGCAAGAGCACGAGCACGACGCCAGAGACGCAATGCAGCGCGCACAGGCCGGAAAGGAGCATTCCCATCCGGTCCAGATGGTTGCGATTCGCTGGTTGGGGGGTCTTCATGCAGGCCATGTATGTAACAGTGTAACATTACGCAAGCCCGCAATAGGCAAATGTCTAAAGATTTTGCTCCCGGCAACTCGGTGCCTTGCGCTTTGCCTCGCCCCGTCGCACATGCAGCACATGCAAGAATGGACCCCACAGCGAGGAATTATCGGGGCGTGGATCGGCTCGTCCGTTCGTCCGCTCGCGCTCGCACGCTGGCTGTTGGTTGTCGCCGCACTCGTCACGCTGATGGTTGCCGTTGGCGGGATCACGCGGCTGACGGAATCGGGCCTCTCGATAACCGAGTGGAAGCCGGTGACCGGGGCTCTTCCTCCCTTGAGCGAGGAGCAATGGAAGGCCGAATTCGAAGCCTACCAGCAGATCGGCGAGTATCGGCAGGTCAGCGGCCCGGCCGGCATGACGCTGGAGGACTACAAGTTCATCTATTTCTGGGAATGGTTCCATCGCCTGCTGGGCAGGGTGATCGGGCTGGTCTTCGCGGTGCCGCTCGCCTGGTTCTGGGTGAAACATGCCATCCCGGCGGGCTATAAGCCGCGCCTGCTGGCGCTTCTCGCCCTGGGCGGGCTGCAAGGCGTCTTCGGCTGGTACATGGTCCGCTCCGGCCTCTCCGAACAGATGACCGATGTCAGCCATTTCTGGCTGTCCATCCACTTGCTGACGGCCCTGTTCACGCTTGGTGGGCTGGTCTGGACTGCGCTCGATCTGCTTTCACTGGAACGCGATCCGAAATCGAAACCGGCGCGCATGCTGCCACTGGCGCTGATCGTCTGCGTGATCCTGTTCATCCAGCTTCTGCTTGGCGCATGGGTTGCCGGGCTCAATGCCGGGTTGGCATCGGATTCCTGGCCCTTGATGCAAGGCCGATTCATTCCCGAAGTGAATTGGAACAATGGCGTGTTTTGGGCCTTCACCCACGATCCCTTCCTGCTCCACTTCCTGCATCGCTGGTGGGCGTGGGTGGCCGTGGCGGCGCTGATCATCCTGGCACGGGCCTGCAAGACGCTAGGCCACCGGGCCAGTTCGGTCGCGATCCATTCCGCCTTCGGCCTTCAGATCTTGCTTGGGATTGCCACGGTTCTGACCGGAGTGGCGCTGTGGCTTGCCGTGCTGCACCAGCTGGTCGGCGCCTTGCTGGTCGCGGCCACGGCCTGGGGCGCGCACGCCTTTGGAAGGCGGGAGGTCGGTGCGCTCGCATGACCGGCTCTGCCGCTCTTCCGGCACCGGCATTGATCTGGTGCCCCTTCGGCAGCGAAGAGGACGCCGCCCAGGCAGCCCGCCAGCTTCTGGACGAAGGGCTGGTAGGCTGCGCCAACATCATGCCGGCCATGCGCTCGATCTATGAGTGGGATGGGGAGCGCGGGGACGAGCGCGAAGTCGCGGCGCTTTTCAAGACCAATGATGCCCTGCTCGATCGCGCCGTCGAGCGTCTGGCCGAAATCCATCCCTATGACACGCCGGCAGCCATCGGCTGGCGCGCCGATACGGCCGCGCACGCTGCCCGGCAATGGCTTGGCGCACTGCCCGGATGACACTCCGCATAGCGGCGCGGTATTATTATACCTCCACCGAAACGCGCGCATTCTCTTGACCTGCGGCGAATTTGCGCACAAAGGGCGCGCACTCCGCGGGATCCGATGCGCATGGCATTCATGGGCGGGCCCGTAAGCAGACAGACTATCAAGCTAAGGAAGCGAAGCCATGAAGGCGCTCAGCAAGACCACCCGGTCGATCAAACCGGCCGAGGTCGAAAAGAACTGGCATCTGATCGATGCCGACGGGCTGGTTGTAGG
>JAUIFP010000135.1 GCA_030430365.1 Alphaproteobacteria bacterium | reverse complement strand
CAGGAACTGAAGAAACCCAATAGCCTTGAAATCAAGGCCGGTGGCGATGCCAAGCGCAAGGCCACCTTCGTGGCGGAACCGCTTGAACGCGGTTTCGGCCTGACGCTGGGCAATGCCCTGCGCCGCGTGCTGCTCTCGTCGCTGCAGGGTGCAGCGATCACCTCGATCAAGATCGAGAACGTGCTGCACGAATTCTCCTCGCTCGCCGGCGTGCGCGAGGATGTGACCGACATCGTCCTCAACGTGAAGCAGATTGCGCTGAAGATGGAAGGCGAAGGTCCCAAGCGCCTGCAGCTTTCCGCGACCGGCCCTGCTGAAGTGAAGGCGGGCGATATTGCCGTGACCGGCGACATCGAGGTGATGAACAAGGATCTGGTGATCTGCCATCTGGACGAAGGCGCGACGCTCAACATGGAACTGACCGCCGATAGCGGTAAGGGCTATGTTCCGGCCGTGTCCAACCGTCCGGTCGATGCGCCGATCGGCCTGATCCCGGTCGACTCGCTCTATTCGCCGATCCGCCAGGTGAGCTACAAGGTCGAGAATGCCCGTGTCGGGCAGGAGCTCGACTATGACAAGCTGAGCCTGACGATCGAAACCGACGGCACGGTGACGCCCGAGGATGCCGTGGCCTATGCCGCACGTATCCTGCAGGACCAGCTCACGCTGTTCGTCCATTTCGAAGAAGGCATTCCGCAGGCCGCGAGCCCGATGATCGGGGTTGCAGCTCAGCCGGAAGAAAGCGACGCCAACCAGCTCAACCGCTACCTGCTCAAGAAGGTGGACGAGCTGGAACTGTCGGTTCGCAGCGCCAACTGCCTCAAGAACGACAACATCATCTATATCGGCGATCTGGTTCAGAAGACCGAAGCCGAGATGCTGCGTACGCCGAATTTCGGCCGCAAGTCGCTCAACGAGATCAAGGAAGTGCTCTCCAGCATGGGCCTGCGCCTTGGGATGGATATCCCTGGCTGGCCGCCGGAGAATATCGAAGAAATGGCCAAGAAGCTCGAGCAGGAACTGCTCGGCTGATGAATTGAGCTCCGGGTGCTTCCCGGAGCCCAGGGCCTGTGCGCTCCTGCTCGCGCAGGAGTGCATTGGCAGCGGAAAACCGGCGAGCCACCGCTCTCGCCAGTACCGGGGTACCTCATACGGCCCCCTTACAAACGGAGAATAAGAAATGCGTCACAAGATTTCCGGCCGCAAACTGCAGCGCAAGAGCGGACACCGCGCTGCCCTGCTGCGCAACATGGCCGCCGCTCTCATCAAGCATGAGCAGATCCAGACGACCACGCCCAAGGCGAAGGAACTGCGCCCCTATGTCGAAAAGCTGATCACGCTGGCTAAGCGTGGCGGTCTTTCCAACCGCCGTCTCGCGCATTCGCGCCTGCTGGACGACGCGCAGGAAAAGAAGCTCTTCGACGTGCTGGCGGAGCGCTACAAGGGCCGTGAAGGCGGCTATACCCGCGTCATCAAGGCCGGCATTCGCGCCTCCGACGCGGCGCCGATCGCGATCATCGAACTGGTGGACCGCGATGTCGATGCCAAGGGGCAGGACAGCGGCCCGGTCATGACCGATGACATGGAAATGGCGGAGGCCTGAGGGCGAACCTCGATCGGCTTTACAGCTTTGAAATTGCAAAGGCGGCGGCGATCTTTAGGGTTGCAGCCGCCTTTGTGTTTGGGAGAACGCCATGAAAGCCGCCAGGGGCGCCGTGCTCGGCGCCGCACTTCTCTTGCTTTGCGCTGCTTCTCCTGCTGACGAGCCGATCATGACCAAGCCAGACTATCCCGAAACCCGCCGCGACGACGTGGTGGAAGAAATCTTCGGCCACACGATTGCCGATCCCTATCGCTGGCTCGAAGAGGATGTGCGCGGCAGCGAAGACGTTGCCGATTGGGTCGAACGCCAGAACCGGGTGACCGATGCCTATCTGGAAAAGCTTCCCGCGCGCGACTGGTTCGAAAGCAAGATCGGCGAACTCTACAATTTCGAACGTTTCGGCCTGCCGGTGAAAGCGGGCGAGCGTTATTTCTATACCCGCAATAGCGGGCTGCAGAACCAGGCCCCGCTCTATGTGCGAGACGCTTTGGACGCGGAGCCGCGCCTGCTGCTCGATCCCAATGAATGGGCGGAAGACGGCGCCACGGCGCTGAGCGGATGGAAAGCCTCCCCCGATGGCAGCATGCTGCTCTACGCGGTGCAGGATGGCGGCACCGACTGGCGGATCCTGCGTGTGCTGGATGTGGATAGCGGACAGGTCCTGGAAGACGAGGTCCGCTGGGCCAAGTTCACCGCGCTGGCCTGGGTGGGGGAAGAAGGCTTCCTCTATTCGCGTTTCCCCGAGCCCGAAGAAGGGAGCGACTTCCAGGCGCTGAATTATAACCATGCGGTCTATTTCCACCGCATCGGCACGCCGCAATCGGAAGACGAGCTGGTCTTCGCGACGCCCGATCATCCCAAGCGCAGCCATTATGCCGAAGTGATGCATGGCGGACGCTGGGCTGTGATCACCAGCGCCGTGGGCACCGATTCACGTTACGAGATCCATGTCATCGATCTGGCCGCCCGCAAGGATAAGGGCTGGAAGCCTTGGCGCATCGTCGAAGGTTTCGAGAATGCCTGGAACGCAGTGGATGCCGTGGGCAGCACGCTGTGGTTCGTGACCAACGAGAATGCGCCGCGTTACCGCGTGGTCTCGATCGACCTGGATCAGCCGGATCCGGATTGGTCGGTCGTGGTCCATGAAAAGGAACAGCCGATCGACGGTGCCACGATCGTGGGCGACAAGCTGATCCTTGCCTATCTGAAAGACGCGACGTCGCTGGCGCAGATTTACGGGCTGGACGGCGCACCGCTCAAGAAGATCGAGCTCAATGGGCTGGGCACGGCATCGGGATTCACCGGCAAGCCGGGCGATCCGGAAACCTTCTATGGCTATTCCAGCTTCAATCAGCCCGGTTCGATCTACCGGCTCAACATCGAAACCAACGATACGGCGGCATTTGCCGAGCCCGAGGTCACGTTCGATCCTGACGATTATGCAGTGGAACAGCGTTTCTACCAGTCGAAGGACGGAACCACGATCCCGATGTTCATCGTACGCAGCCGCGCAGTGGCGGAAGCGGGCAAGGCGGTGCCCACTCTGCTCTATGGCTATGGCGGTTTCGATATCTCGCTGACGCCCGGCTATGCCGCCAGCCGCATGGCCTGGCTGGAAGCGGGCGGGGCCTTCGCGCTCGCCAATATTCGCGGCGGCGGCGAATACGGCAAGGAATGGCACGATGCCGGGCGCCGCGCCAACAAGCAGAACGTGTTCGACGATTTCATTGCGGCGGGCGCATATCTGATCGCGCAGGGGATCACGCCGGCCGACGGGCTGGCGATCCAGGGCGGATCGAATGGCGGCTTGCTGGTGGGCGCCGTGACCAATCAGCGGCCGGATTTGTTCGCTGCCGGCAATCCTGCCGTCGGCGTGATGGACATGCTGCGTTTCGACCGCTGGACGGCGGGCCGGTACTGGGTGGACGATTACGGCTATCCGGACCGCGAAGAGGATTTCAATATCCTGCGCGCTTATTCGCCCTACCACAATATCCACTCCGGCACGGATTATCCCGCGCTGATCGTGACCACCGCCGATACGGACGACCGCGTGGTCCCCGGGCACAGCTTCAAATATACGGCCGCATTGCAGGCCGCCGAGCTGGGCGAGCGCCCGCAACTGATCCGGGTCGAGACGCGGGCAGGGCATGGTTCCGGCAAGCCGACCGACAAGGCGATCGAGGAAGCGGCCGATATTCTGTCATTCCTGGCCTATTGGACGGGGCTGAAGCCGGCCGAAACCGCAGAAAAGTAGGTGTTCATAAAAGACGGCCGTTTCATGAACGGCGGCTGTCTTGCGAGTTCAGCGTGATCTCACGGGCGAATCGCTAAACCATCCTCATCAAGCTTGGACATAACCGCCCAAGCGAAAGACAGAGGATGAAACCATGAAGACCATTACCAAAGGCCTTGTCGGAACCGTCGCCGCAGGTGCGATGGCTATGGCTTCGGCCGCTCCCGCTCAAGCCCGCGACAATGACGGCATCGGTGCCGGCGAGATTATTGCCGGTGC
>JAUIFP010000134.1 GCA_030430365.1 Alphaproteobacteria bacterium | reverse complement strand
CCACTGATTTTCATGGGGTTCAGCTTTCCAACGCTATGTAACTGTTGAGCGCGCGCCCTAGCGAATGCACCGGGCATCGGCAAGGACAGGCTGGGGACAAGCAATGGCCAGGCTGGCGAAGAGCGGATTCGCGTGGTAGCCGCGCCGCAAGGATCAGGACGTGATGAAAACTATTCTGACAGCAAGTTTGGGCGCCGCAGCGTTGGTTTCGGCTCCCGCCATGGCCGTATCGGGCGGCAAGCTCGGAACGCTCGCCCGCGGGGTCTATGTTTGCGAACTGCCGGGCGACGCTGCCTCAAGCCGCGGCGTCAACGTGCCGGAAGCATCGTTCCAGGTGACCAATGCTTCGACCTATTGGAGCGAAAAGGGCAGCGGCACCTATCTGCGGACCGGTGATAATGTCGTGATCACAAGCGGCCCGAAGAAAGGCGAACGCTACGACGTTCAGAGCGAACGATTTCTGCGCAAGCTGGACAAGGACGGCAACGAAACGGGCCTGCGCTGCATAAAGCTGGGTTCTACCCGCGACTGAGCTGCCGGGAGAAGGCCTTCACGGCTTCCGCCTCGTCGCCATTCCAGACAGCGCCGGAAACAGCCAGAAAGTCAGCTCCAGCTTCGATCAGAGGTGGGCAATTGTCAGGCGTGATCCCCCCGATTGCCACGCAAGGGAGCTCGAAATAGGTCTGCCACCATTCGAGCAGATCCAGCTCCGCCCGATGTTCGACCTCCTTGGTCGTGGTGGGGAAGAAGGCTCCGAAAGCGACATAGTCCGCGCCCTGCTCCCCGGCGAGCATCGCCAGATGACGGCTGGCATGGCAGGTCACGCCGATCTGCGCATCGCGGCCGAGCCGTTCCCTCGCCTCCGCCACGTCGCCATCCTGTTGCCCCAGATGTACGCCATCGGCGTTCAGACGCTTGGCCAGCGAAATGCTGTCATTGACGATGAAAGCCACGTCGCGCTCCGCGCAGATGCGCAGGAGCGGCTCCGCCAGCTCGGCCGCCCGATGTTCATCCATATCCTTCACACGAAACTGGAAGGCGGCGACAGGGCCTGCATCCAGCGCACGTTCCAGCCGGCCGGGGAACGCGCCCCCGACCTCAAGCGGTGAAATCAGATAAAGCTGGCAATCAGGCATCGCAGGCAGCCTCTATCGCTGCTCGGTGCAATCGCCAAGCATCCCGCCCCGATCAGGTGATGGAAGCGGCGTAGATTTCGTCGATCGCGCTGGACAGCGCGGCATCGAATTCTTCGTCGCTCATATCGTGCCGCAGATCGGAAAGCAGCGCACGGCTGAAGCTGGCGATCATGCCGTGGTTCTTCGCCAGTTCCACGCAGGCCTCTGCGCGGGTGAAACCGCCCGACAGCGCCACAACGCGCGCCGTAGCGGGGTGATCGACCAGCGGCTTGTAGCTGTCCGGCACCACGGGGATCGAAAGCTTGAGCATCACCTGACGCCCATCTTCCAGCGCATCGAGACCCTTGAGAATCTCGGCCAGCAGGATTTTCTCGCCTTCTTCCCGGTCGCCCGACTTGATGTTGTATTCCGGCTCCAGGATCGGCATCAGCCCGGCATCGGCAATCTGGTTTCCGACTTCGAATTGCTGGGCCACATTGGCGGCAATTCCGGATGCGCTGGCGGCATGGATAACCGAACGCATCTTGGTGCCGACCACGCCCAGTGCCTTGGAACGGGCAAGCAGCGCGTCCAGCTCCGGCATCGGCTTCATCAACTGAACGCCGTCAGATTCATCCTCCAGGCCCTTGTCGACCTTGATGAAGGGAACCACGCCGCGCTCCCGCAGAAGCGCCGGCACCGGCTTGCCGTCGGCCGTGCCGTCCATGGTCTTTTCGAACAGGATGGCGCCCAGCACCTTCTCGCCGGTGAAGCAGGGCGAAGTGATGATCCGGCTGCGCATCTGGTGGATCAGGCCGAACATCTCGTCCTCGCTGCTCCACGCGCTTTCGTCGAGGCCGTATCCGGCAAGCGCCTTGGGCGTCGAGCCACCGCTCTGATCCAGCGCGGCAATAAAGCCTTTGCCCGTCGTGATCCGCTCCAGCATGTCCTGTTCGATCATGTATCCGTCCTGCCTATATTGCTTGGTTCTATTTACGCCTCGAGCGCCACAACGCCCGGCAATTCCTTGCCTTCCATCCATTCGAGGAAGGCCCCGCCTGCAGCCGAGACATAAGTGAAATCCTGCGCCACGCCTGCATGGTTGAGCGCCGCCACCGTGTCGCCGCCGCCGGCAACCGAAACGAGCGAGCCTTCCTTGCTGAGCGCAGCCGCCGTTTTGGCCAGCGCTACCGTAGCCTTATCGAAAGGCACCGTCTCGAATGCGCCAAGCGGGCCGTTCCACACCAGGGTGCGGCACGTCTTGAGCACATCGGCCAGTGCCTCGACCGCCTGGGGCCCGACATCGAGGATCATTTCGTCTTCGGCAACCTCGTGCATATTGCATGTGCGAAGCGAGGCCGGGTTTGCGGCAAATTCCTTAGCAACGACAACGTCATAGGGCAGATGCACGGTGCATCCCGCCTTGTCCGCTTCGGCAAGGATGTTTTCGGCCGTTTGCGCCAGGTCATGCTCGCACAGCGACTTGCCGACATCCACGCCGCGCGCGGCAAGGAAAGTGTTGGCCATGCCGCCGCCGATGATCAGATGATCGACCTTGGTCACCAGATGCGTCAGCACATCGAGCTTGGAGGAAACCTTCGCCCCGCCCACCACGGCAGCAACCGGCTTGGCCGGATTGCCAAGCGCCTTTTCAAGCGCTTCGAGCTCGGCCTGCATCGCCCGCCCGGCATAGGCCGGCAGCAAATGGGCGAGCCCTTCGGTGCTCGCATGCGCGCGGTGCGCGGCGGAGAACGCATCATTGACATAGAGATCGCCATTGGCGGCGATCGCCTTTGCGAAGTCGGGATCGTTCGCTTCCTCGCCCGGCCAGAAGCGGGTGTTTTCGAGGATCGCAACATCGCCATTGCCCAGAATGCCGACTGACTGGGCGACGACGTCCCCGGCCACTTCGGGCACGAACATCACTTCCTTGCCCAGCACGTCCTCCACGGCGTCAAGCACCATGGAGAGCGACTGGGTGGAACTGCGCTGCCCCTTGGGCCGCCCGAAATGCGCGAGCAGAAGGACTTTCGCGCCTTTATCGGAAAGATAGCGAATAGTCGGCTCGGCAGCGCGAATGCGCGTGTTGTCGGTAACCTGTCCGCCATCCATCGGCAGGTTCAGATCCACGCGCACCAGCGCAACCTTGCCTGCTACGTCGCCTGCATCATCCAGCGTTTTGAAGCGTGCCATTGCCGGTCCTCCAGTGGATCAGAGGAAACTCGCCATCACTTTCGCAGTATCGATCATGCGGTTCGAGAAACCCCATTCATTGTCGTACCAAGAAACGACGCGGCCGATCTTGCCTTCCAGCACGGCGGTTTCCAGGCTGTCGACCGTAGAGCTGGCGGGATAGTGGTTGAAGTCCGAGCTGACGAGCGGCTCGTCCGTATAGTCCAGCACACCCTTCATCGGACCTTCGGCTGCAGCCTTGAGCGCCGCATTGAGTTCTTCCGCGCTGGTATCGCGCGAAGGCGTGAAGACCAGATCGATCAGGCTGACATTGGGCGTGGGCACACGCACGGAGCTGCCATCCAGCTTCCCGTTCAGTTCGGGCAGAACCAGGCCGACGGCGCGGGCGGCGCCAGTGGTGGTCGGGATCATGTTGGCGGCACCGGCACGGGCGCGGCGCATGTCGGAATGCATCTGGTCGAGCATCCGCTGATCGTTGGTGTAGCTGTGGATCGTGGTCATGAAACCGCGTTCGATGCCCACCGTCTCATGATCCGCCGTAAGCGTGCCGTGATTGACGCCGTAGACCACGGTGTTGTCCACGCCCTTGGCCGGGGCGGAAATCAGCACGCGCTTGGCGCCTGCATCCAGATGCGGCTGGCTGGCTTCCTTGGACTGGAAGAAGCCGGTGCACTCCAGAACGATGTCGATGCCCATTTCGGCATGCGGCAGCTTGCCGGGATCGCGTTCCTTGGTGACGGCGATCTTCTTGCCGTTCACGGTGATGCTGTCGCCATCCGAAGTCACTTCGCCGGGGAAGCGGCCATGGGTGGAATCATATGCGAAAAGAAGGGCATTCGC
>JAUIFP010000042.1 GCA_030430365.1 Alphaproteobacteria bacterium | reverse complement strand
ATATTGAACGCCGTTTCCGGCGCGCCGAAATCGTCTTCGGCGGCGTAGCGGAGCATATATTCGCCCCGCCTGAGCGCTTTCTCTACGGCAGCGAAGGTGGATAGGAAGCGCGGGTCCTCCGGCGTGAGGAAGCGCAGCTCGACCAGCTGGAGCAGGCTGGCATCGAGATAGTCGCTTTCGAAGCTTGCACCGTAATGCCCGCCCTCTTCACCGTTTTCGACCCAGGCTTCCTCCTCGATCTTCTTGTGTATCGCATTGGCCCGGCTGCGCCACAGCTCCCGCCGGTCTTCCTTGCCCAGCGTCTCGGCGACATTGGCCAGCCTGTCGCAGGCCGCCCAGCTCATCACCGCGGAATAGGTGTGCACTTCCTGCCGCGTGCGGAACTCCCACAGGCCGGCATCGGGCTGATCGTGCATCTTCCACGCCATCTCGCCGACTTCTTCCAGGCTCACAAAATCGCGCTCATCGGCCATGCGCAGCAGACGCTGATCGAAATAGCCCTGCACGTTCGGCAAGACGATCTGGCCATAGCAATCGTGCTGGATCTGCCGGTAAGCCGCATTGCCGCGACGCACAGGGCCCATCCCGCGGTAACCGGCCAGATAGGACGCGGTTATCTCGTCCAGTTCGCCCTGGCCCATCACGGAATAGAGCGGCTGGATCGTGCCGCCTTGCGCCTCGTCCACGATGTTGCGCAGATAGGCGAGATATTTCTCCATCACATCCAGCGCACCCAGCCGGTTGAGCGCCTGCACGGTGTAGTAGGAATCGCGTATCCAGCAGTAGCGGTAATCCCAATTGCGCTCGCTATCGGGCGCCTCGGGAATCGACGTGGTCAAAGCGGCCACGATCGCGCCCGTTTCTTCATGCTGGCACAATTTCAGCGTAATCGCGCAGCGGATCACCTCTTCCTGCCATTCCAGCGGAATGGCCAGCCCGCGCACCCAATGCTGCCAATAGCGGCGGGTAAACTGCTCCATCCGGCGCAGTTCGGAGCGGATATTGCCGCTGAACGGCTCGTCGGGGCCGAGGAAGAAATGCAGATCGCTCTCGACCCGGAAAGAACGCTTCTCCAGCACATATCCCACAGGCGCATCGGTGCTCAGGCGGATCGATTCACCGCCAACCAGATAGCGGATATGGTTGGTGCCGTTGGTCGTTTCCGCAATTGCGGTGCCGTAATCGCGCATGGGGGTCAGCACGACGCGCAAGCGCGGAACGCCGGCCAGCGGGCGCACGATCCGCGCATAGGCCACAGGGCGGTACATGCGCCCGGACCGTTCGAAACGCGGGCAGAAATCCGTGATCTCCACGGCGCTGCCATCTTCGGCCTCGAGCCGGGTAACCAGCATGGCGGTGTTGCGGATATAGTGCTGTTCCGCCTTGACCTGCCCCGCCAGTTCGAAACGCCACACACCGCTTTCCAGATTGCCGCCGTTCAGCAGCGCACAGAACACGGGATCGCCGTCGACGCGCGGAACGCAGCCCCAGACGAGCCCTGCCCGCTCGTCGATCAGTCCGCTGACCTGGCAATTGCCGATCGGCCATAACTCAAGATTACTTTTCAGCTCGGCGCTTACAGTTCCAGCCATTCATGGACTCCTGCAGGAGATGGTAGACGATACTTTGCCACGGTGCCTTCTCGCTCTCCCACGATTACCCCGAAACCGCCCAGTTCTATCGCTGCGCGCATTCCATCTTCATCGGTTATGTCATCGCCGACAAACACCGGCAATGCACCGGAGAACGTGCTTTCCAGCATGAAGGCATGCACTGCGCCGGCCTTGTCGGCACCGTGATTGACGAGTTCGACCACGCACTTGCCCAGTTTGACCCACAAACCATGATGCGTCGCCTGGTCCTCGGCGAAGGCAATGGCAGCGGCTTCAAGATGCGGGACGGCGCGGAAATGCAGCGCCACCCCGTGGCTTTTCTCTTCAAGGTCGAGACCATCATGGGCAGCAGCGAAATCTGCAGCCGCCTGGCGCGCTTCGGCCGGAAGATCGAGAGGCCGCTCTCCGATTGGCGAACCGTCTGCCCGCAGCCGTTCCGCCCCGTGGGAGCCGGCCCGGGCAACGCCGAGTTCGCCCAGGTGAGTGGCAATATCGGACGTGGAGCGCCCGCTCACCAGCGCCAGCCGCCCCTCCAGCCGTTCGGCCAGGGCTTCAAGCCGCTCGGCCAATGCCTCCGCGAGTTCGATGCCTTCGGGTGTGGATGCGATTTCCACAAGCGTGCCATCGAAATCGAGAAAAAGCGCAATGGGGCCATTCGCTTCCAGGGTTTTCAGTGGGGGTGGAACGCCAAGTGCGGCCGTTTCAAGCATGCGTGCAGACTTAGTCGCTATGCGCCCCCGGTCAACGCGGTATGATCGCTGCCCTCAGCTTTTTCCGCCGTTTGCATTCAATTCGTGTCGGCCGTTATCCGTGCAGTCTCTTCGGCAGTGGAGGCCGGGCCGGTATTGCGCTTGTTGAGCCCGAATTCCCTCGGCGAGCGGTCGAACAGGTCCGGGTCGCCCGGCCTCTGTTCCAGCCCGAAAATGTCGGACAGGCCCGGATGGCGGCCCAGTCCACCATAAAGATCGAACCCGCGGTCGAGCCAGTCGCGCAAGGGATCGTCGCTGGCCAGCGCAGGCGTATCGCAGACCGAGGCAAGCCACAGGAAACAGGCCAGCAGGCGGTGATCGACATAATTGGGCTCATCCCCGCCAAACCACCGGTTTTCGCGCAGAGTCCCGCGCAGCAGCTCAAGATTCGCCGAAATCTGGGGCAAGCGGTCTTCGCGCCCGACGATGATTTCCTCCAGCGGCGCGCCCAGCATGTTTGCGCGGGAGGATGTCACATATTCGTGATCGACCTTCAAAGAACGATCACGATAGCTTTTCACATAGCAAGTCATCCATGGGCCGACTGCAGTCGCCCATAGCCAGCTTTCAATGAACTGCGCGCATGGCTTGATCGAGGGATCGCCAATCAGGGTCGGCCGGTCCGGATATTTCGCGTCCAGATATTCCGCAATCAGCCAGCTATCGAGCACCCATTCGCCATCGTCGACGATCGCCGGCAAACGCTCTGTCTTGCCGCCGGTCCGATCCATGATCCCGGTAAACCCGCCCGGAACGATGTCCATTTCGAAGCCCTTGTGACCAATCGCGAGCTTTGTCGCCCACACGAAGGGGCTGATCGTCGCCCCGCTCTCCAGCTGCAGGTCGTAAAGGGTGATTGTGTTGTTCTTTGCCATCAGGCGGTCCTTCCCATTCGCCTTGCTGCGCAGCAAAGCCTTTGGCGCTTTCTATCATTTGTTATGATTTAAACAAGTCGCAGCAATCCCCCATTTCGATGAAATGCCTTCAGCGCAAATTCAGCTGACAAGCCTCAACCACGCAGAAAAGGTAGGCTTGCGTTCATATGCGCGTAAGCATAACGTTATCATTTGTTAGATTCGAAAACTGGTACGGGCACGCCCTTTCTTGATCAATTTTGCATAAAGAGCCGCTGGTGTGCGGCAACGAGAACAAGGCATGCAAAGCGAATGAACGGCGCAGGCGAACCAGCCTGTGAGTGGGCAACAGCCCCAATAATCGAGTGGGAGAGAGCAAATGACTGGAATAAGCGGCAAGGTGGCCTTCGTGACGGGCGGCGGGTCCGGAGTTGGCCTGGGCCAGGCAAAGGCTCTCGTTAAGGCAGGTGCCAAGGTCGCCATTGCCGATATCATGCAAGACAGGCTGGACGAGGCGGCCGCGGATTTCGAAGCCGCTGGAACACCCGTCATGCCCATCAAGCTCGATCTGACCGATCCTCATGCCTTCGCGCAAGCCGCCGACCGCGTCGTGCACGAACTCGGCCCGGTGCAATTGCTGTTCAGCACTGCCGGCGTTTCGCAATTCGGGCCGCTGCAACTGGCAACGATGGAAGACTGGCGCTGGCAGATCGACGTCAATCTTTATGGTCTGATCAATGCCGTTCAGACATTCCTGCCGCGCATGCTGGAAGGCGGCGATGAATGCCATATCACTGCGACAGCCTCCATGTCGGCCTTCATCGCGCTCGGCGGCTGCGGCATCTACACTGCCACCAAGATGGCCCAGCGCGGCCTGATGGAATGTCTGGACCAGGATCTGGCCGACACGAAAGTCAATTGCTCGCTGCTATGCCCAGGTGCCGTAAACTCAAACATTCACCAGTCGATGCGCGCTCGCCCCAGCCACCTTGCCAATACCGGTTTCTACACCGGCACGGAGCAGGACGAGGCCAGGCTCAAATCGGTGATCGAACACGGCATGGATCCGGAACGGCTCGCCGGATACACGCTAGAGGCAATCGAGAAGAACCAGTTCTACATCCTGCCCTATCCGGAGTTTCGCGTACCTCTGGTCGAGTTGCAGGAGCGGGTATTGGACTCGCTCGCCCGGCCGGAAGACGATCCCGAATACGAGATGCGCATTTCCAAGGGCGTGCCCGGCGGATCGAGCGAACAGCCGGCCTGACCGTTCACGCGATGGCCAGCCTAGCAGCCATGCCCTTGCTTCCGCTCCTGCGCCAGGCCGCAGATCAGTCTCGCGTGAAGAAGGCGACCCCGCGGAACTCCATGCTCTTGCGGATTTTCGCGTCCGGCCTGCTTGAATCGAAGAAGGCCGTATGCGGGCAGCGCCAGGCGCGGCTGTGGTCGCTGTCGTGAAACTTGATGAAGATCGCCTCGTCTTCCGTCATGTCGGGAAAGAACCACCAGCGATGATCGGGGGAATACCGGAAAATCGTGGCCGCAACCATGTCCTCTTCCCCTTCGATCGGCGCGTAAAGCGCGTCGCCGGTCGGGATTTCGTCGACGTCGACCTTGGTGTTGTGCGTCCCCTCGTCATCGCCGACGGAGCCCGCCTCGCAAAGCGCCAGCGGCATTTGCTGCGGTGGCGGCGAAAGCGCTCGCCAGAAGGAAAAGCAGATAAACCGGTCGTAACCCGCGCCATCCGGCCGCGCGGCCCGGTAAAGCCTTTCGGCCAGATTGTTCGCCGTGCGGGTCGTGAAATCGACATGCGCTTCGGCCGCAGGCGGCTGCCACAGCTTGCTGGTTTTGCCCGACGTACGGACCATGCCGCCCATCGGAACGACGAAATCGGCGCCTGTCAGATCCTTGACCGCATCGACCACTTCGGCGGCATAAGGGCTATCCGCAGCGTAATTCGCTTCCCAGTCCGTGATCCTGGTTCTGTGCTGCGTCAGGCAGAATCCATGCTCGTCCAGAGTGAACGGCCCGCCGCGCCGGGCATTGCGGATAGTAACCGGATAAGGCTTGTACTCGCCGGTATTATACTCTTCGCCCGGGGCCCAGAACCGGCGGTTGATCCGGCTGGAAGGCAGGAGATAATCGATCTCCGCCTCGACCTGATCGGGCGCTTCGCTCAGCTTTTCGGCAGCATCACTCACAATCGTTCTCCTGGTCTAGTTCAGGCCAGCCCATCCACGCAGCAATCGCCCTTACCGGCTTGGGCTGCGAGAGCGCACAGCATCAAGAATATGTAGAATGGAGAGGCACAATGGCCCTGAAATATTATCACGCAGAACCCGCCGCGAATTCCCTCAAATCCATGATTCCATTGATGGAAAAGAACCTGGAATTTGAAAGCGTCTATGTCGATCTGCATAAGTTCGAACAGCATTCGGAATGGTTCGTGAAGCTCAATCCCGAAGGGCAGGTTCCTGTGCTGGATCATGACGGCGCGGTGATCACCCACACGACCGTGATCAACGAATATCTGGAAGACGTCTTCCCGGAAATTCCGCTCCGGCCATACGATCCCGTGGGGAAGGCCCGGATGCGTTACTGGAACAAGTTCGTTGACGAGCAGGTGATGAACTATGTCTCGATGCATGGCTGGCACCGCATGGTCGGCGTCTTGGCACGGGGCATCGAGAGCGGCGAGTTCGACAAGCTGGTCGAGCGTATTCCCCTGCCCGACCAGCGCAAGAAATGGCGCACGGCCCGGTCCGGATTTTCCGAAGCCGACCTCGCCAATGCAACCGACAAGATCACTTACGCTTGCCGCAAGATTGACGATCACCTGGCCGACAATCCCTGGCTCGCCGGCGAAATGTACACCACGGCCGACATCAACTTCTATTCCCATTGCGGGATGATGGTGGATCGCATGTTCCCCGAACTGGAGGTTGCCAGCAACTTCCCGCGTCTGGTCGATTGGTGCGAGCGCGTTCATGCGCGGCCTGCCGTCCAGAAGGCACTGGCGATGCCCAACCATACCAATCCCGCCTTGCGCACCTTCACAGGGGAGGCGCGCTGAACCGAGGCCAGGGGGCCGCTCATCCTTTCAGCTTGGTCTGGCGCTCGATCTCGTCGGCCCAGATCGGCGAGTTGAACAGCATGGCGAAGGTCTTCTTGTATTCCTCGTTCTGGGGGAGCTTTGCCGGGACCGCGGCCACGGTCGCCTTCGCGCGGTCGGTCACGCCCGGCAGAAATTCCGAATGGGTCAGGATAAACAGCTCGTCATTCAGCACACCTTCCATGACCCGATCGCCGACCTCTTCCTTGGTCCGGAAGAGATGCAGGAAACTGCCGGCCCCCTGGCGCCGCTTGTCCGTCTCCGCATAGCCGGTGTCGCCCAGCGTTTCCGGCCTCGTCTTGCCCGATTCCGCGATGTTGGACTGGACCGCGCCGGGGCAAAATGCGGAGCAGATCACGCCGCGCGCCTCGAACTCCGGCCGCATGCACTCCATCATCGTCATCACTGCGGACTTGGCGGTTGAATAGAGAGTGGTCCCGCCAACAGGCACCAGGCCCGACATGGAAGAGGTGTTGACGATGTGCCCGCCCTCCCCATGCGCCAGGATGCGGGGAAGGATCGTGACTACTCCATTGATCACGCCGCCGAGATTGACGTTCATCATCCAATCCCAATCGTCGAAGGTGGCAAGTTCAGTGGGGCCGCCCAGGCCGATCCCCGCATTGTTCACCAGCAGGTGGATCTTGCCGAACTTCTCCTCGGCCGCATCTGCCGCTTTTGCGAATCCCGCGCGATCGGTGACATCAAGCTTCAATGGAAGAACCTTCTCGCCGCCATCCAGCTCACCAACGGCGCTTTCAAGATGGTCGTCACGCAGGTCCGCGATCACAACATTCATGCCGTGCCCCAGGGCGGACTTGGCGATGCCCAGGCCGATACCGCTCGCGCCGCCCGTGATGAACGCGGTCTTGCCCGCCAGATTTTGCATGATGTTCTCCCAAATCGGTTTTGCCGCTTGCCGGGCAATCTGAATAATATTACCATTTGTTACTATTTTGCATTCGGGAGCGCAACCTGTATGCAGGGCACGCGAATAAGCGGGGAACAACTTCGCCATCGCTAATGGGATTGGGAGAGAAGTATGGCGATAGCCCCGGGCGCTGGCGCGTCACCGGAAATCGGCACGAAAGACCCGGCAGCGAACGCCGATGGTACGCCTCAGAAGGAATGGCCATCGGTCGGCGCGCGCTATTGGGCGCTGTTCGTCATTGTCTTCGCAACATTCGTGACTTTCTTCGATCAGGTGGTGTTCGGCATGTTGGCCGAACGCATCAAGACCGATTTCGGACTGACCGACGCACAGCTCGGCTTTCTGGCCGGGCCCGCCAGCATCATCTGCTATCTCTTCGTGGGCATTCCCCTGGCACGGCTGGCCGATCTGTGGCCGCGCAAATACGTCCTGGCCGGCGGCGTTGCCGTAGTCGGGCTGGTCACTGCGCTGGGCGGTATCGCGCAGACATTCGTCCAATTCGTGGGCAGCCGTGTCTTCCTGGCCGCAGGCGGCTCTGCCCATGCGCCGTCTTCCTATTCGCTCATCGCCGATGCTTTCCCGCCCAAGATCATCACCCGCGCCTTCGCGCTTTTGCAGTTCGGCTTCATAGGCGGAACCACGCTTGGCCCGGTCATCGGCGGCTGGCTGATCGTGATGACTTCCAGCTGGGAGCCGAGCCATATTGCCGGCCTCAGAATCTTCGGCTGGCAGTGGATCCTCATCTGGATCGCCCTGCCCGCTTTTATCGCAGCGCTGCTTTTCCTGACCGTGAAGGAACCAGCCCGCTTCGCACCGACCGCGGATGCCCCAAAGGCGCCAAGCAATGCCGGCCTTGGGCGCAATATTATCACCTTCATGGGGTGGGACGCCGTCAAGGCAATCAACACCCGCGGAAGGGTGTACTACCCGCTTTTCGCGGCACTGGCGCTGAGCGCGCTGGACAGTTTCGGCCTGGCCTTCTGGCGTATCCCTTTCATGATCCGCACCTTCGGCTGGAACGAAGCGGAAATCGGCGCGGCCATTGGCATCACCGTTCTGATCGGTTCGCTCGCCGGCCTCCTGCTAGGTGGGACACTCGTGGAGCTTCTTTCGAAGAAATATAAGGATGCCAATGTGCGTGCAGCCTTCATCTTCTTTTGCGGGACGACCGTGAGTACGCTCGCCGCACTTCTGGCGCCGACGGGCTGGACCTCGATGATCGCATTCGGCTTTGCGGCGATGTTCGGCCTTGCCGGCGCGGTTCCGCAAAACGCAGCAATTCAGCGTATCGCGCCCAATTCCATGCGCGGCCAGGTCACTGCCATATATCTGTTCATGTTCACCTTCTTCGGGGCGATGGGCAGCTTCGTGATCGGCCTGATCTCCCAATATGTGATTGGCGATCCGGAAAAATTGCGCGAAACACTGGTCCTGACAGCGGGGATTTTGTTGCCGCTGGCCTGTCTGCTGATGTTCCGCGCAATCAAGCCCTATCGCGGCGAAGTGGAACGGCTGGAAG
The DNA here is from genome assembly GCA_030430365.1 of Alphaproteobacteria bacterium. Taxonomy (GTDB): domain Bacteria; phylum Pseudomonadota; class Alphaproteobacteria; order Sphingomonadales; family Sphingomonadaceae; genus Andeanibacterium. Next base: position 14,534 of record JAUIFP010000042.1, on the reverse strand, counting down.
CTCTGGGACGGTGAGCAAATCTCCGCCCGAAAAAACTGAAATTTTGGAAAAGAGGATTATTCGATGTCTGAAGTCTCGCTCGAAGCACTGGCGAACAAGGTTGAAGAGCTGGAGCGCCGGCTGACTCAACGTGAAGACGAGTTGGACGTGCGCAAGCTGCAATTTCTCTACGGCTACCTGATCGACAAATGCATGTACGATCAGGTGATCGACCTGTTCACCGACGATTGCGAAGTGCGCTTCTTCGGCGGCCTGTACAAGGGCAAGGCAGGTGCGCGCAGGCTATATATCGAGCGTTTTCGCAAGCGCTTCACCCACAACAATAATGGGCCGGTGGACGGCTTCCTGCTCGATCACCCGCAATTGCAGGACATCGTGGACATCCAGCCCGATGGCGTCACAGCCAAGATGCGCGCACGTTCCACCATGCAGGCAGGCCGCCACAAGGACTATACCGACGAGGCTGCCGGTCTGGGCGTCCGCCAATGGTGGGAAGGCGGCATCTACGAAAACACCTACAAGAAGGGCTCCGACGGGAAATGGCGCATTCACGTGCTGAACTACTTCCCGCACTGGCACGCCGATTTCGAAACCGGCTGGGCCTATACCAATCCCGAATATGTGCCCTTCCCCAAGACGCTCTATCCCGAAGATCCTGCCGGCCCGGACGAACTGATCGAAGATCACTGGCTGTGGCCCACGCACAAGCTGCTGCCCTTCCACATGAAGCACCCGATCACGGGTGAGGAAATGGTAGCTGATCGCTGGGAAGGTGATGTGAAGCGCGACGCAGAGCGTTCCGCCGAAAAGGCCTGACCGGGAATGGAGCTGCCGACAAAGCCGCTCAAGGGCGCCGGTTACGCCCTGACGCTTGTCGCCCTGACGCAAGGCGCCAGCCTGCTCGACCGCCAGATCCTGGCGATCCTGGCGCCTGCGATAAAGCAGGATCTTGAGATCGGCGATGCGGAGATGGGCCTGCTTTACGGGACCGTCTTCGCCCTGTTCTATGCGCTGTTTTCCCTGCCGCTTGGCCGCATTGCGGATGGCTGGGTCCGCACCAGGATGCTTGCCATCTGTCTGATCGTCTGGTCGGCAGCCACTGCAATCGCCGGGTTCGCCTCTAGCTTTGCCGTACTTGCGATTTCCCGCCTGGGCGTCGGCATTGGGGAAGCGGCGGCTCAACCGGCCGGCACCAGCCTTGTCTACGACTACTGGCCCAAGCAGCGCCGCGGCTTCGTGATGGCCGTGATAGCCTCAGCCATCGCGCTGGGCCTGGGCAGCTCGCTGGTATTGGGCGGCGTTTCCGCCGATTGGTGGGACGTACGCTATCCCGAGGGCACTGCGCCGTTCGGCATCCGGGGCTGGCAGTTTGCATTCTTCGTTGCCGCCATACCGGGCTTTGTAATCGCTGCACTGATGTGGTTCTTGAAAGAACCGCCGCGCGGGACAATGGACGGTATCGAGACGGCGCCCGACCCGCATCCATTCCGTGCTGGGACACAGGTGCTGGCGTCCATTGTGCCGATTGCCAACTGGCAGAACCTGCACCGGATGAAGGCAGGAAAGATCGTCTGGCGCAACAACTTGCTCTGGATGGCAGCCATCATCGCGGCGATGCTGGCGCTCTACACCATCACTTCCCGTTTTGCGCCTCGTCCGCCGCTTCGGATTGGGGAACTCTCGATCAGCCCGCATGCCCTGCAGTGGTGCGTGATCGGTTTCGGCCTGTTCGCCCTTGTGAACTTCATGCAGAATATGCGCCTGTCCGACGGACAGGCCTTTCGGGTCATCACCCGCTCCCCCACGCTCATCATGGCGATCTGCGTCGGCTCGCTCCAATCGGTCATCAATTACGGAATGATGGCCTTCAATCCGACTTTCCTGATCGAAACCTATGAGCTTTCGCTGCGCGACGCCGCTCTGCAATTCGGGATTCTTTCGGCCACGATGGGCATTGTCGGCCCGCTGCTGTGGGGCCCCCTGTCCGACAAATTTGAAATGCGGCTGCCAGGTGCAGGCAGGGTGTGGATTTCGCTGTTCGCCATGGGGCTCTCCCCCATCATGAGCTTCTGGGTCTATTTCGCCCCGACCGCGTTCGACTTCTATCTCCGTTTCACCCTCTACAGCGTTGTCCTCACAGGCTGGATGCCTCCGCTCTATGCCATCATGTATGAGCAGGTCCTGCCGCGCATGCGCGCCATCACGGCGAGCACCTATTTGCTGTCCATGACAATTCTCGGCCTGGGAATAGGACCCTATGTCGTCGGCATGCTGTCCGACGCGACGGGAAATCTGCGCGCCTCCATGCTCACCATCAATGCCGCGGCCATCCCGATCGTGGTCTTGCTGCTGATCATCGCGAAGCGCGCCAAACGGGACGAGCTCGGCCTGCTGGAACGAGCCGCCGGCTGATCGCAGCGAGCGCCATGCTTGCGATCAGCTGAGGTCGGACAAACTCGTCTTTACCCCTGCCTCTGCAGCGCGGTTGCCCGCGCGGCGCAGTTCCTCGATGCGCAAGCGGCCTTCGGGCGCCTCCTCATCCGGCAGCGCAGCCATAATGGCGGTGTGGATTTCCTCGAGATCCTGCCCGATCTCAGGATGGGTCAGGATCAACCCCTTACCCTCGGTCATGCCGGCAAGAACTTTTGACCCCACTTCGTAAGGATCCATGCCTTCTTCGAAGACCTTGCCGAAATGCTCCAGCTCTTCGTCGGTCTCTTCACGGAAACCGGTATTCCCGAAATTCTCCGGGCGCTTGCTGGAAGAAGCCCAGGCATTGGTACGCGTAAGCGCGGGACAGCAGAGCGAACAGCCGATCCCATGCGGAGCAAGATTGTAACGCAGGCATTCGGTAAGCCCGCGCACAGCGAATTTGCTCGCCGTGTAGATGCCCGCCTGCGGCCCAGGCAGGAATGATATTCACGACATGGCGCCGTCCGCTGCTGGCCTTGATCTTCGGCAAGAAAGAGACGAGCCCGTTCACCACCCCGCCGAAATTGACGCCCATGATCCAGTCGTAATCGTCATAGGTCGCTTCGTCGGTCGGCCCGAATACCGAGACACCGGCATTGTTCACCAGCACATGCACTTCGCCGAAATGGTCGGCCACCTTCTGTGCGGCCTCTGCAAATGCCGCACGATCGGTGACGTCCAGCTTCACGAATAACGGCTTTTCATAACCCTTTTGCGCAAACCATTCGGCCGTGCGCGCCTTGTCCTCTTCATTGCGATAGCTCAGCGCCAGCCGCATTCCGGCATCGGCAAAGGCCTGCGCCACACCCAGGCCAATTCCGGTGACTGCACCGGTGATGAAGGCCACGCGGCCTTCCCAGGGACGTTCCTTGTTGCTCATGTCCGATTTCCCTCTCGCCAAAATATTATCGTTCGTTAGGGTTGTTACAAAGAATCTTGGGAGAGTCGAATATGAGCGACGTAGAAAATCGCCTGGACGCGCTGGAACGGCGGGTAGACGAACTGGAAGACATCAACGCTATCCGGCGCCTGCACTGGGCCTATGGCTATTACATCGATTTCAATCGGCCCGACGAAGTGGCGGAGTTGTTCGCCGATGACGGTGTGGTTGTATTCCTCTCCGGCGAATATGTCGGCCATGCGGGCATCAAGCGTCTCTATGGGGACTGGATCGCCGGACGCTTCACCGGCGGAAAGCCCGGCCCCGTGGACGGCCTGCTGCTCGACCACTTCCAAATGCAGGACATCATCACCGTCGCGCCCGATCGAAAAACGGCGAAAGGGCGCTTTCGCGGCATGCTGTTCGGCGGCTGGCACGACGACTTCCAGGACACAAAAGAAGAGTTCATGCCGCAGCAATTCATGGAAGCCGGCATCTATGAAAACGATTATGTCCGGGAAAACGGCGTCTGGAAGATCAAGCGGCTCGATTACATGATGCAGTGGCAAGGCGACTACGAAAAGGGATGGGCCCACACCACCAGCCACTTGCAGCCCGCCGACAAGACCTATCCCGAAGACAAGCTCGGCCCCGACAGGCTGCTACCGGCGGAAAAGCACCGCAAGACCTGGCCATACCGGCAGGACGTGCCGATGCATTTTGCGCACCCCAAATTCGGCGCCATACTGGCAGGGCAGGAGAAATCCTGAAGGCTAGGCTCGCTGCCAAGCCTTTGCGAAGGCGAACCAGCAGCGGGCCTGCATTCCGAAAATTAGGGAAAGCGCACGCTGCCGTAGCGCGCGCGGCCAGCTTCAGACATCCCAATGGACATCGCGGTGGTGGCTCTTGATCCAATCCGCCATACCGCGCAGCGCCAGTCTGGAGGACTTGCGGAACTGCTTCCTTTGGGTTTTCGTCAAATTGCCGACAAGGGCGCTGGCCACTTCTTCGAAGCTGGGCTGAAGCCGGTCATGGGCGGCATGCCCCTTCTTCGTCAGGCGGACCGGCTTCCGGCGCCGGTTTTCCGGATCCGGCGCATCTTCGATCCACCCTTTTTCGCGCAATTGCCGCAAGGCACGGCTGACATTCATCGGCGCGATACCGATGATCTCGATCAGGTCGTGACCAGCCAAATCTCCGGTATTTTTCAGTGCCATAACGATCTTGAGGTCGGTGAGACCGATCCCGGCAGGACTGCAAACACCATCCTTCATCGGCGTGTTTACGAAGGCACCGAGCATCAAAATATCCAGAAGCAGTTCGCTCTCCGAGATCTCGCCGTCTTCGGCCATCAATATGTTCCCCCTGTAACTCGCATAAACCTCGTCTCTAACGAGGATTGACTAACGATGATACTAACAATTGTGACTTTTTTACCTCATGATGAGTCATAAATGACGTGAAACTCTGAAGTCGCTGCGAGTGCACTTGCCAGCCTCTGCAATCCTCGCCAAAACTAACATTTGATAATTTAAGATCCCAGAAACAAGGGACTGGCGGGAATTGAGTTGGTAGAACAATTGCCGCACAACTGCTTGAAATAAAGCGGATTTAAGGCCCGAAAAGGGTCAAAAGGAGAGGCAAAATGAATACAGGATTCGTATCGTGTAAAGCCGTGCGCATTGCCTTGGCGTCCAGCGCATCGGCGCTGGTTCTGGGATTTGCCAACCCTGCGCTGGCACAGGACGATGCAGACGACACAACTTCTGCAAATCCAGTGATCGTTGTTACAGCGCAGTTTCGTGAACAGGCTCTGCAAGACACGCCACTGGCAATTACCGCCATCAATTCCGAAATGCTGTCAGCCCGCAACCAGGATGACATCGAGGCGATCGCCCGGCAGGCACCCAGTGTCACGCTGAATGAAATGGGCGGCGCCTATGGTGCATCCATGGGGGCATCCATCCGCGGCATCGGCCAGTTCGACTTCAACCCGGCCTATGAACCGGGCGTCGGGCTCTATATCGACGACGTCTACTACCCGACGCTGACCGGCGCGAATTTCGACTTGCTCGATCTCGACCGGGTGGAAGTGCTGCGTGGCCCACAGGGTACGCTGACCGGCAGAAACTCGATCGGCGGCGCGATCAAGCTGTTCTCGCAAAAGCCCAATCCGACCCCTTCGGGATCGGTTGAAGCAAGCTATGGCAGCCGCAATCGCATGGAAGTGCGTGGAAGCGCGAACTTCCCGCTGACCGACTCCCTCTATGGCCGGGTATCCGCGGTCCACAAGGAACAGGACGGCTATGTCGACCAGATCGACTATGGCTGTGCGTTCCCCAACAATCCCGAAGGCATAATGCCGGCCGCCACGACCAATAACGATTGCGTCGTCGATAAGCTGGGCGGCGTGAACTATTCGGGCGTTCGCGGCTCACTGCTTTGGGAAGGCGACCGGGTCGAAGTGATGATTATCGGCGATTATCAGCACTCCGACCGCACCAGCGCAGCCGAGGTCCCGATCATTGCCGAAGGCGATGCCTCCAATTTCCTTTGCGGAGACTTCTGCACCTACGCAAGCTGGGCGCTTCCTGCCGCGGGCCAGGCAGGCAACTGGACTACCGGCAACCGGAATGAATTTACCGGTTGGGGTGTCTCGGGCCATATCGACGTCGAGTTGAGCGACACGATGCAATTGCAGTCGATCACGGCATATCGGGAATATAACAACAAGTGGGGCACGGATGACGATTTCACTCCCACGCTGACCCGTGCAGCCGGCGGCTACAACGATCTCGACTTCTGGTTCGTCAGCCAGGAACTGAGGCTGAACGTGGAACTGGGCGACCTGGCCGACCTGACGGTTGGCGGGTTCTATTCCGACCAGCGCAGCGTCTACTTCACCATCCAGGACATTCGGTACATCGTCCCCGGCCTGCCTCTGCAATTCCAGGGTGACGATCCGATCAATGCCGACAGCAAGGCGGCATTCGCCACCTTGATCCTGCATCCCACGCCCAACATGAATATCACGGGCGGTATCCGTTATACGGAGGAGCACAAGGACTACACGTTCCAGCGCCGCAATCTGGATGGAACCACGCCGCTTTCGCCGGATCCGTTCGGCCTCGGCCCGCTTCATGACCTGACTGCGGTCTATGACGGCGATCGTGTCGACTGGCGTATTTCGGCCGACTACCGCTTCTCACCCGAAGTCCTCGCCTATGTGACAGCCTCCACCGGCTTCAAGGGCGGCGGCGTGACGGCACGCCCGTTCATTCCGCAGCACGCACTGCAAGGATCCTTCGGTCCGGAGACGGTTACATCCTACGAAGGCGGCCTGAAGACCGACCTGCTGGATAACCGGGTCCGGCTGAACATTGCAGCGTTCTACAACAAGTACACGGACGTTCAGCTGCCGCTTTCCGATTGCACCGAATATGGCGGCGGCCCCTGTGCCGTGATCGCCAATGCGGGCGATGGCAAGATCTGGGGCGTCGAGGCGGAACTCATGGCCGAGCCCGTTGAAGGGCTGATGATCGATGCGTCCTTAACGCTGCTCGATTCCGAGTATGACGAGGTCGCAGCCGCAGTCGGCACCAGCATTCAGGCTGGCGATCCGATCGTTTCGCCTACTTTCCAGGCGAGTGCCGGTATCCAGTATGAGATCGAGATGAACGGTTCGGGTTCGATCACGCCGCGTATCGACATCTCGCATCGCGGCGAAGATTTCCGCGGCTATGCGCTTGATGCGGCGAGCACCGATTTCCGCAACTACAAGGCATACACGCTGGGCAACGCCCGGCTGACCTGGCGGAATGAAGATCGCGATCTGTCGATCGCGCTTGAGGTGACGAACCTGTTCGACACCTACTACCAGCCATTCCGCTTCGATGCGGTCTACGGCTTTGCCGGCACGGCATACGCCCAGGTCGGCGAACCTCGCGAATGGCGCGTTTCCGTTCGCAAGGATTTCTGATTGGCAATAACTTGATTGGAAAGCCACTGGGGCGGCCTCGCGGGGCCGCCCCATTTTTATGCGGGTTCGGGCAATTCAACTGCCACGGACCGGACGCCTCAGATACCCAGGCCCGGCATCTCGACTTAAACGCCGGCTTCATCCAGAATGCCGCAATTGCTTGAACAACGCATCATAGAATGCTCATCATGGCCGTTCGGGGAGCCGGGGCGACAGATTTGACGACCGATAGACAAGCCGAACCAGATTTCTTCAGGCGCCTCGCGCTGCTCTTCGCGCTGGCCCTGATGGGCGCCTCGTTTCAGGCACTTGCCCAGCCCTCGCCGCCGCCGGCCAATTCCGCAATTGCCGACAGAAACCTGCAAATGGCGAGCGAGATCGCCCAGTTGCGGGATGGCACCCTGGATCCATCCATCGATGCGGACAGCCTTTTCGAGCTGACCCTGGCAGGTCGGAGAAGCCAAATCGCGCAAGCTGTCGTGCGGCTCGTTCTGGACGACGAATTCTATTCAGCGGCGAAAGAGGATCAGGCAGCGCTAGCGCCGCTGTCTGCCAATGAAGCCACCCTAGCGATGGCACAGGCCGGCTTCCTGCGCCTTCCGCAAAGCCGCCAGGACCGGATCCTCGATGCCCACCGCGCGCGCTCCCGCGATGCCCAATCCCGCCAGGATGAATTGCAGGCCAAACAGACGGAGGCCACGCGGCTTGAAGGAGAACTGGCCGGCCTGCGCAACTTCCTGGCCGGCAATCCGACCAACTTGAAGTCGCTCGATATCGATCTGATCCACTTCATGGATAACGAGCGCGCCACAGAGGTGCTGAAATCGCCGGCCGGACAGCAAGCGCGATCCGAAGCGCAACCGCCCAAGGACGCGGATATCGATACGCGGCTGGAATGGCTCCGTTCACAGGTGCTGGTCGAAAAGGCACGTGCACTCTCACTGCCGCCAGATCGACTGAACGACCTGCTCGCCAATTCCGGGATATCCGCCAGCGCATTGGATGAAATTGCCGATGCCGATGCTGCGCTGGAGGCCGCGCAAACCAGCCTGCAAACTGCCGAACTGCAGGCTGCCGCTGCAAGGGACGAACAATCGCGGCTGCTTGCCACTGAGCATGCGGAGCTGCTTGCAGTTGCAAGGTCGCAAGCCGAGACGCGGGCCGAGCTCGCCAGGATGAATGCCCAGCTTCCTCAAGTTCTCGAAGAAGCGCTCGGCTGGCGTAGGCGGGTCGAAGAACTGGTTGGCAGCCGGTCCGCCAGCGATGATGCGGACCGCGCCTATGACGCTCTCGTCGCCGATCTCAATACCGCCCGCGAGCGGCTCAGACGCGCGCTGGCGGCGCGCGAAAGGCTCGCTGCCGAAAACATCTATCCGGATCCCATCGATCCAGTTCTGGAGGCATCGCTTGGCGAAGCCGCCGAACTGCAGGAAAGCTATCTGGAACTGGAACAGTCGGCCGACCGCATCAGCAGGGAATATGCCGATACGATCTGGAGCAGGCGCGTTGGAATGCACGATGCAGTCACGCGACTGAACGAAGCGCGGCTGGCGCTGATACCCGCCCTCTCCTCCCGCAAGCGATCGCAGATACTGGGCTACGGCTCGCAAGGCATTGCGCAGGTCCACCGCGAGATCGACCAGATCGCGCTGAACTTTCGCTATTATGCGAAAAGCTGGCCGCGGCTCATCAGCCAGGGGCTGGAGATAACTCCGAAACTCGTCTTCGACCTGTCCTGGATGGTGCTGGCCGTTCTGATATTCGGATCGTGGCGCCGCCGGGGCGATCTGATCCTTGCGCATGCCTTCCGGGCCGCGCGCAGCAACAGGCGGAAAAACGTATCGAGCGCCATCAAGGCCCGCTTTATCGAGTTCTGGAGGCGGATCCGGCGCCCTCTGGATTGGCTGATTCTGCTTGTCGTCCTGAACTGGCTGTGGCCTCCCGAGCTAGACTTCGCAGGCAGCCAGATCATCTGGCTGGTGCTGATATGGTCGGCGGCGGCCCTGTTCCTGCTCGTTGCCGTCAACGAATTAGCGCATGGCACCAGGCGGACCGACCCGCGTGCCGAGTTGCGGCTGAAATCGCTCCGTCTCGCCGGCGGCGCTCTGCTTGCCGTCATTCTCATTTTGGAGATCTCTCAGGCCATTGTCGGCAGAGGCGCCATCTACAATTGGGTCACCAATCTGGCGTGGCTGCTGGTTCCGATCCTGGCATTGATCCTGACACGTTGGTGGCAGGATAGGATCAAGACGTTGGCCGAGGCTGAAGCCGAACGCAGCACCTTTCTGGCCTGGATCGCCCGCCGCCCCGCCACGCTCTCCACCGTGCTGCCCTACTCGGTGGCCGGTGTTTACCTGCTGCTCAAAGGCGGCCGATCGGCAATTGCGCGCCAGATCTCCGGCGTCGCATTGGTCCGCGAGATCAATCAGCAAAGGGTGCGCGAACAAGCGGCCAAGCAGGTAGCCGAAGACAAGGCCAGCGGCCGGTACAAGTCCCTTCCCCCGGAAATACGCGACGCGCTTGCACCCCATAGAGAGGCCAAAAGGGCCTATGACGAGCGCCCATGGCCAGGCGGACTCGATCAGCCGCGGATCAGGCCCGGCAATATCATCGCGATTGTGGGCGATCGCGGTCTCGGCAAATCCACCATGCTCAGCGATCTGGCAGGCAGAGATCACAGCTACGACCGTTGCATCCAGCTGAAGGCCACCTCTGAAGGGCTGGACGGCATCTTGCGCAGCATTGCCGAGGCGATGGAGCTGGAGGATGAAACGCATGAAGCCGACGCGCTCCGTCAGGCCATGGTGAGCAGCGGACAGTCATTCCTGATCACGATCGACGATATTCAAAGGATGATCGTGCCAGCAATCGGCGGCATGTCGGAATTCGAGAGGCTTATTGAGTTCGCCAGAGGGCTTGGTGCGCGTTCGACCTGGGTTATGTCCATCGAAAGCGTTGCCTGGGACTATCTGCGCCGCGCCCGCTTCGATCGCCTGATGTTCGATGCAGTGGTGCGTCTGCCGCATTGGCCGCTGCAGGAAATCCGCGAGATCATTGAAAGACGTACCCAGCAGGCGGGAATAGACCCCGATTTCGAATCCGTCATGGATGTCGGCGTGTTCGGGGCGTCCGGCGACCTCTCGGTCGATCAGCGAAAGCGGCTCGGCTATTTCGAGACGCTGTACGACTACGCAGACGGCAATCCGGCCGTGGCATTGGAGTATTGGCGGCGATCGCTGTTCGTGGTGGAAGACAGTGAGAAGATCGTTGTCCTCACATTCGCCCGGCCCGCTTCGGAAAAGCTTTCCGCCTTGCCGATGTCCGTGCTCTTCGTCCTGAGAGCGATTCTGCAGATGGACCGCGCCGATCCGAAATCGATCGGCAGAGCGACCGACTTGCCGATCCCGATCGTGGACGACGCGCTCAGGCGACTGCGCCGCATCGATGCCGTGCAAGAGAATGACGGAGAATACCGGATATCGATCCAGTGGTGGCTGGAAGTGTACCGTCTGCTGGAACGGCGTAACCTGATCATGCTGAGGAAGCCGTGATGCAGCGCCTGCCTTTCAAACTGCTGCCGACACTCCTTGTGCTGCTGCTAATCCCGGCGGCGCCGCTGGCCGCGCAGAGCAATGGTGAGCCTGTGCACCTGTCGGAGCTTGGCAACATCATCCGCTGGAGCGGGGTCTTTGCCTCGATCATATGGATCGCCGCCGCCTGGCTGATCCTGCGCCTGGCATCGCGGTTCGTGGAGGCATTCGCCGGAGAGTTCTCTTCGCGCCGTATGACCCTGCAGAAGGTCTACACTGTCCTTCAATTCGTCATCTACGTGTCGTCCACTATCGCGGTCGTGCTGCTCTCATTCCGGATGGACGAGACCACGCTGGCCGTTGTCGGCGGCTCGATAGCTGTCGCAGTCGGATTTGCCATGAAGGACCTCGTGGCCTCCTACATCGCGGGCCTGATCATCATGTTGGATCACCCTTTCCAGGTGGGAGACCGGGTGGAATTCGGCGGCGAGTATGGCGATATCATCGCCATCGGGCTCCGTTCCGTTCGGATGCGCACACTCGATGACAACACGGTCACCATACCCAACAGCAAGTTCCTCACCGATCTGACGTCCTCCGGCAATTACGGCGAGCTGGATATGCAGGTGGTTCTCGATTTCTATATCGGGCCCGACCAGGATGTGGATCTGGCCCGGATCATCGTGAACGAAGCTGCCCTGTCGAGCAGGTACATCTATCTGTCCAAGCCGGTCGTCGTGCTGGTGAACCAGTGGCAGACCGAATTTCTCATGGGTGTGCGGCTTCGCCTCAAGGCCTACGTGCTCGACACGCGCTACGAAATGGATTTCCAGTCGGACGTCAGCCTGAGAGTTCTTCGGGGCTTTCGCGACAACGCCATCGCAGTGCCTGCGGCATTCTCCAATGCTGGATAAAACAAGGGAATAATCATCAAGATTTCGGTGGAGCTAAGGGGCCCCTGCAAATCAACCACCGACGACGAACGCATCCATGATGATGTAGCGTTCCGGCCCGTATTCGATCAGCGTTTCATCGCCCTGGCGGGTCGCCTTGAAATCATAGGCTGCTGAACCATCGGCCTGGGCGCTATCGGCCCCATATGCTTCGGTACCCAAGAAAAATATCGCGCGTTTCCGGCCATCCGGCTTGGTAATTTCGACCAGCGTCGTTCCATCTTCACCCCAGCCGCGCTTGACGCCAGCGGAGCAATACTGATCTATCTCGCCGCCATTGATCGCGCAGGCCAATTGAGCCGTCGCATGATAGTCCGTCCCGGGAACCAGCGCGTCGCCGCTCTCTGGGATTGAAGCAGTTGATTCTGCCGAAGGCACTTCAGCGCCTGTTTCGCCAGTCGCTTCCGAACCGCATGCGCCAAGCAGAATGAGCAGGGAAAATGCGATCAAACCGGAATGAGAACGAAACTTCGACATCGCATTCACCTCATATCGAGTTTTGCAGGCTGCGGGATGCCCAGGCTCCGCGCTGGGATGGGAAGGGGGGAAAGCGTGGAGCCTGGTGCAACAGTTATCTTCATCTGCAATTGGGATGCCGGTCGATGTCGCGAATGTCATAAACGCGCCCGTCGGCTACCGTGACCTGCAAACATTGATGCGTATCGCGCTTGTTCCAGATCGTGTACGCGCTGGAGCCTGACTTGAACCCGTCGACATTGCTGAATCCGCGCTCTTCCAGCACGCGATCGAAATTGCGTGCCGCGGCACCTTGAAGATCCTTGTACTCGGCAATCTGGTGGTATCCGCCACGATTGTAGTGGTGCTGCAGATTGGCGGAGCGCTCGTCTGCTCCCTGTTGATAGCCATGGGAGTATGCGTCGGACCTGCTGTAATTGTGATATTGCGCGTGGTGCAGCCCGTCCTTGTATCCACGATCGAAATCGGCCGTCTGCTCTTCGCCGTACTCCTTGCCTTCATGGTGGTGGGATTTGCTCGCAAGCAAACCTCCCAATATCGCCAATCCAGCTATCGCGCCGACTGCCGCCGCCGAATTGCCCGAATGGCCGCAATCTGAGTCTTTGGCGTCATTTATGGTCTCGACCGAGTCGTTATAGACCTCCACCACCACGCAATTGTCATCGCGATCGTCCCACCAATAGCTGTTGGTGTAACCCATCGTATTCCGGTGGCTGATGATGCTCTTGAAGCCGCGGGACTTAAGAGCTTGCTCGGCTCCCCAGGCATCCATGCCGTTTATGTCGATGAGCTGATGGGCCTTTTCAGCCATCACCGGAGTGGCAATCAGTGCAGTCGACAACGCCAATCCCAAAAGCCTTGCGGATATTCTCGCTTGCATTGTTTTCTTCCTCTCACGCGACGCAGAAATCAGAAGCGTCGCGCCCTAACGCGCGACCAAGGCGCTCACTCGGTGCAGGAATGCGTGCCCCGGCGTCCCGCCGTATCGAACATCGGAAAACAGCCCGCCCCCCATCGAGGGAAGCTTGGCATCCAGAACTGTGACCTCTTCCAGGCTGCGGACGTCGATATGGACCTGCAGTTTGCCAGCGAAGGTAAATCCGATTTCCACCGCTTGAGGAAATTCTCTATCCAGGAGTTCCAATATTCTCGCCAGTTCGTCGGACACGGCCGTAGACAAGGCTGGAGCCGGGAATGACTCGACGCTACCGGTTTTCGGCCGAGCAGGATCAGACACGGGCTTCCTCCTCACATGCAATGGGATATGCCTTTCCACGCTAAGGAAATGCTCCGCCTTGGGCACCTGTACTTTGGGGCAATTTCGCCAGGTTCGGCCGAGTAAATCAGCAAACAAGTGCGGGCCCATCTCCGAAAAGCAGAATGCCAAGCGGCGGCGGCAATCAAAGCATCCGTGCTCAGGATTAGGCACGCACGCCCTTCTAATGTAGACTGCAAAAAGGCAGCCGAGGCAGTTCTTGCGCGGCAATAGACCAGCGGCATCATCCCAGGGGTCGGGGGGAGCGATGTATGAAGTTGATTGATTTTGGGGCTTGCGAACACATCGCTGTGGTCGTGACGGATCCACGATTGCCTGATAACCCGTTGGTCGACTGCAATCAGCAATTCTTGAATCTCACCGGTTATGCGCGCGATGAAGTGCTCGGACGAAACTGCCGTTTCCTTGCAGGGCCGGATACCGATCCCGCCCGGCGCAAGCTGCTAAGCGACGCGATACGTGAGGAGCGGCCGGAAGTCGTCGAATTGGTGAACTACCGCAAGGACGGAACGACCTTCCTAAATTCGGTAATGATTGCGCCGGTTCACAATGAGAACCGGGAACTCGAAGCCTATATCGGCACGCAAATCGAAATCCTGTCCGAAGAAGCAGCCTTCGTAAGAGAGAGGACAGACAGGGCAAAGACACTCGTCAGCCAGCTGAGTCCCCGTCAAAGAGAGGTTCTTGCTCTGCTTTCCCGGGGGCAACGGATCAAACAGATCGCATACACATTGGGGGTTAGCGAGAGGACGGTCAAAATGCATCGCGCCGAAATGCTAAAGGCGCTCGACCTGTCCAACAACGCGGAGGCAATACGGATCGCAGTCCGTGCCGGTCTTTGAGGCAGCCCGCAGCGAAGTTGGAAATTTGGTAGCGGAGGAGGGAAATATAGGGAGCGTATAAAATGCTGATTTACCTAATCAACTTTTTGAATCACCTTGCAAATACCCCCATCAATACCCCCAGA
>JAUIFP010000041.1 GCA_030430365.1 Alphaproteobacteria bacterium | reverse complement strand
GCCGCCGTCTCGTCGCAGCTGGATTCGATACCAAGGATCCTCCTCATCCGGGGTTCCACTGGACGCAAATGCGATTTAGGGCAAGCACGCCAACCATGAGCACTTCGTCCAAACAAACTCCGCGTATCCGCCTTGGCACCCGCCGTTCGCCGCTGGCGATGGCGCAGGCCCATGAAGCGCGCGCCCGCCTTTGCGCCGCGCATCGCTGGGACGAGGCGGCGGTGGAGCTGGTTCCCGTGCTGGCCAGCGGCGACCGGGTGCAGGATCGCCCGCTGGCGGAAATCGGTGGAAAAGCGCTGTGGACCAAGGAGTTGGACGCCTGGCTTGAGGACGGTTCGATAGATGCCGCCGTGCATTCGATGAAGGATGTGGAAACGCTGCGGCCCGCCAGCCTGACGATTGCCGCGATCCTTCCGCGAGCGGATGTTCGCGATGTCCTGATCGGTGCGGACAGCGTGGCCGAATTGCCGCAAGGGGCCCGGATTGGGACAAGCGCTCCGCGGCGCGCGGCGCAGATGCTGCATTTGCGGCCGGATTGCTCGATTGTTTCCTTCCGCGGCAATGTCGCGACGCGGCTGGAAAAGCTTGAGCGCGGGGAAGCGGATGCCACTTTGCTGGCGGCTGCCGGCCTTGCACGCCTGGGCCAGAGCCGGATCGGCAAGCCGCTCGATCCCGACGGCTGGCTGCCCGCGCCGGCACAGGGGGCCATCGGGATCGAATGCAACACGCGCGACAATGAAACGCTGGCGCTCTTGTCCGCCATCGATCACGCGCCCAGCCGCGCCCAGATATTGGCAGAGCGCGCCTTGCTCGAAGCGCTGGGCGGCAATTGCCACAGCCCGATCGCGGTCATGTGCAAAGGCGTGGATGCAAGCCATGCGGAGCTTGTCTTGCGGGCCGCGCTATTCAGCCCCGACGGGGCAGAGCGGGTGGAAGACACGCTGCAATTTGCGGCGGGCGATATGACGGGCCCAGCTGAGCTTGCCGCCCGGTTGCTCTCTGCCGCGTCCCCAGCGATTCGCCAGCACTTCTCCGGCGGCGAGTGAGAGGCGGGTCATGAACGCCCCGCCCGAAAACCGTATCATCGCGATCCGGCCGGAGCCGGGGCTTTCCGCGACCATCGCGGCGGGCAGGGCTGCGGGGATCGAAATAGGCGGATCGCCCCTGTTCGAAATCCGCGCCGTCGACTGGTCGCCTCCTTCGCCCGGCGAAGTGGATGGCCTCTTGCTGGGCAGTGCCAATGCCGTTCGCCATGCAGGCGCCGCCCTTGCGCAGTTCATCGGTCTGCCCATCTACGCCGTGGGCGCATCGACTGCGCAGGCCGCGCGCGAGGCAGGCTTCGAAATCGCGGCAACCGGCGAAGGCGGGCTGCAGACCCTGCTGGACGGCATGACCGGACGCCGCTTGACGCTGCTGCGTTTGGCAGGAGCCGAGAATGTGCCGCTCGATCCGCCGGAAGGCGTCAGGCTGATGGAACGGATCGTTTACGAAAGCAGTGCATTGTCGATGGCTGACGCACTGGCCAGCGAGTTGCGCGAAGGAGCATTGGTGCTGCTGCACTCTGCGGCGGCTGCGCGCCATCTGGGGGCCGAGTGCGACCGGATCGGCATTGCGCGCAGAGGAATCCGCCTGGCTGCCCTGGGTCCGCGCATCGCGGCCGCGGCCGGAAAAGGGTGGGGCGAAGTTCGCTCCGCGCAGAAGCCGAACGAAGCGGCGCTACTGGCCTTGTTGCAGGACATGTGCCATTGAGCAGCGCCTGATCGCAAATAATGCACGAAGCGTGGAAAAACGCCAATCGGGTCGACAAGGACGATATGGAACACGAAGCAATCAGCCAGGCACGAGACCGCGATGCGGCAGGTGCAGGACGCCAGACCAGAACCATTCTGGCGGTGGCCGGTGCCGCGTTCCTGCTGGGCGCGGGATTGACCGGATATTTCGTCTGGCGGGGCGATCTGCCCCTGGCCAGCAATGTCAGTGAAGAGACGCTGCCGGCCGCCACGCCCGAGCCAACGGCCGAGCCGACGCAGAGCGCGCCGACCCCGTCCCCCACTGCCAGCGCCAGCGAGGCGATCCAGGCGGCCGAAGCGGTCGAAGCGGTGGAAATGGTCGCGCAGCAGCAGGGTGGGCTCGATTCGCGCGTGGTCGCGATGGAACAGCGCATCGATCAGATCAATTTGCAGGCGCAGGCCGCCGCCGGGAATGCAGCGCGGGCCGAAGGCCTGCTGATTGCCTTTGCGGCGCGCCGGGCGATCGAACGCGGTGCACCGCTGGGTTACCTCGGCGATCAGCTCAAGCTGCGCTTCGGCGATGCACGCCCCAATGCCGTGCAGACCGTGCTGGAAGCGGCGCAGCGCCCCGTTACGCTCGACCAGTTGCTCGCGCGTCTCGACGGACTAGCCCCGACGCTCGCCAATGAAGCCTCGCAGAAAGTCAGCTGGAACTGGTTCCAGAACGAACTGGCCAACCTCTTCGTGATCCGGCGCGAAACTTCGCCATCGCCGCAACCCGAAAGGCGGCTCGAACGAGCAAGGCTGTTCCTGGAGAGCGGGCGCATCGAAGCGGCCGTGGCCGAGATTCGGAATCTGCCGCGCGCCGAAGAGGCAGCCTCATGGATCGAGGATGCGGAAGGCTATGCCGCCGCTCAGCGGGCGCTGGATCTGCTGGAAACGACGGCGGTGCTGGAACCGCGCGATTTGCGGGACGGCACCGGCAAGCGGGTGGAACAGCGCAGCCCGGCAGGCGATACGAGCAACTAGCCCGGCGAAGCTTGCGCGTCAGGCGCGCAGCAATTCGGGCAAGTCCCCGCTCATCCCTCGCGCTTCGTCCATAAAGAAACTCTTGAGTGCGGGAATGCGCTGCACCCCGGCCATACCGAAACGGCGAATGGCGGAGGCGGTGCGCCCCTTGATGCCGAACAGGCGGGTCAGCCCGTCCGTGGCCAGCGCGACGGTGAAAGTATCCAGATTGCGCCAGCGTTCGTAACGCGTCAGCAATTGGGCATCGCCGGGATCGAGGCCCAGGCGCATTCCGTCCACCAGCACCTCCACTAGGGCGCCGACATCGCGCAGGCCCAGATTGAGGCCCTGTCCCGCGATCGGATGGATGCCGTGCGCGCTGTCGCCCACCAGGGCCAGGCGCTCCGCCGTGATCCTGGCGGTGTGCTGGAAGCCCAGCGGATAGGAAGAGACGCGGCTGTTCAAACTGACCTTGCCGAACAGGCCCTGCATCCGCTTGTCCACTTCGGCCAGGAAGGCGCGCTCGGACAGCGCCAATATCCCGGCTGCGTCCTTTTCCGCCACGGTCCAGACAAGCGCGCTGCGATGCTCGCCCGCAGGCCCGTCCTTCATCGGCAGCAAGGCAAAAGGGCCAGCCGGATAGAAGATTTCCCACGCGACATTGTCGTGCGGCTTCTCATGCGTCAGCCCGGCAATCATCGCGCGGTGCCGGTATTCCCAATGCGCCACGGGCAGGCCGGCTTCTTCCCGCGTGGGGGAGCGGCGGCCTTCGGCAGCGACCATCAGGCTGGCATGCAATTCCTCGCCGCTGGCCAGCTTGGCCGACACACCGAATTCGCCGCGTTCGCGCCCGGCCACTTCCTTGGGCGCGTGCCAGGCGATCAGCGGCTCTTCCTTGGCGGCTTCGAACAGGGCCAGGCGCAGTTCGCGGTTGGCGAACATAAAACCCAAGGAACCTTCGTGAGGCTCCGGCCGGAAGTCGATCTGCCCCGGGCGCATCGCGTCGGTCACGGCAATGGAATCGATCGGGCAGCCATGCGGCGCCAGCCTGTCTGCAAGGCCGATATTGGAAAAGAGGTTCCAACTGGCCGTGGAGATGGCCGAAGCCCGCCCGTCGAAACCTTCGGCAGTCAGCTCCGCCGGATCGGCGCGGTCGACAACATGGCTGGACAGGCCCTTCCTCGCCGCGGTCAGGGCCAGGGTCATGCCGACGAGTCCTCCGCCGAGGATCAGGAGATCGCGCTTGTCCGTCATCGCTGCGATCCCTAGAGCTTCGGCCGTGATGCACGCAAGCCAAATACGCGGATTGCCGCCGGGTCGACTGACCGCCATCCAGGCGATTATCGCCGCTCTGGCATTGGCATTGGCGATGGCGCTGGGCATGCCGGCCGCGGCGCAGCAATCATCCAACCACATCGCGACCGAGCTTGTCGCGGAAGGTCCGGCGGCGCCGGGCGAGACGGTGGAACTCGCCATCGCGATGACGCCGGAAGCGGGCTGGCACGGCTATTGGATCAATCCGGGCGATGCCGGTTACGGTATGGAGCTCGACTGGACGCTGCCGGAGGGCTGGAGCGCGGGCGAACCGGAATATCCCGTGCCGCAGACGCTGCTGATCTCCGGCTTGATGAACCACGTCTATGAAGGGCCCTATGCCGTTCTGGTGCCCGTGAATGTGCCCCAGGATGCGGTACCGGGCGCAAGCGTCCCCGTGACCATCGATGCGCAGTGGCTGGCCTGCACCGACGAGATTTGCGTGCCCGAGCGGGGCATGCTGGCGGCCACGGTCAATGTCGGTTCCGCCGGTGACACCGATCCGCGTTTCGATCGCTGGCGCGCCGCGCTGGCCCCGATGCTCGACCAGCAGGGCAGCTTCGAGACTGCGGATGGCAAGCTGGCCATCGCGATCCCGCTGCCCGCTTCTTTCGGCGTGGACGCGCCGCACCTGTTCCTCGCCAATGATGGAGTGATCGATTACGCCGCCGGGCAAACGTTCCGGCGCGTCGGTGACATGCTGGTGGCCGAGCTCGATCTGAGGCGCGGCAATGTCGAGACGCCGGAAAGCGTCTCCGGCATTCTCAAGCTCGACGATGCGGGCGGCGGTATCAGCTTCTCGGCACGGCCCGGTGCGGTCCCGGCAGGCGGAGAGATCCTGGAAGCTGCCAGTGGTCCCGGCATGGCTCCGCTCTGGACCCTGCTGCTGGCGGCACTGGCAGGCGGGCTGCTGCTCAACATCATGCCCTGCGTGTTCCCCATATTAAGCCTCAAGGCATTGAGCCTTGCGAAGGCCGGGGAGAGCGAGGCGGAAGCACGCAGAGAAGGGCTGGCCTATACGGCGGGAGTGGTGCTGGCCTGCCTCGCGCTGGGTGCGCTGATGCTGGCCTTGCGGGCGGCAGGAAACGAAATCGGCTGGGCGTTCCAGCTGCAGGAACCGGGCGTGGTCGTCGCGCTCCTGCTGCTCGCCGCTGCCATCACCGCCAACCTTGCCGGTCTGTTCGAATTGCCGACCATGGCCATCACCAGCGACGGAAAGCCCGCGGGCGCCTTTGCCACCGGCCTGCTGGCGGCCTTCGTCGCTACACCCTGCACGGGCCCGTTCATGGCTGCGGCCATGGGGGCGGCGCTGCTTCTGCCCGCTGCGCAGGCGCTGCTGCTGTTCGCCGCGCTGGGCCTGGGCATCGCGCTGCCCTTCCTTGCCTTGGGCTTCATCCCGCCGTTGCGGCGTATGCTGCCGCGGCCCGGCGGGTGGATGAACACCTTCCGCAAGGTCATGGCCGTGCCGATGGGGCTGACGGCACTGGCGCTGCTATGGCTCGCCTGGCGCCTGGGGGGAGATATCTACGTTCTTGTCGCCGCGATCGCCGCCGCCGGTCTGCTGGCTGCCCTATGGGCTGCCGGGCGTCGGCAATCCTCCGGCAAGCGGGCACTGCCCGCCTTCGCCCTGATCGCGGCGCCCTTCGCGGTCTTTGCCCTGGTCGCCTTGCCCTTTGCGAAGTCCGACGCCGTTTCCCAAAGCGAGAGCGTACTGGCCGCGCAGCCCTTCAGCGAGCAGGCGCTTGCTGCGGCGCGCGGGGAAGGAAAGCCGGTCTTCGTCTGGTTCACGGCCGATTGGTGCCTGACCTGCAAGGTCAATGAAGGCGTCGCGATCGAACGGGAAGCGACTCGTGAAGCTTTCGAGAAAGCCGGTGTCGTTGCGCTGCGCGGCGACTGGACCCGGCGCGATGCCGACATCACGCGCTTCCTGACTGCGCAGGGCGCTGCCGGTGTGCCGCTCTATCTGTGGTATCCGGCTGGCGGAGAGGCGCAGCAATTGCCGCAGGTCCTGACGCCGGACAGCCTGGTCAGTCTGGCGTCTGGGTCTTGATGACCTGAGGTTCCAGCGCCCGCCCGCCGGCACTGCACCACGCGATGAATTCCGCGGGAAGCGGGCTTGCCGGCATTTCGATCGTTCCAGCGCCCGGCAACGTTGCCTGCAGCTTCTTGCCGGAGGCAAAGGCGGCAATCTGAGGTGAACTGGCAGGATAGCTGCCCTGCCATTGCCAGTCGCCAGCGACTATCTCGGCATCGAGATTGAGGCGCGAGGTCAGGCTCTCGCCCAGCACGGCGAACAGTGCCTTTGCGGCTGGATCGGCCGGCGCATGGCGGATCACGGTGATCCGGGGCTCCTCATCCTGCGAAAGCTCGCAGGCAAGCGAGAGGTAGGGGGCTTGCGGATCCTTGCCGAAGCCGATCGTCATTCCGTCCGCCGCCAGCGACCAGCTGGCCCCTTCGCTATCGGGCGAGGGCGTCAGCGTGGGCGCATGCACGCCTTCGGCTTCCTGGAAGTCGATCCGCTCCACCTGCGAATCTCCGCAAGCGGTGAGCGCCAGCAACAAGGGCAGAGTGAAGGAAGCCATTCGCATTATGGCTGCTGCCTTCACCATAGAGGTTGCCTTCAAGGCAATATGTGTCGTTAACTTGCCCCCAAAATGCGTTGAAAGGCATCTATTGACGGCAGGCGTCGATCGCCTTCACCGGTGCATCGGACAGGGGCACGCGAAGCGGATCGCCCAGGCCTGCCGAGACTGTGACCGCTTCCAGATTGTCTTCGAAAACCTGCCTAAGGTCGTCGCTTTGCCGCGACGCTGTGCCTTGCCAAACGAATTCGGGGCCCAGTTCCAAGGGCTCGGCTCTCACCGCCAATGACGCGGTATGCGCGTCCCCGGAAAAGTTCAGCATCGCGGTGCCTCCCTCTTCGGCCGGCGAATGGCGCGTGACCACCAGCTCTCCGCCGCGGCAATGCACTGTCAGCAAGCCTTCGGAATTGGGCGGGCCGAACACGGCCATCTGCTCGTCTTCCTTGTAAACCCATTCCGCCGCCGGAAGCTGGGTTGCCTCGCCTTCCGGGCCCAGCGTGGTGTTGCCGGGCAGCGTGACGTCGGATTCGGGGACCGGCGCAGGGTTCGGATCGCCGCCTTCCGCAGGCACCTCTTCCGGAGATCCGCAGGAGGCGAGGGCGCAGGCCGCTAACGATGCCGCAATGCGTGTTGGCAATTGGGGATGCATGTCTGTCTCCTTTTATGAAGACAGTGCGTGAGCGGAAGCGGCGTTCCCGAAACGCGTCTTAGCGTCCCCATTTCCGCTGCGTCTTGCCGTAGCGCAGCTTGCGGGTGCCGGGCTTGCCTTCATTGCTCCGGCCGACGCGCGGGGCCTTGTGCTCCTCTTCAGGCAGGCCGAGCTCTTCGTTTTCCAACCGGCGGATCTCGTCGCGCAGGCGCCCTGCTTCTTCGAATTCCAGATCGGCGGCGGCGGCGCGCATCTTGCCTTCCAGTTCCTCGATATAGGCCCGCAGATTGTGCCCGACGAGATTGTTGCGATCGCCCTCCGCCTCGATTTCCACGGTCACGCCGTCCTTGGAAGCGGTGTGGGCAACGATGTCCTGAATCTCGCGCCGGATCGTCTCGGGCGTGATCCCGTGTTCCTCGTTATAGGCGCTCTGCTTTTCGCGCCGGCGGTCGGTCTCCGCCATGGCGCGTTCCATGCTGCCGGTGATCGTGTCGGCATAGAGGATAACGCGGCCATCCACATTGCGCGCCGCGCGGCCGATCGTCTGCACCAGCGAGGTTTCGCTGCGCAGGAAGCCTTCCTTGTCCGCGTCCAATATGCAGACCAGCCCGCATTCGGGAATGTCGAGCCCTTCGCGCAGCAGGTTGATGCCCACCAGCACGTCATAGACGCCCATCCGAAGATCGCGGATCAGTTCGATCCGCTCCAGCGTCTCCACGTCGCTGTGCATGTAGCGGACCTTCAGCCCTGCCTCATGCATGAATTCGGTGAGGTCCTCGGCCATTCGTTTGGTTAGCGTGGTCACAAGCGTGCGGTAACCGGCCTCCGCCGTCTTTCGGCATTCCTCGATGCAATCCTGCACCTGGTCTTCCACGGGGCGGATCAACACGGGCGGATCGATCAGCCCAGTGGGCCGGATCACCTGTTCTGCGAACACGCCGCCGGTCTGCTCCATCTCCCAGTTTCCCGGGGTGGCCGAAACGCAGAAGGTCTGCGGGCGCATCGCGTCCCACTCGTTGAACCTCAGCGGCCGGTTGTCGATGCAGGAAGGCAGGCGGAAGCCATATTCGGCCAGCGTGATCTTCCGCCGGTGGTCGCCTTTGGACATGGCGCCGATCTGCGGCACCGTCTGATGGCTTTCATCGACGAACAGCAGCGCGTTTTCCGGCAGATATTCGAACAGGGTCGGCGGCGGTTCGCCCGGCAGGCGCCCGGTGAGAAAGCGCGAATAGTTCTCGATCCCCGCGCAGCTTCCCGTGGCGGCAATCATCTCCAGGTCGAAATTGGTCCGCTGCTCCAGCCGCTGGTGCTCCAACAGCTTGCCTTCCGCCTCCAGTTCTTTCAGCCGTTCCTGCAATTCGAAGCGGATCGCTTCCATCGCCTGCTTCATGGTGGGGCCGGGCGTGACGTAGTGCGAATTGGCATAGACGCGCACCGAATCCAGCGAAGCGCCCTTGCTGCCGGTCAGCGGATCGAATTCGCTGATCTCCTCGATCTCGTCGCCGAAGAAGCTGATCCGCCACGCCATGTCTTCGTAATGGCTCGGGAAGATTTCCAGATTGTCCCCCCGGACGCGGAAATTCCCGCGCGCGAAGGCGGCATCGTTGCGCTTGTATTGCAGCGAGACCAGCTTGCGGATCAGCTCGCGCTGGTCGACGACCTGCCCCTTCTTGATGTCGAAGATCATGGCCGAATAGGTTTCGACCGAACCGATACCGTAGAGGCAGGAAACCGAGGCGACGATGATCACATCGTCCCGTTCCAGCAAAGCGCGGGTGGCCGAATGGCGCATCCGGTCGATCGCCTCGTTAACCGAGGATTCCTTCTCGATATAGGTGTCGCTGCGCGGCACATAGGCTTCCGGCTGGTAGTAGTCGTAATAGCTGACGAAATATTCCACCGCGTTTTCGGGGAAGAAGCTCTTGAACTCTCCATAGAGCTGGGCCGCCAGGATCTTGTTGGGGGCCAGCACCAGGGCGGGGCGCTGCAATTGTTCGATCACCTTGGCCATGGTAAAGGTCTTGCCGCTGCCGGTTACGCCCAGCAGTACCTGCGTCTCGTCGCCATTCTGCGCCGAGGCAACGAGTTCCTTGATCGCCTGCGGCTGGTCGCCCGAGGGTTCATAGTCCGAAACCAGCTTGAACCGCTTGCCGCCGTCGGTTTTCTCGGGGCGGTCAGGCTTGTGCGGGGAAAAACTGCCGGACGTGTCGGGCTCTTCGAGACCGCGGCGGATGACGAGTTCAGTCATGGCAAGGCATATGGCTGTTCCTGCTGCGTTCCGCAATCCCACCCAGAGATAAGCCGGGAGATAAGCCGGGCGATAAGAAGTGTTGGCACGGCTCCGCTCGATTGATACGCCCTGGCTTCGAGAGGCTCGCTGTGCCGAGCAAGAGGGAGATCATCATGCGCAATTTCATCATATCCGTTTCCGTGGCCGCATTGCTGGCCGGTTGTTCCAGCGGCGGCGATGGCGGTGCTGATGCGGATGGCGACGGCGAGATCACTTCGGAAGAAATGGCCGCCGAAGCAGCGAGCGCAGGCAGCAATCCCATGCGTCCCGGCCAGTGGGAGCAGACCATGAAATTTTCCGAAGTCAACATGGCCGGGATGTCCGGCATGCCTGAAGGCGTGGCCGAGATGATGCAAGAGCGGATGGGCTCTGGCTTCACGATCACGCATTGCCTGACGGAAGAGGAAGTGGCCCAGCCGAGCACGGAGATGTTCTCCGGCGAAGGGCAGGAAGATTGCACCTACGAAGAGTTCGACATCACCGGCAACCGGATGACGATGCGCATGACCTGCAACAATCAGGGCGGCGGTACAATGAAGACGGCGATGGAAGGCGAGTATGGCGCGGAAAGCTTCGAGCTGGACGTCGATACGCAAATGTCGGGTGGGCCGCAGGGCGAGATGAGCATGAAGGGCACGGTCTCGGGACGTCGGATCGGGGATTGCCCATCCGCCTGAGCCAGTCGGCCTGAACCCGTCCGGCATTACCCCGGCCGCTTTGGTTACGGTTTCCTGACAGCGCAATGACGCGGCAAATTTCGTTCATGCTGCAATAAGTCATTTTTGTTACAGTGCCCGCATGGGCCAGATAGCCGAGATTCGAGAGCCGGGTGGCCGGCGCGGCAATGCGGTGGATTTTCCGCAGCGTGCCGCATGGCTGGAGGCTATTCGCACTCGCGCTGCGCTGGTCAGCGAGCCGCGTCCCGAAGGGGTCAGCGGTCCGCCCATCCATCGTCTGCTCGGCGAATTGGGCGCTTTTGCGGAGCCGATTCGCCGGGTGAGCAGGCCGCCGCTCGAAATCGTTCCTGCGGCCGAACCCAAGATCGTGATGCTGCTTCCGGGATTTGCGACCCATCCGGTGCGCATGCGCCACATGGCGCGCCAGCTCGAAAGGGCAGGCCATACGGTCAAGCGTTGGGGCCTCGGCCTCAATCTCGGGCCGACGACGGAAAATTTCGCCGCCCTGACCAAACGTGTATTGGCCCTGCACCGCAGGCACGGCGAAAAAATCGTTCTGGTCGGCTGGAGCCTGGGCGGGGTTTTCGCGCGCGAACTGGCGAAATGCCGTCCGGAGGCCGTGGCGAAGGTAGTGACCATGGGTTCGCCATTCTCGGGCAATCCCAGGGCCAATAATGCCTGGCGCATCTATCATCTCGTAACCGGCCATCCGGTCGAAGCGCCGCCCATCGTGGACGACATCACGGCCAAACCGCCAGTGCCCACTGTCGCCCTTTGGAGTCCGCGCGACGGCATCGTTTCCCCCAGAAGTTCCTGCGGCAGGAAAGGGGAGCGGGACCGCGCAGTCGCCTTGCGCTGTTCGCATCTCGGCTTCGCCTATTCGGACGAAGCGATCAGTGCCGTTTTGCAGGAACTGGACAACACCGAGTAATCGTCTGAATACTCCCCCTTGGCATCTCCGCGCATCCGTGCAATTGTGCGCTGCACCAAGGGGTTCATGAATACACCGGATCCAAATTTCGACGAAATGCGTCAGGCCGATGGCACGATCCGTCCAGCCTACGTGGATTATTGTCAGTGGCTGGATGAGCAGGACGCGTCGCAGATGCGGCGCAAGGGGCGGGAGGCCGAAAACTTCTTCCGCCGTACGGGCATCACCTTCAATGTCTATGGCGACGACGATGCCGAAGAACGGTTGATCCCGTTCGACATGGTGCCGCGGATCATCACCGGCAGCGAATGGCGCAAGCTATCGCGCGGGATCGAACAGCGGGTGAGGGCGCTCAACGCCTTCATGCACGATCTCTATCACCGCCAGGAAATCATCCGTTCGGGCCGCTTGCCCGAAAGGCTGTTCACCAACAACGATGCCTGGCTGCCGCAGATGGTGGGCTTCACGCCGCCCGGCGGGGTCTACACGCATATTGTCGGCATCGATCTCGTGCGCACCGGCCCCAATGAATTCATGGTGCTGGAAGACAATGCCCGCACGCCCAGCGGCGTTTCCTACATGCTGGAAAACCGCGAAACGATGATGGCCATGTTCCCGGAGCTGTTTGCGCGGATTCCGGTCCAGCCCGTATCGGACTATCCGCGGCGCCTGGCCAAGAGCCTGGCGGCCTGCGCG
The DNA here is from genome assembly GCA_030430365.1 of Alphaproteobacteria bacterium. GTDB lineage: Bacteria > Pseudomonadota > Alphaproteobacteria > Sphingomonadales > Sphingomonadaceae > Andeanibacterium. The sequence goes on along the minus strand of JAUIFP010000041.1, from coordinate 11,980 downwards.
CCGGACGGCGCTTCGGACAAGCCGATGGTCGCGGTGCTGACGCCGGGGATCTACAACTCCGCCTATTTCGAACATGCCTTCCTGGCCGACCAGATGGGCGCCGAACTTGTGGAAGGCAGCGATCTGCGCGTCGTCGACGGGCGGGTGCAGATGCGCACCACTGCGGGCTATCAGCCGATCGACGTGCTCTATCGCCGGGTCGACGACGATTTCCTCGATCCGCTGACATTCAATCCGGATAGCATGCTGGGCGTGCCCGGCATCATGGACGTCTATCGCAGCGGGGGCATCACCATCGCCAACGCGCCGGGCACCGGCGTTGCGGACGACAAGGCGATCTACAGCTTCATGCCGGAGATCGTGGAATTCTATACCGGCGAAAAGCCGTTGCTGCCCAATGTGCCGACCTGGCGCTGTGCCGAGCCTGACAGTCTGGCCTATGTGCTCGACAACATTGCGGAGCTGGTGGTCAAGGAAGTCCACGGCTCGGGCGGCTATGGCATGCTGATCGGCCCGACTTCCTCGAGACGGGAAATCGCCAAGTTCAAGGACAAGCTGAAGGCCAACCCGACGAATTATATCGCGCAGCCGACGCTGGCGCTTTCGACGGTGCCGATCTTCACCAAATCGGGCCTCGCGCCGCGTCACCTCGATCTGCGGCCCTTCGTGCTCGTTTCGCCTGGCGGCATCGACATCACTCCTGGCGGGCTCACCCGGGTCGCGCTCAAGAAAGGGTCGCTTGTGGTCAATTCCAGCCAGGGGGGCGGCACGAAAGACACGTGGGTGCTGAACGACTGATGGACTGGACGCTCTCATGCTAGGCCGGACGGCAAGCTCCGTCTTCTGGATGTTCCGCTATCTGGAACGGGCGGAAAATACGGCGCGCTTGCTCGAAGCCGGTTTCCGCATGGCTCTGACCCGCGGTGGCGACATTGCGAATGACGAATGGCGCTCCGTCATCGACACGCTCGGCCAGCAGGCGGGCTATGAAGCCTTGTATGACGAATATACTGGCGCCCAGGTCTGCAACTACGTGCTGCGCGACCGGGAAAATACCGAAAACGTCATGCGCATGTTCGATCTGGCGCGCAGCAATGCCCGCGCTTCGCGGACTTCGATAACCGGAGAGGTTTGGGAAGCGGTCAATGAATCCTGGATGTCGCTGACCCATCTGCTCAGCCGTCCGGTTCGCGAAACGGGGCTGGGTACGGTGCTGGCGATGATCCGGCGTTCGGCAACGCTCGTGCGGGGCGCGACCTACGGTTCGATGTTGCGCAGCGAAATCTACCATTTCGCGCGCACCGGCACCTATATCGAACGGGCGGACAGCACCGCCCGTATTCTCGACGTCAAATATTACCTGCTGCTTCCCTCGCTTGCCTATGTGGGATCGACACTGGACACCAGCCAGTGGGACAATGTCCTGCGCTCGCTTTCTGCGGAGCGCGCCTATCGCTGGCTCAATGCGGGCAGGATGGATGCGCGCGGCATTGCGGAGTTCCTCATTCTCGACCAGCGCTTCCCGCGAAGCCTCACCTTCTGTTACAAGGAGCTCTCCGAAAATCTCGGACGCCTTGCGGAGATCCACGGGGTGGAAAGCCAAAGCAATGCGATGATCATCGAGGCTATGGACCGCTTCAGGACAACGACGATAGATACGATCTTCGAGAGCGGCCTGCACGAATTCCTGACCGGCTTTAACGCCAACAATCAGGTCATCGCCAACAGCATTGCCGAAGACTACAGATTCTTTGCCTGACGAAACCAACCGATCCATGCGACTTTCGATCCGCCATACGACCCATTACCGCTTCACCGAACCGGTGGCGCATGGGTTGCAGCGTCTACGCCTGACGCCGAAGGCAACGCAGGGACAGCAAATCCTCGAATGGGAAATGACCTATGAGGGGGCGAAGCTGGAACTCGAATATGACGACCAGAATTTCAACCACACATCGCTGGTCTCGGTTCTGCCGGGCACGCAGGAAGTGGTCGTCCATTGCGAAGGGCTGGTGGATACCGAGGACAATGCAGGCGTAATCGGGCAGCATTCCGGCCACCTTCCGCTCTGGTCATTCCTCAACCAGACCAAGCGGACCAAGCCGGGGCAGAAGATGCGCTCGCTGATTGCGGCAGTGCGCCGCAGCGACGGCAATACTCTGGCCATGCTGCATGACCTTTGCTCCAGCATCCTTTCCGAAGTGACCTACAAGACAGGCACGACCAGCGTCCATACGACCGCCGAAGAGGCCGTGGCGGACGGTATGGGCGTCTGCCAGGACCACGCCCACATCTTCATCGGTGCGGCTCGCGCGCTTGAAGTGCCGGCCCGCTATGTCAGCGGCTATCTGATGATGGATGACCGGGTGGATCAGGAAGCCACGCATGCCTGGGCCGAAGCGCATGTAGAGGGGCTGGGCTGGGTCGGCTTCGACGTCTCCAACGGAATCAGCCCCGATGCCCGCTATGTCCGCGTGGCGACTGGGCGGGACTACGGGGAAGCGGCGCCCGTCACCGGCATCAGTTACGGCGCGGCGGAGGAAGATCTTCACGTTGCGCTGGCTGTGGAACAACGCACCGCCGACCAGTGAAAATCTGGCGCGATCCGCTGCACTCCGGCATAGGGATTGGCTGGCGCGCAGCCTTTGCGCCCGCTAGGGGACTTACTGGATGACATATTGCGTTGGAATGATCCTGGAGAAGGGGCTGGTGTTGATGAGCGACACCCGCACCAATTCGGGCGTCGACAACATTTCCACCTTCCGCAAGATGTATCACTGGGAACTGCCCGGGGAACGCATCATCGCTCTGATGACGGCCGGAAACCTGGCGACCACACAGGCGGTCGTCAGCCAGCTTGAGGAGCGCAACAAGGCGCCGGACGAACGGCACAACTCGGTGTTCGATGCGCCCACCATGTTCCAGGTCGCAGTCGAAATCGGCCAGATGCTGCGCGAGACGATCCAGACCGCGCAGACGGAGAACGGCCAATCCGGCGAAGCGCGATTTACGGCGTCCATGATCCTGGCTGGCCAGATCAAGGGCATGGAGCCGCGGCTCTTCATGATCTACCCGGAAGGCAACTTCATCGAAGCGAGCTGGGACACGCCCTTCTTCCAGATTGGCGAGACGAAATACGGGCGGCCGATCCTGCTGCGCGGATATGATCGCGCGATGAGTTTCGAAGAAGCCGTAAGGCTTCTGATGGTCAGCTTCGATTCCACGCTCAAGGCGAATCTCTCGGTCGGGATGCCCCTGGACCTGCTGGTGATCGAGCGGGATCAGTTCACTCCGCTGCACGAAAAGCGCTTCGACCGCGACGATTCCTACTTCGAAGCCGTCTCGTCGAGCTGGGGCGACGCGCTCAAACATGCGCTCGAGGCGATGCCCGATTACGAGTTTTCGGCCTAGCGTGGATTACTCACCGGTCTTGCCCTTAGGTGCAAAACCGTAATCTTCATCCGAACTGGATTGAATTTCCGCGCCGGACATTGCGGCGACATGCGCAATTGCCCTTAGTTGAACATCCAAAGTGGTGAAATGTCCCGCTGCAAGTCGCCCGCGCTGCCTGCATGGTTACGGCCATGGGAAAGGCACTTACGATTCATGTCGTTGACGGCGATGCAAGAAGGCGGGTTGAAGCGGCGCGGCTGTTTCTGGCGCTGGGGCACCATGCGGAGGTCTATGCCGACCTCGGCGAATTGCTGCGTCACCCCCCGAATGAGGGCGTTATCATCGCGCATGATGGCGCGGCGCCCAGGCGGGCGGTTGGCCTGCTGGCCACATTGGACCGGGCGGGAATCTCGTTGCCGCTGATCGTGGCCTCGGAATCGGCCGATGTGTGCCATGTGGTGGATGCGATCTCCGCCGGGGCCTTCGACTATGTGCAGTTGCCGCTCGACAAACACGGTATCGCGGTGGCGCTACGCAAGGCGGCCAGTTGCGGCGCCGAGCATGAAAAGACGCGCAAGCGCATGATCGCGGCCCGGGCGGCGATCCGCTCGCTCTCGTCAAGGGAACGCGAAGTGTTCGATCTGCTGGTGGCAGGTGGAAGCAACAAGCTGATCGCGCGCACCCTGGCCATTAGCCCGCGCACCGTGGAAATCCACCGTGCCAACATGATGCATAAGATTGGGGCGAACCATGTGGCGGGGGCCGTCAGACTGTTTTTCGAAGCGCGTTTCCCGGAAGAAACGCCATGACTGTCGCGCAGTTTCAGCGGCAGAAGGACTGATTGCCCTGTTCCAGGTGGAAATGGTCTTCATGCGCGGAGTTGTATTCGGGCCCCAGCACGGTTCCGAAGCGCTTGCAGGCGCTGTCGTGGATCACGCGCAGAAATTGCCGCTCTTCCCTCGAGCCGCCACTCCAGTCGCCTTTGACGCTGATCCGGCGGCCGTCGGCCAGTACGAAGGCGGAAACGTCTATTGCGTTGGCCGTGGCATGCGCCGAGCGCCGGCCGCTGCCGCCGACATTGCGGCAATTATAGCTGCCGAAGGTTTCGATCCGGGCAAGTTCGCTGCCGAGATAGACGCGGGCCGCCCGGTCCACGCCGTAGCGCGCCCATCCGGCGAAACTGTTGGCGAGCGGACAGGTCACGGGCCCGAGATTGGCGAGCGCCAGGCTGGCATTGTCGCTGCGTAGTGAGGAGAGCTGCACGGTGTTGAGGGTGGAACAGCCTGCGCCGTAATATTGGTCCGGCAAGGGCGTGAAATTGGCCTGAGCCGTGCCAAGTTCGTGCAGGCACTGGCGCAGCTGAGCGCTCGGCTGGATTGTCTTTTGGGCAGGGCGCGTGCTCCCGCTCGTTTGACGATTCGAATCCGGCAGCATCGAACAGCCGCCAAGCAGGACGAATGCGAGGATAGAGGCACTCAAACGAGACATTGCGCGATCCACACTGGCAAGAACGTGGTTAACATCCCCTAAACGCCGCCTTGACGAGGAACTTCGCGTTCGGGCGGGAGCAGAAAATTGTATTCATTTCTTGCGATAGCTCCCGGCCGTTTTTTGCATCCTGAAAGGTTTTAATAACATACTTCAAGCGGCTGAAAAAAGGCAATTAAAGCTCTCATCCATTTCGCGAGTCATGATCCGGCATGCGCGGCTGAGCCGGGTGCCGCGCGGCCGGCCATGGCGGGGATTCACTTGACTTGAAGCGTGGCTACACTAATTGACGCCGCGGGCCACGCGGTCCCAACGCCGCGCGAGCTCTCTGCGAGGAGAGTCAGACATGACTGATCAAATTACGCGGCCGGCAATCAAGCCGGAGCGCCCTTATTTTTCTTCCGGTCCCTGCGCCAAGCCGCCGGGATACACCCCTTCAAATCTCGCCACAGATTCTCTTGGCCGTTCGCATCGCGCGAAGATCGGCAAGGAACGTCTCGGCTATTGCATCGATCTGATGCGCGAATTGCTGGGCGTCCCCGAAACGCACCGGATCGGCATTGTGCCCGGTTCCGACACAGGCGCCTTCGAAATGGCGATGTGGACCATGATGGGTGCGCGCGGCGTGACCACTCTGGCGTGGGAAAGCTTCGGTGAGGGCTGGGTGACCGATGCGGTCAAGCAGCTCAAGATCGATCCCACCGTTCTGCGTGCCGATTACGGCGAACTACCCGATCTTTCGCAAGTCGACTGGTCGAACGATGTCGCCTTCACCTGGAACGGCACGACCTCGGGCGTCCGGGTTCCCAATGGTGACTGGATTGCCGACGACCGCGAAGGGCTGTCCTTCGCCGACGCGACCAGCGCGGTATTCGCTTGCGACATTCCCTGGGACAAGATCGACGTTGCCACGTTCAGCTGGCAGAAGGCTCTGGGCGGCGAGGGCGCACATGGTGTGCTGATCCTTGGCCCGCGCGCCGTCGAACGGCTGGAAAGCTACACGCCTTCCTGGCCGCTTCCCAAGGTTTTCCGCCTGACCAAAGGCGGCAAGCTGAACGAAGGCATCTTCCGGGGCGAAACGATCAACACGCCTTCCATGCTCGCCGTGGAAGACGCGATCCTTGCTCTCGAATGGGGCAAGTCGATCGGCGGGCTCTCCGCGATGCAGGCACGGGCGCAGGCGAATGCCGATGCCCTGGGCAAGATCGTGGAAGAGCGGGAATGGCTCGGCCATCTCTGCGCCGACCAAGCGAGCCGTTCGATCACCAGCGTTTGCCTCACCGTTGAAGGCGCGGATACGGACTTCATCAAGAAGTTCGCCGGCTTGCTGGAGAAGGAAGGCGCAGCGTACGATGTGGCCGGTTACCGCGATGCTCCTCCGGGCCTGCGGATCTGGTGCGGCGCAACCGTCGACACCGCCGATATCGAGGCCCTCGGCCCTTGGCTTGACTGGGCCTATGCCGAAACCAAGGCCGCGCTCGAAACCGCTTAAATCCCGCATTTATCGCCATCTCCGCATCGGCGGGGATCCAGCCTGAGACAAATGTAATCGTCGCACTGGATTCCCGCCCCGGCGGGAATGGCGCATGAGAGGAACCCAAAATGACCAAGCCCAAAGTCCTTATTTCGGATAAGATGGATTCGAACGCAGCCCGTATTTTCGAAGAGAATGGCTGCGATGTCGACGTGAAGCCGGGCATGACCCCGGACGAGCTGAAGGCGGTGATCGGCGAATATGACGGTCTCGCGATCCGCTCTGCGACCAAGGTTACCGAAGACATTCTCGAAGCTGCCACCAAGCTCAAGGTGATTGGCCGCGCCGGCATCGGTGTCGACAATGTCGACATTCCGGCAGCTTCCGCCCGCGGTGTCGTGGTGATGAACACGCCCTTCGGCAACTCGATCACGACTGCCGAACACGCGATCGCGATGATGATGGCCCTGGCCCGTGAAATTCCCCAGGCCAATGCCGAAACGCAGGCCGGCGAATGGCCCAAGAGCAAATATATGGGCGTCGAAGTGACGGGCAAGACGCTCGGCCTGATCGGTGCCGGCAATATCGGCTCCATCGTCGCCAGCCGCGCGCTGGGACTCAAAATGAAGGTCCTGGCCTACGATCCCTTCCTCACGCCGGAACGCGCCGTGGAAATCGGCGTGACCAAGGCCGATCTCGATACGCTGCTGTCCAAGGCGGACTTCATCACCTTGCACACGCCGCTGACGGATCAAACGCGCAATATCCTTTCCAAGGAAAACCTGGCCAAGACCAAGAAGGGCGTGCGCATCGTCAATTGCGCCCGCGGCGGTCTGGTGGACGAAGCGGCGCTGAAGGAAGCGCTCGATTCGGGCCATGTCGCTGGTGCCGCTCTGGACGTGTTCGAAACGGAACCTGCCAAGGAACACCCGCTGTTCGGCACGCCCAACTTCATCTGCACGCCGCATCTGGGCGCATCGACGACTGAGGCGCAGGTCAATGTCGCCTTGCAGGTGGCCGAGCAGATGAGCGACTATCTCGTCTCCGGCGGTGTCACCAATGCGCTCAACATGCCTTCGCTTAGCGCGGAAGAGGCACCCAAGGTGCGGCCTTACATGGAACTGGCTGAAAAGCTCGGTTCGCTCGTCGGCCAGCTTGCCCATGGCGAATTGCCGAAGATCAGTGTGGAAGTGGAAGGTGCCGCTGCGCAGCTCAATCCGAAGCCGATCACCGGCGCCGTGCTTTCCGGCCTGATGAAGCGCTTCTCTTCCAGCGTGAACATGGTCAACGCACCGTTCCTGGCCAAGGAACGCGGCATGGAAGTGCGCGAAATCCGCAATGAGAGCGAAGCGACGTTCCACACACTGGTGCGCGTGACCGTCGCCACCAGCCTGGGCGACCGCTCGGTTGCCGGCACGCTGTTTGCCGGTTCGCCGCGCCTGGTGGAGATCTTCGGGATTGGTATCGAGGCCGATCTGGAAGGCCACATGATGTATATCGTCAACGAGGACGCCCCGGGCTTCATCGGGGCGATCGGGTCGCTGCTGGGCAAGAACGGCATCAATATCGGCACATTCCATCTCGGCCGCCGCGAGGCCGGGGGCGAAGCGGTGCTGCTGCTGTCCGTCGATGCTCCGATCCCTGCCAACGTGTTGGCAGAGGCGGAGAAGCTGCCCGGCGTGAAGCTGGCTCGCGCGCTCAAGTTCTGAAGCGCAGACGGCCCGAATTCCGTTCGTCCCATGCCGGCTTATAAGCTGGTTAAGGGGCGGACGGAGGGGGCCTGTCATTCGGGGTTCGACAGGGTCAGCCTGAACGGCTAATGGCCTGCCGGTTATGAGCGATATTGACCGCGATCTGTTGCCCGAGGGGCTTGAGGACCGGCTTCCGCAACGTGCGGGGGCCGCCACGCGCGTTATGCGTGCGCTGCTCGACGTGATGGATGCGCATGGTTACGACCGGGTTCGGCCGCCGCTGATCGAATTCGAAAAGTCGCTCGCCAGCCGGATGATCGGCGTTCAGCCGCGGCGCATGTTCCGCTTTATCGATCCGGGCAGCCTGCGGACACTTGCGCTGCGTTCCGACATGACGCCGCAAGTCGGGCGCATGGCGGCGACCGCTCTCGCCAATGTGCCGCGTCCGCTGCGGCTGAGCTATTCGGGCCAGGTCGTTACCATCAAGTCCGACGCGCTCGATCCCAGGCGCGAGCGCCTGCAGGTGGGCGCAGAGCTGATCGGCAGTGACGGCGTCGCAGCCGCGGCAGAGATCGTGACGCTGGCGGTCGAGGCGGTAAAGGCCGCAGGCGCGGGCGGCGTTTCCGTGGACTTCACGCTGCCGGATCTGGTCGATGCCCTGGCCGAAAAGGCGCTTCCTCTGGAGGCCGGTTCAATCGAGGCTGTGCGGCGCGAGCTCGATGCGAAGGACGCGGGTGCGCTCAAATCCGCAGGCGGTGAAGCCTATCTGCCGCTGCTTTATGCGACAGGCCCGTTCCCAGAGGCGATCGAGAAGTTGGCAGCGGTGGATGCAGGGGGCGCCCTGTCCAGCCGGATAGAAGGCCTGAAGGAAATCGCCGCTCGCGTGAACGGCGCTGCGCGGCTGACGCTCGATCCGTCGGAGCGGCACGGCTTCGAATATCAAAGCTGGTTCGGCTTCACGGTCTATGCCGAGGGAATTCGCGGTGCGTTGGGCCGCGGCGGGACCTATCGGATTTTGGGCGCGGACGAGCCCGCAACGGGCTTTTCGCTTTATCCGGACCCCCTGATCGATGCCACCAATGTTGGTGCGGGCGTGCGTGAAACACTGTTTCTCCCGCTCGGCCATGACAGCGAAGCAGCGGCGAAGTTCCGCTATGAAGGCTGGCGCACGATCGCGGCCCTGACCCTTACCGACGACGCAGCTTCGTTAGGCTGCACCCATGTGCTGGAAGAGGGCGAAGCCAAGAAGCTCTAACGGCCCGTTCGGCATCGTCCGTTACTGGACCCGCTGGCTCTTGACTCGCGCTGCCGAAAGCCCTTAACGCGCGCCCGCATCGAGGAGCCAATTGCGGCTTCTCCCCGTATTCATCCACTCGCCGAGTCCTGTCGAAGGGCGTGTCGGATCCACCTGGCAGGGTGGAAAGGTACAAGCATGGCCAATGTAACTGTGATCGGCGCCCAATGGGGTGACGAAGGCAAGGGCAAGATCGTCGACTGGCTCGCCAGCAGGGCCGATGCCGTCGTCCGCTTCCAGGGCGGGCACAATGCCGGCCATACGCTGGTGGTGGGCAATACGACTTATAAGCTCAGCCTGCTTCCCTCCGGCATCGTAACCGGCACGCTGTCGCTGATCGGCAACGGCGTGGTGCTAGATCCCTGGGCATTGAAGGCGGAAGTCGAAAAACTCACTGCGCAGGGCGTATCGATCACGCGCGAGAATTTTGCGATCGCCGATAACTGCCCGCTGATCCTGCCGATCCATTGCGATCTCGACCAGCTGCGCGAGTCCGCGGCAGGGAAGGGCAAGATCGGCACGACCGGGCGCGGCATTGGCCCCGCCTATGAAGACAAGGTCGGCCGCCGCGCGATTCGCGTGTGCGATCTGGCGCATCTCGACAGTCTGGAACCGCAGCTCGACCGGCTCTGCGCGCATCACGACGCGCTGCGTGCCGGCTTCAACGAACCGCCGGTGGACCGGGCGCGGCTGCTTTCCGATCTCAGAGAAATCGCACCCTTTGTGCTGCAATTCGCCGAACCGGTGTGGAAGCGCCTGAACGACGTGCGTAAGGGCAATTCCCGCATCCTGTTCGAAGGGGCGCAGGGCGTGCTGCTCGACGTCGATCACGGCACATATCCCTTCGTAACCAGTTCCAACACGGTCAGCGGAACCGCAGCCTCGGGCTCGGGCCTCGGCCCCAGTTCAACGGGTTTCGTTCTGGGAATCGTCAAGGCTTATACGACGCGCGTCGGCTCGGGACCGTTCCCCACCGAACTGGACGATGACAATGGTCAGCGGCTGGGCGAGCGCGGGCACGAATTCGGTACGGTGACCGGCCGGCAGAGGCGCTGCGGCTGGTTCGATGCCGTGCTCGTGCGGCAGAGCTGCGCGATCAGCGGCGTGACCGGTGTGGCGCTGACCAAGCTGGACGTGCTGGACGGCTTCGAAAAGGTGAAGATCTGCACCGGCTACAAATTGCGCGGGGAAGTGATGGATTACTTCCCGGCCCACGCGGCGGATCAGGCCGAAGTGGAGCCCATCTACGAAGAAATGGACGGCTGGAGCGAGACCACGGCAGGTGCACGCAGCTGGGCCGATCTTCCGGCGCAGGCGATCAAATATATTCGCCGGGTAGAGGAACTGATCGATACGCCCGTGGCGCTGGTTTCCACCAGCCCGGAACGGGACGATACGATTCTGGTGCGCGATCCCTTCCTCGATTGAGCCTGGACGCGCCCGCCGCCGAAGCATCCCTTAAGTAAATATACTTGACCTGATCTCTGTTTGTTCACACCTTGTTCCGGCTTTGGAGTTGAGTCGGAACAGGAGGATCGGGCGATGGCGCAGGCTGGTTTTGCGTATGAGGATGGCGGGGCAGAAGTTGCCGCGCTGGAGCGTCTACCTTTTGCCGTCTCGATTTTTGCCGATCGCCCGCATGTCAGGGCGGAAATCGGCGAGGACGTTGCCGGCGCCGGGCTGAGAACGGGCCATTGCGGAGAGCTTTCGGTCCTGTTTGCCAGTGATCCGATCGCGATAGGGGAAGTCGTGCTGGTCGATTGTCCGCAGGCCGACGAGGCGACGCTGGCGGCACTTGCACGGCTCGATATGCGCATTGCCCGCTGCGATGCGCAGCTGGTCGTTGCGACAAGCACCGATGCGCTGGACGATGTCTTCGCATGCCTGTCCCTTTCTCGGGCCCAGCTACTGGTTTCGCCGACGCGTGCGGAACGGATTGTCGCACTTGGCGGAATGCTGGGGCGCAGTGCAGGATCGCGGCTGCGCGAAATGTCGGAGGAGAACCGGCTGGCCCTGTTGCGGCTGACCGAGCAGATCGAACAGGTGGCCCGGCAGCTGGGCGGTATGGCGGGTGCGCCCCATTCCGCCGCCTCTTCTGCGGGTGCGTCTTCGGCCGGTTTGGGCGAAGCTCCGATGGAACAGGCCTCCGCGATTTCCGCTAGGGAAAGTTCCCGAATAGGGAAGGCCGCTTTGCCCGATCCGCGGCTCGTGCGCAGTATCCTGCGCCAGCGGCAATTGCGCGGGCGCTTCTTCGATCCGTCGCTATTCGGCGATCCCGCATGGGATATCCTGCTGGATCTCACGGCTGCGCGTGCGGAGCATTCCCGCGTATCGGTCAGCTCGCTATGCATAGCCTCCGGCGTGCCGCCTACGACGGCGCTCAGATGGATCGGGCAGATGGTCGATGCAGGGCTGTTGGAGCGCCAGGAAGACGTCACCGATCGCCGCCGCGCCTTCATCGTTTTGTCGGATTCGGCCGCCGACGCGATGGCGCGTTACTTCGCGGAACTCGGTCCTGCGGCCGCAAACCTAGTTTGAGGCTTTCCCTCGGGCGAAAGTTGGGCTAGTGGCGCGCCTCGCTTGGAAGCGAGCGGGCGATTAGCTCAGTTGGTAGAGCATCTCGTTTACACCGAGAGGGTC
>JAUIFP010000040.1 GCA_030430365.1 Alphaproteobacteria bacterium | reverse complement strand
TTCCGGGCTTTCCGACTTTTCCATCGGGGCGGCTTCCGATTTGGCTTCGGCTTCCCCGGCAGAAGCCGATACATCTTCGCCGTCACCACCGATCACGGCGATCACCGTGCCGACTTTCACGTTCTCGGTGCCTTCAGGAACCAGGATTTTCCCAACCTGTCCTTCGTCGATGGACTCGAATTCCATCGTCGCCTTGTCGGTTTCAATCTCGGCAAGGATATCGCCAGCCTGGACTTCGTCGCCTTCTTTGACGAGCCATTTGGAAAGCGTGCCTTCCTCCATGGTCGGGGAAAGCGCAGGCATTTTCAATTCGATCGCCATCAGTAATTCCCCACCAGAACATCCGTATAAAGTTCGCTCGCTTCGGGTTCGGGGGAACTTTCCGCAAAGTCGGCTGCTTCGGACACCTTGGCGCGGATATCCTTGTCGATGTCCTTCAATTTGTCTTCCGAAACGCCACGCTCAATCAGCAAGGCCTTGGCGTGTTCGATGGGATCACGCTTTTCACGGACATCCTGAACCTCTTCGCGCGTACGATATTTGGCAGGATCGGACATCGAGTGCCCGCGATAACGGTAGGTGTTGAGCTCCATCAGCACCGGTCCGCCGCCGTCGCGCACATGCTTGATCGCGATTTCCGACGCCTGGCGCACCTCAAGGACGTCCATGCCGTTCACATCCATCCCCGGTATACGAAACGCCGTACCACGACGGTAAAAATGCGTTTCCGCGGAACTGCGTTTGACCGAAGTCCCCATCGCGTATTGATTGTTTTCGATCACAAAAACGATCGGGAGGTTCCACAAGGCCGCCATGTTGAACGTTTCGTAGACCTGGCCTTGGTTTGCTGCACCATCGCCGAAATAGGCAACGCAGACGCCGCCATCCTCACGATATTTGTGGGCGAAAGCCAGCCCGGCGCCGAGCGGCACCTGCGCGCCGACGATACCGTGGCCGCCGTAAAAGGCATGCTCCGTGCTGAACATATGCATCGAGCCGCCCTTGCCGTGGCTGATACCGGCCTGGCGGCCGGTCAGTTCGGCCATAATTATCTTGGGATCGATGCCGTAGGCGAGCATGTGGCCATGATCGCGATAGCCGGTGATGACACTGTCTTTCCCGCTTTCGAGGGCAGACTGAATGCCGACGGCAACCGCCTCCTGGCCGATGTAAAGATGGCAAAAGCCGCCGATCAGGCCGAGGCCGTAAAGCTGCCCTGCCCGTTCTTCGAACCTTCTGATGAGAAGCATGCGCTCATAGAGTTCAAGTAGCTCATCATCGCTGGCTTCATACCGCTTCTTCTCGGCATGTTCGTCCTGAAGACTGCGGAGCTCAAAGTTGTCGTCTGAGCTTTCCGACGTAGCAGTCTTTCTCTTGCGGGTCGTCTTGCTTGAGGAAGTGCCTCTCCTGGCAGCGGGTTTGGCCAACTTGATCTTTCCTTTGCTTAACGCTTCGCGGCGAACCGCGGAGTGATTGAATCAGGCCTATAGGCCCAAGCCCCGCGCCGAGGCAACGGCCAGAACGCAAGACACGCAATTCTTTGCTGCACAAAAAGGTGCAGTGATCGCAAAATATTCGCCTATTTGGTTAGTTGACCTCAATCACCACTTCGTCAGGGTGCACAACATTGAGATTCTTTCGGATCAGCTCACCGGCCAGGTCCGGATCGACGTGATCGGGATTGAGCAAAGCTACGCGATTCTTCAACTCATTCCGCTCCTTCGACAGGGCGGAAATCTCAGCCTGCCGTTGCTTCAAGGTTGAAAGATTCTCGCTCCAGGAGAGCAAACCGCTAGGCCCCGCAAGGGTCAATCCCGCCAATACGAGCAGGCAGCCGAGCGCACCGAGCTGAATCAGCTTTTCCTTGCGAGTCAGAAATGCGGGATCCCCTGCTGTCATAATTGGCACAGAATCATAGTTAGCGCGCCGATTCAAGGAGATTCGGCTGAAAGTTCGTCAGTACGGCCGCGCTGCGGGCGGAACCGCCAAGACGATACAAGCCTCGCGCGTTGCACTGCCTTTATGCAGACCACTCACTGACAAGTTGCCCAACGAGCGCGCTGGCATCTCGAACCGCCGACGAACTCAGCTCACCCGCAGCGTGCAGCATGCAACACAGCGTAGAAGACAACGTTTCTTTGAGTGAAGCCTAGACGGCACGCAATTACGGACATAATCAACATTATAAGGCATAGTTGTCTAATATCCGTGCCTAGCGACAGACCTTGTTCAGGATATTGTCTGCAATTAATGCATAAATGGTCAGCCCATTGGAGGGCCGGCGAAGGGTTTGGAGAGGAATATGGCATTCGATTTCGAGGGACGCACAGCGTTTATCACCGGAGGAGCCAGTGGCGCAGGTTTCGGCCAGGCGAAAGTGTTCGGCAGGCTTGGCTGCAAGATCGCCATTGCCGATGTTCGCGGTTCGGCAGTTCAAACCGCTGTCGCAGCCCTCAGAGACGAAGGCATAGAAGCGCACGGCGTCCAGCTAGACATTACCAACCGGGAAGCATTTGCTGAAGCGGCGGACGAAGTGGAAAACGCACTTGGGCCGGTATCGATGCTTTTCGGCACGGCCGGCGTGTCCATTTTCGGCCCGCTCGAGAAAGCGACATATGACGATTACGACTGGGTCATGGGTGTCAACTTTGGCGGTGTCGTAAATCTGATGCAGACATTCGTGCCGAGGATGATCGATCACGGCCTTGGCGGACATGTCGTCAATACGGCCTCCGTCGGCTGCTTTGTCGCCAGCAGCGTAGCGGGCATTTACTCGGCGTCGAAGTTTGCGGTGCACGGCATCACTTTGGCAATGCGCGACGCCCTTAAAGAGCATGATATCGGCGTTTCGCTACTCGCTCCGGCCAACATCAAGACGAACATTGCGGAAAGCGTTCAGACGCGTCCGGCCAAATATGGTCACTCAGGATATCAAGTCGACGAAGCCGAACTCAAGGCTCTGCGCGAGATCTACTCGCACGGCATGGAACCGGAAGAACTCGCGGAGCACGTCAAAGAGGCGATCGATGAAAACCGCTTCTATATCATCCCTTATCCGGAGGCTCGGGCGATGTTGGAATCGGCGTTCGACAAGGTGATCGACGCTCTCCCCCCTGCCGACAGCGACCTGGAGGGGCAAAACAAGCGCAATCAAGCGATGAAACGGTATTCGGATGCCCGCAGAAACATGGACGAAGCCCGTTATAAAGGGGCTTCGCGCTGAGAACGGTTAGCCGTTCTCCATTTCTTCCAGAGCCCGCTCGCGCATCAGCTGAGCGGAAGCGTTACGGGCAAGCTTGTCGAACACCTCGGTGAAGATACCGAGCTTTTCGGCAGGCACTGGCTCCATGAGATATTTCGCGCGCTCCTCACCCGTTTTAACGATGACGTCGTAGAGCTTCTGCCCTTCTTCGGAAGGCGTGAAACGTCCATGCCGGCGCGCTGGGCCGCCTTCGCGCACGACCAGGCCCTTCTTGACCAGATGATTGACCGTACGCCCGGCCTGGCTGTGATCGCGCTCCAACGCCTTCACCAGGCGCGGCCAATCCGTCGGCGGATCGTAGGAAATCTCGGAAAGAACCCAAGTTTCAAAATTGGACAGCCCGATCAAACGCTTAAACGCCAACGCACCGCTTCGCGATAGATAGGCGCTCAAGGTCATCAATGGAGAAACGATGTGCTGGCGGTTGATTACCACCGGTTCGCCAGTCCGCCGTTCCTCGAAATCATAAGTGAGTTTGAGTGGGTTGTCCTTCTGCCCGCTTGCGCGGGCAATCTCGCGCTCTCGCTCATACAGAACGATCGAGCGATCGAGCAAAATCTCGACTACGGAAAAGAAATCCGCCAAATCGCGGTCGCTGATATCGAAGCCCAGCTCTCTATTGCGCAGTTCAGCCAGGCGGAGCAACCGGCTGGCAATATCCTTGCCCTTGGTGGTCAGCGCTACCGGACTCCTGATCTGGTCGCGCTCGATCGTATCGAGATCCAGCAAGCGTTTTACTGACCGGCTCACTTGAGCTTTGTCTACGCCGGCTGCGGCAGAAATCGCTGCGGGCACCAGGGGGCCCCGATTGTAGAGTAGAAACAGGATGCGCCGGTCGAGTTCGGCCACATCGACTTCACGCGTGTAATAGAGCTCGGCACTTTCGCGCACCTTGTAGAGCAACTGCCACAACTCGCTTTGGAAGAGCTGCGGTCGGCGCGAAATTGCTTCGCTCTCTCCCAATTCCGTGCGGTCGGCCTGCAGTTCTTTCCCGGCCTGCGCGAATGCATCCATGACAATCTCTAGCTGTGCATCGAACTCCTCGCTCGTGCCTTGCTCCGTTTCCCCCGCAGCGAATGCTTCCGTCGCACTTCCCAATGCGAACCTGTCTACGATCTGAAGCGCCTCTTCACCTTGTGAACCGAGCGCCGAGATCAGCGGGACCAAGGCTGCGTCATCGCGCGCAGCTATGCGCTTGCCTTTCGAGAGGCAGTCAACGACCGATCGCCAGCGCTTTTCAGCATGATCTCTCAGCAAGGCACGCCAGGCTTGTTTCTTTTCTTGCGGCAGAAGCGCAGATTCAGACGCGTTTTGACGCAGTTTCTCGGCCTGGAGCTTCATATTACGTAGGATTCCTCAATTACTATTCAGCGCACAATTCTGCGCGGTGCCGCGAAGCCGGCGGACACTAATACTAAAATGTCCGGATTGGTAGAGTGCCTAACAATATGTCCCAGTCGCCGACATCGTTTTTTGCGATACGCTGCGCATCGCCGGGCCCTAGCCTCCTTTATTGAGGATCAAAAGGCAGCTCTGCTGGGAAAATATTCGGACAAACTCAAATGCCTGATGCAGGGCCAGAAGTCGGGGCAGCTTCGAAATTGCGCTACTGCCTCAAACACCCCAATCGGAACGACCGCCGGTCACGTCGGTGTTGCCATCTGCCCAATGAAGCAGGGAATGCTTGAATGTCCCAATGTCATTCCCCGTCCCGTAGAGGACGGCAAAAAATGCGATCACAATGAACGCAGTCACTTTGAGCATAGTCAGCATGAAGGCTCCCATACCCCAGTCACAGTTTAATCCAGCTTGGCAAAGCTGGTTAAAATCTTCTGAAGGAGGAAATTTGGCGCGCCCGACAGGATTCGAACCTGTGGCCCCCAGATTAGGAATCTGGTGCTCTATCCTGCTGAGCTACGGGCGCCCCCGAGGCGGGCTTTAGGCAACACGGCTGTATCTGGCAATTGGCTTGCGAGGCGGTCAGTTGAGTTCTTCGGGGGGAACGACCGGAATTAGCAAGGGCGTGACCGGAATTCCTTCTTCCAACAGTTCCTGCGCCTCCTTGCTGGTGGCACTGCCATGGATGGATTCGGTTTCCCGTTCGCCGAAATGCATAGCGCGGGACTGTTCGGCGAAATTATCACCGACCCATTTGGAATCCTTCAGCGCCTCGGCCTGCAACGCCGCCACTTTCTCTAGCGCGGCAGCCACTTCAGGCGGAGGTGTTCCGCCCGCGACGGGCATTGCCTCTTCCTTCTCCGGTCGATGTACAACCTGATTGCCCTTTCTCGGTACGGCCGGAGCCATCGGAGCCTTCTTTACTTCAGGCGAACCGCATTGCGGGCAAGAAACGATGCCACTCGACAGCTGATCCTGAAAATCCTGTGAAGAAGAAAACCATCCTTCGAATCGATGGCCTTCCTGACAACAGAGATCGAATACAATCATTGCTAGCTCAATGTGGGAATCTGGCGCTTGTTTTCAAGGCTGGGGAGCTGCCGCCGCACTTGCGCCGTGCGGTCGGGATCGATCTGTGCGAACGCCAGCCCAGGCCCATCATTTCCCATATCGAGCAACACTTCGCCCCAGGGATCAACAACCAGACTGTGGCCATATGTCCGCCGTCCGTCTTCGTGCTCACCGACCTGTGCCGCTGCAATGACATAGGCACTCGCTTCGATGGCGCGTGCACGTTGCAGCAAATGCCAATGCGCTTCCCCCGTTGGAACGGTGAAGGCTGCGGGAATGGCAATCGCATCGCACTGCCTGCGGCCGAATTCTTCGAAAAGCGCGGGGAAACGGATGTCATAGCAGACGGCTAACCCCAGCTTGCCGAGAGGCGTTTGCGCAACCACGACTTCTTCACCGGGCGCATAGGCCGCCGATTCCTTCCAGCTTTCCCCGGTCGAAAGCTCGACATCGAACATATGGATCTTGTCGTACCGCGCGGCGACTTCGCCATCGGGCGCAACCAGCATGGATCGGTTGGCCCATCTGCCATCTTCACGCTCAAGCGCAAGCGACCCCAGGGCCACCCAGATCCCCGACTTGTGCGCGGCATCCCGTACGGCATTGAGCACGGGGTTCTCTGACCCGGGTACAATATGGGGCGCCGCCCGCTTGCGGTCGCGATCGAGCAAGCCGCACATTTCAGGCGTGAACAGCATTGCCGCGCCGTCTTGCGCCGCTTTGCCGACAGCGTCGACCAAAGTGGCCGCATTCGCCTGCGGATCGATGCCTGTAGTGGTCTGCAGAAGCGCAATACGTGTCATCGTTGCAGCCTATGGGTGAAGCAAGCCATCGAGCTTGCCCTCACGATCAAGCGCATGAAGCTCATCCGATCCGCCAACGTGATAATCGCCAATGAATATCTGGGGCACCGTGCGCGCGGCCGGTGCGCGCTGCAGCATCTCTTCGCGCTTCGCTCCGCCCAAAGTGATATCGTATTCCTCGAACTCCACTCCCTTGCGCTTCAGAAGCATCCGGGCGCGCACACAATAGGGGCAGGCGAATTTCGTATAGATTTCGATCTTGGGCGTACTCACGCGCAAATCCTTTCAAACCAGATTCTTACCCCCTTGAACGGGGGAATCGACATCATATCTAATAACGCGACCCCGGCGCCAAAAGGGCTTGGGTCGAATTGGAACGCCGGATTTGCCGGGTTCCGTAATGTCAAATTGCTCAAATGAGGATTTGTATACCATGAACCGTTTCGATTTTTCCCCCTATCGTCGTTCCACCGTTGGCTTTGACCGCCTTTTTGATCTGCTCGAAGGCCAGGCCCGGCTCAATTCCGGCGATAATTACCCGCCTTTCAATATCGAACGCCGCGGACAGGATGCCTATCGCATCACGCTGGCAGTCGCCGGTTTCAAGCCGGAAGATATCGATATTACCGCCCAACAAAACCTTCTCGTGGTCCAGGGTAAGAAGCAGGAAGAGGCAAGCGACAGCGAATTCCTCCACGTCGGAATTGCCAATCGCGGTTTCGAACGCCGGTTCGAGCTCGCCGATTATGTCCGCGTGGACGACGCGAAGCTCGCCGATGGCCTGCTGGCAATCGACCTCGTCCGCGAAGTGCCCGACGCGATGAAGCCGAAGAAGATCGCTGTGAACGGGCAGAAGACGCTTGAAGTGGTCAAGGATGACGACAAGCAGGCCGATGCTGCCTAAGCCGAGCATTCAAGCTTAGAAAAACGCAGGGCGGGCCCATTCGGGTCCGCCCTTTTCTTTTGCTGCCTCAGACCAGACGCGACTGGTGAATGGCCGCTTTGATGAAGCTTGCGAACAAGGGATGGGGATCGAACGGTTTGCTCTTGAGTTCCGGGTGGAACTGCACGCCCACGAACCAGGGATGATCCGGCCGTTCAACGATTTCAGGCAAAAGGCCATCGGGCGACATTCCTGAAAATACCAGGCCGCCCTGCTCGAGCGCGGGGACGTAGCTGGCATTGACCTCATATCTATGCCGGTGGCGCTCCGAAATTTCCGTCGAACCGTAAATCTCCGCGACACGGCTATTGGGCTGAAGCCTTGCGTCGTAGGCGCCAAGCCGCATCGTGCCGCCCAAATCGCCGCCAGCTTCGCGGGTTTGTAATCCTTCCTTGGTCATCCATTCCGTGATGATCCCGACGACGGGTTCGTCTGTAGGGCCGAATTCCGTCGAAGCAGCGGTTTCGATCCCTGCAGTGTTCCGCGCACCTTCCACGCAGGCCATCTGCATGCCGAGACAAATTCCGAAGAACGGAACGTTGCGTTCCCGCGCGAAGCGAACGCTTGCGATCTTGCCTTCGCTGCCGCGCGTACCGAAACCGCCCGGCACGAGAATCCCGTGAAGCGGCTCCAGCTGGGCTACGATATCCGAATCGTCCTGCTCGAAGATCTCCGCATCGATCCAGCGAATATTGACCTTCACCCGGTTGGCCATGCCGCCATGAACGAGCGCTTCATTGAGCGACTTGTAGGCATCGGGCAGACCGACATATTTGCCGACGACCCCAATCGTGACTTCCCCTTCCGGGTTCTGATAGCGGTCGAGGATATCGTCCCAGCGTGCCAGATCCGGTGTAGGCGCCGCCAGATCGAAATGACGCAGCACTTCATCATCGAGGCCTTCGGCATGATATTGCAGCGGAACGGCATAGATCGAGGACGCATCGAGTGCCTGGATAACCGCTTCGGGCCTGACATTGCAGAACAGCGCAATCTTGGAGCGCTCACTTTCCGGCAATGCATGTTCGCAGCGGCATAGCAGCAAGTCCGGCTGCACGCCCAAGCTGGTCAATTCGCGAACCGAGTGCTGGGTCGGCTTGGTCTTGAGCTCGCCGGCAGCAGAAACATAGGGGACGAGCGTGACATGCACGGCGCAGCTGCGCTCTCGCCCCAGTTCGTTCCGCAATTGGCGGATCGCTTCGATGAAGGGCAGGCTCTCAATATCGCCAACCGTCCCACCAATTTCGCACAAGACGAAATCGAGATCCTCGGTATCCGCCAGCGCGAATTGCTTGATCGCGTCGGTGACATGCGGGATCACCTGAACCGTCGCGCCCAAATAGTCGCCACGGCGCTCTCTCGCGATGATCTGCTGATAGATGCGCCCGGACGTAATGTTGTCGCCCTGATGGGCCGAGACGCCCGTAAAACGCTCATAATGGCCCAGATCGAGGTCGGTCTCGGCACCGTCGTCCGTCACATAGACTTCGCCGTGCTGATAAGGACTCATCGTCCCCGGATCGACATTCAGATAAGGGTCGAACTTCCTGATGCGGACCTTGTATCCACGTGCCTGAAGGAGGGCAGCCAGGCTGGCTGCCATGAGACCTTTTCCGAGCGAGGAAACCACGCCGCCGGTGATAAAAATGTACCGCGCCATGGGAGTTGGGCGTTAAGCCGATTTACGGATTCGGCGCAAGCAAATGCTTACCCTGCCCTCACGCAATCCACAGTTGCTGCAATCGAGGCATAAAATGCGCCTCATTTTCGCGATAAAGACCTATTCGGCTGCGCCGGACAGGGGATCTTCATTTGCGGGAGCCGGCTGTGCCAGTTCGGCAGGCGCTGCAGTGGAACCGGCAGCGGCCCCAAGAGGATCGTCGGCAGGCTGTTCCGCCGCGGGCACGACCGTGCGATCGAGCGTATCGTCAATGGAGCGGCCGGAGGTCTCTCCAACTGCCATGGCGGCCAAAATGATGCTCAGAACGACAAACGTCGTCGCGAGAATGGCCGTCGCCCTTGTCAGAAAGTCCGCCGCGCCGCGCGCGGACATCAAGCCGCCCGGGCTGCCGCCACCGCCGATGCCGAGCCCGCCCCCTTCGGAACGCTGCATCAGAATTACGCCGACCAGGGCAGCGGCGACGATCGCTTGGACAACAGTCAGAAACAGGAACATGGCTACAGCCAACTCACGCTAGATTTGCAGATTGCAGCGGCAGATAGCGACGCAGGCCGCCCGCTGCAAGGATACCCGCCATCTCGCGGTGCGAGATCAGCTCTCCAGCTTCTCGGCCGCAGCGATAATAATGCCCAGGAAGCTCTCGGCAGAAAGGCTGGCTCCGCCCACCAAGGCGCCGCCGACTTCCTTCGCGCCGAATATCTCGGCCGCGTTCTCTGCCTTTACCGATCCGCCATAGAGGATACGCACGTTCTTCCCGCCGCTTCCCAGCGTATCCGCCAGCAGCTTGCGGATGGAAACATGCATTTCGCCGATTTCCTCGATGGTCGGCGTGCGTCCGGTTCCGATCGCCCAAACGGGTTCGTAGGCCACAGTCACCTTGTCGGCGATGGCCTTGCCTTCCGGCAGCGATTCCTTGAGCTGCTTGCCGACGACCTTCTCGGCCTTGCCTGCATCACGCTCGGCCTCGCTTTCACCAACGCAGAGAATGACATTCAGCCCCGCAGCGATCGCCGCTTCGGCCTTGGCCTTCACATCTGCATTGCTTTCGCCGTGGTCGGCGCGCCTTTCGCTATGGCCAACGATCACGAATCCAGCGCCTGCATCCTTCAGCATGGCGGCGGAAATATCGCCAGTATGGGCCCCGCCATCCGCCGGATGACAGTCCTGCCCGCCTACCGCGATCAGTGACGCTTCATTGCGCGTTGCATGAACAAGCGTGAATGGCGGCGCGAGCGCCACCTCGACCTTGATCAGCCGTTCGGCTGCGCGATCGATTGCACGGGCTTCGGCGAGCATTGCGCGGGTGCCGTGCATTTTCCAGTTACCGACAATATAGGGGCGCTGAGCCAATCGATTGTCCTCAAATTTCTGTCGAACGCCACATAGGACGTTTCCTCGGACGAAGCCCGCTAGAGGCAGGCGTTGCTCTTGTCAAAACCGCTTTTCTACTTTTCACGAAGCCGTGTCACCACTGTTGCCGCGCCGCCTCAGGGCGGATAAAGCGCCTTCCGGCCGCCCGTTCGCGGTACCACCTTGTTACAGGCAGACGGCTTTCTGATGCTTAATTCCCTTCGCAGTTTCATGACCTCCAAGGTCGGAGTTTTCGTCACCCTTGCAGTGCTGGCGGTCATCGCCTTCGCATTCGCAGTTGGCGATGTGGCCAACACCGGCACGTTTGGCGGGGTTGCCGGCGGCGATCGCGTGGCCATTGTCGGCAAAAAGAAGGTTTCGACTTCTGACCTCTCGTCAGTCGTCGCGAGCGATTTTGAGAGATTTCGCCGGGAAAACCCGACCGCAACCATGGAAGCCTATATTGCCAGCGGCGGGATGGAACGCTCGCTGAACCAGATGTTGGACCGCGTGGCCCTGGCGGAATTCGCCCGCGAGCACGGTTTCCGCGCCGGCGATCGCCTGGTGGACAGCGAATTGATTCAGTTTGCAGCGTTCCAGGGCGCGGATGGCCAATTCGACGAAGACATTTATCGCAGCGTGATTGCCCAGCAGGGCCTGAGCGATCAGCTCATGCGCGACGATCTGGCTCAGGGCCTGCTTGCGCGGCAGGTGCTCCTGCCTGCCACGCTGGAAGGATCCCTCCCTCGCGCCCTGGTCAAGCGTTACGCCGCGCTGCTGCGCGAACGGCGCGAGGGTGAAATCGGCCTCCTGCTGAGCGCTGCCTACGCACCCGAAGAGGATCCGACAGACGAACAACTGCAGGCCTATTACGATGCAAACAGGACGGACTACCTGCAGCCGGAACGCCGATTGATCCGCTATGTAACCTTCGATGAAACTTCGCTGAGCGGTCTGCGCGCACCGACAGATGCCGAAATTGAGGCGCGTTTCCGCCGCGATTCGGCCCAATACGCCGCATCGGAAACCAGGCAGATGACGCAGCTCGTCCTCCCGACGCGAGATGCCGCGGACGCAGTCGTTGCCGAAGTCGGCGGAGGAAAATCACTTTCGCAAGCAGCCCGGGATCAAGGACTTGCCGTGGCCCAGATCGGCCCCGTTTCAAAGGCCGATCTCGCGGAGCAAACCTCCGCCGCAGTGGCCGATGCCGCCTTCGCCGCTGATCAAGGGGCAATTGCCACGCCTGCTCGCGGCAATCTTGGCTTTTACGTCATGCGAATCGACAGCATCGACCGCAAGGCAGCACAGACGCTCGATATGGTGCGTAGCCAGATTTCCGAGGAGCTGGCGAATGAGCAGCGTAGATCCGCACTCGCCGATCTGAGCAGCGAAATCGACGATGAAATAAGCCGCGGCTCGAGCCTGACGGAAGTCGCAAATAAGCTCGACGCCGAAATCGAAACCGTTGCGGAAGCGACCGCCGACGGCCGCATTTTCGGCACTGAAGGCGAAACCGTCCCCGAAGCGATCGCACCTGTTGTCTCCACAGCATTCGATATGCGCGAAGGCGAGCCACAATTGACCGAAGTCGTCCCCGGCGAATCCTTCCTCATCTTCGACGTCGGCGAAATCACGCCCTCGACCGCGCCCCCTCTCGCCGAGATCAAGGATGGTCTCGTCGGCGTGTGGAAGCGCTCCGAAGGGTCCAAAGCCGCGAAGGAAGCGGCGAACCGCGTGATGGAACGCGTCGCGGACGGTGATACGGTCACCGAAGCCATGGCCAAGGAAGATGTCCGGCTGCCTCCGGTCGACACGGTCGACATGAACCGCCAGCAGCTGACGCAGCAGGGACGCCGAGTGCCACCGGTGCTCGCCTTGATGTTCAGCATGGCACAAGGCACGACCAAGCGGCTCGAGGCGCCGAACGACAATGGCTGGTTCGTGGTCAAGCTGGACGAGATCGAAACCAGCGATCTCGCCGATGACGATCCCTTGATCGAGAATGCGACCGGACAGCTCAGTCAGGTGGCCCAAAACGAACTGGCCGAGCAGATGGTCGTGGCGATCAAGAACGAAATCGGTATTGAGCGCAACCAGGCTGCAATCGACGCAGTCGAGGCGCAGTTGACAGGCCGCGCCAACTAATTGTTCAAGAGATAAAGGATCCGGGAACTGTCGGGTGCGCTTCCAGAAAATGCCGAATCGGCACGTAAATCCCTTCGACAAGGGCAGCCCGCGCTCGTCTGGCGCAAACTGGTAGCCGACACTGAGACACCTGTCGGCGCGGCGCTGAAACTCATCGAACCGGGG
Organism: Alphaproteobacteria bacterium; assembly: GCA_030430365.1. GTDB lineage: Bacteria > Pseudomonadota > Alphaproteobacteria > Sphingomonadales > Sphingomonadaceae > Andeanibacterium. Next base: position 12,058 of record JAUIFP010000040.1, on the reverse strand, counting down.
CGCGGCGATTTCCTGCTGGAATCGGTGGAAGGCGGCGAGATACGTGGGCGTTACAGCCTGCTCGGCATCGAACCCGATCTGGTTTTTCGTGCCACCGGCAAGACATGCGAAGTCAATTCGAACTGGCAGCATGACCGCGAGGCATTCGCGCCGCTTGCGGGTGACAGCCTGTCCGAAATGCGCGCTCTGGCCGCCTCGTGCCGCATAGACGTTCCCAAGGGCCTGCCGCCCGCCCTCGCCTGCCTTGTCGGCTATTTCGCCTACGAAACGATCGGCCTGGTCGAAGATCTCCCGCGCGCTCCGCAAAGCGAGCTGCAGGTGCCCGACATTCTCGTAGTCAGGCCGACTCTGATCCTGGTCTTCGATGGGCTGACGGACGAACTGTTTTGCGTCGCGCCCCTATGGCTCAATTCCGAGGGTACATCCGCCGGTCCGGACCGCGCGATCGAACGGGCTGGCGAGCGTATCGACGATGCTCTGCGCCGATTGTCCGAAGCATGCCCGGCGCCCGTGAAGGATACCAATCTCCCGCAGATGGATCTCCAATCTACCATGCCGGCGGATGACTATGCCGCGATGGTGCTGAAGGCCAAGGATTATATTGAGGCTGGAGACATCTTTCAGGTCGTCCTGGCGCAGCGCTTCACCTGCCCCTTCCCGTTGCCGCCTTTCGCTCTCTACCGGGCACTCCGGCGAGTAAATCCTTCGCCGTTCCTCTATTTCCTCGATTTGCCCGGCTTCGCGGTCGTGGGCTCGAGCCCTGAAATCCTGGTAAGAGTACGCGATGGCGAAGTGACCATCCGCCCGATCGCGGGCACACGTCCACGTGGCAAGACCGAGGAAGAAGACAAGGCGAACGAGCTCAGCCTGTTGGCCGACGCCAAGGAGCGGGCAGAACATCTGATGTTGCTCGATCTCGGCCGCAACGATGTGGGGCGCGTGGCGAGCAAGGGCAGCGTCCGGGTGACCTCCAGTTTCAATATCGAGCGCTACAGCCATGTCATGCACATCGTCAGCAATGTTGTTGGCCAGCTTTCCGAAGATCACGATACTGTCGATGCATTGTTCGCCGGCTTCCCTGCCGGGACCGTTTCAGGCGCGCCGAAGATCCGCGCCTGCGAAATCATCGCCGAGCTGGAGCGGGAAACGCGCGGCCCCTATGCCGGCGGCGTCGGCTATTTTGCTCCGGACGGCTCGATCGACAGTTGCATCGTCCTTCGCACTGCCGTCGTGAAAGACGGCGTCATGCATGTTCAGGCAGGCGCCGGCATCGTGGCCGACAGTGTCCCCGATTATGAGCAGCGCGAATGCGAAGCCAAGGCCGGGGCCCTGTTCGCTGCAGCACGCGAGGCTGCGCGCATCGCCGGTGAACCGGAATTCGGCCAGTAGGATGCGAATGGCTCGGGGGTGGATTGCTGTTCTGGGGGCACTGGCGCTGCTTTCCTGCGCGGAGGAAAAACCGGCCCCGCAGGAAGAACAGGCTCCGGAGGTTGCCGCGCCGCTCACGGCACCCTGCGAAAAAGCCGTGTTCGAAGACATCCCGCTAACGCTGTGCATTGCCGACCCGAAGACGGACCGCATTCACACGGCTCTGGCCCCCGATCAGGGGCCGCCATATCGCGGCCTTGCCGCCTATGCGGCCGCGCGCGGCGACGACGTGGATCGGATTCGCTTCGCCATGAATGGCGGTATGTTTGACGATGACGGCGAGCCAATCGGTTATTACGTCGAGGACGGGGAACGGTTCAGCAACCTCAACCGGCGGAGGGGCCCGGGCAACTTCCACATGCTGCCCAATGGCGTGTTTTTCGGGACCGGCAACGAATGGGAAGTGCGAACCAGCGAAGATTTCTATGACAACGTCACCACCCGTCCGGACTTCGGTACGCAGTCCGGGCCGATGCTGGTCATAGACGGTGAGCTGCATCCGGATATCGATCCGGAAGGTACCTCGCTACGTGTCCGTAATGCTGTCGGCATCGACTCTGCAGGCCGCGCGCTGTTCGTCATTTCCGACGCTCCGCTCTCATTCGGCCAACTCGCGCGCTTCTATCGCGATGTGCTCAAGGTCAAGAATGCGCTGTTCCTCGATGGTACGGTTTCATCGCTATGGTGTCCGGAAACCGATAGACTTGACCGAGGTATTCCTATCGGGCCCTTGATCGTCGTGGAGAAACGGGCAAAGGCGCCTGTGGAGAAAGACGCGCCATGATCCTGGTTATCGACAATTACGACAGCTTCACCTGGAACCTGGTCCATTACGTAATGGAACTGGGCGCCGAGGTGCAGGTTGTGCGCAACGACGCCGTTACAGCGCAAGAAGCGCTGGCGACCGGTGCAAGCGGATTTCTCATCTCGCCCGGCCCCTGCACGCCCAATGAGGCGGGCGTCAGCCTGGATCTGGTCGCGGCATGCGCAGCCGAAAAGAAACCGCTGCTGGGTGTCTGCCTGGGGCACCAATCCATCGGCCAGCATTTCGGCGGGAAGGTCGTGCGCGGCGGGCTCATGCACGGCAAAACGTCACCGATCACGCATGACGGCACCGGCGTTTTCGAAGGGCTCCCCTCGCCCTATACGGCGACCCGCTATCACTCCTTGGTGGTCGAGAATATTCCCGATGAGCTGGTGATCAACGCCACGTCGGACGATACGCATGTCATGGGCTTTCGGCACCGCGAGCTGCCGATCCACGGCGTGCAGTTCCACCCGGAAAGCATCGCCACGCAATACGGGCACGCCCTGCTCGCCAACTTCCTCAAGATCTGCGGGCTCAACGCCAGCGTTCCGGCATGAGCCTGAGTTTCACAGAGGCCGAAGCTCTCTTCGGGCGGATGCTCGATGGCGAAATGTCGGATGAAGAAATCCGCGATACGCTTGTGACGCTGGGCGACCGCGGAGAAACGGCCAGCGAGATCGCCGGCGCCGCCAAGGCCATGCGCGACAGGATGATCCCTGTGGCCGCGCCGGAAAATGCCATCGATGTCTGCGGCACCGGGGGCGACGGGCAGCATAGCCTCAATATCTCGACTGCCGTAGCGATCGTCGTTGCCGCCTGTGACGTGCCGGTCGCCAAACATGGCAACCGCGCCGCATCCAGCAAGGCAGGCGCTGCAGACACGCTCGAAGCCCTGGGTCTGGACCTGAACAATGCCGGTGCACGCGCGGAATCGACGCTGGCCGAAATCGGCATCGCCTTCCTATTCGCGCAGGCCCACCATCCGGCGATGAAATATGTCATGCCGATCCGAAAGGAAATCGGCCGCCGCACGATCTTCAATCTGCTTGGGCCCATCGCCAATCCAGCCAGCGTATCGCGCCAGCTGATCGGTATCGCCGCCGCGGACTATGTCCCGATTTATCGCGACGCGATGAAAATGCTGGGCATGGAGCGGGTTATGATCGTCTCGGGCGAAGAAGGATTGGACGAACTGTCGATTGCCGGGCCAAGCCGGATCGCGACGATCGGCATCGCGGATCTGGGCGAAAGTATTGCCCCTGAAGATGCCGGCCTGCCGCGTCATTCTCTTGACGCCATTCGCGGCGGGGACGCCAATTTCAATGCCGAAGCGCTGCGCCGTTTGCTGCAGGGTGAACTAGGTGCCTATCGCGATGCCGTGCTGCTGAATGCCGCTGCCGCGCTGATCGTCGCCGGAGAGGTCCGCGATTGGAAGGAAGGCGCGGAAGAAGCCGCCGAAGCGATCGACAAGGGGCTTGCGAAGGCGCTGCTCGATTGCTGGATCGAGACCTGCAAGTCATGACCAACAAACTCATAGAGATTTGCGCAAACAAGCGAGAGGAAGTGGCCGCCCGCAAAGCCGGTACGAGCCTGGCCGATCTACGCGCGCTTGCTGCCGAGCAAACCGAGCCCAGGGGCTTTCGCATGGCGCTGGAAGTCAAGGCCGACGGCGGCTTCGGCCTGATTGCCGAGATCAAGAAGGCTTCCCCATCCAAAGGGCTTATCCGCGAGGATTTCCATCCCTCAGCGCATGCGATGGCCTATGAAGCCGGGGGCGCGGCATGCCTTTCCGTGTTGACGGACGCGCCCTATTTCCAGGGGCACGAAGACTTCCTGATCGAAGCCCGTGCGGCCTGTTCTCTGCCCGTCCTTCGCAAGGATTTCATGGTCGATCCGTGGCAGGTGACCGAAGCGAGGGCGATTGGCGCAGATGCCATCCTGATTATCGTGGCGGCGCTGGAAGACCCTCAAATGGCCGAGATCGAAGCGGCCGCGATCGAGCACGGAATGGATGTGCTGGTCGAGGTTCACGACGAAGCGGAAATGGAGCGAGCCGCCGGGCTGAAGAGCCGCCTGATCGGCGTCAACAACCGCGATCTTCGCACTTTCGTCACGGACATTGGCGTGACCGAACGCCTTGCAGCGCTGGCGCCCCAAGGCACGCTGCTGGTAAGCGAAAGCGGGATCAACAACCATGCCGATATTCAGCGCCTCGCCAAGGGCGGCGTACGCTGTTTCCTGGTTGGCGAAAGCCTGATGCGTCAGGCCGATGTCGCGGCGGCAACCAGGGCTCTGCTCGGCAACTGACCTCGATTGATCAGGTCGAAACCGGCTGCATCCGGGCGTGCAGTGATTCGCTGAACGCGCGCGACGATTTCTCGCTTATCCGCCCCTTGCCACAGCCGTGGTCCCACTTCTCGAACACCGGCTGCTGCGGAATGGAAAGGTCTGCCGCCAGCCCCATGATCTCGTCGCCGGTGGGGGCCTGCATCTTCACAAGGCCTGGAATATGGCGCAGATCGAGATGGGTCAGGCCGAAAGCGAACAGCTCGCGATAGGCAACGCGTTCGCGGAAACCCCGTGCGAGCCGGAAATCGAACTGCGGTGCCAATTGCCTGAGCGCTTCATTCACTCTCATCTGCTGGCGCCGCTCGGATGTCCGCACGCGGTTCTTCATTACAACCCAGTCGAAGGTTCCGCCGCCGCGCTGCTCTCTTTCCTCGCGCAATTCGCAAACCAGCTTGGCGAACTGCCCAGCGCCGCGCAACCGGCCCGTTACGGGATCAAAATCACCCAGCAGCTCCAGATCGACCGAAGAACTGTTGACCGGTGTCACCAGCGTATCGGCAATAGAGATCGCGTAGCGGGCTATCGCAGAATCGTGCCCGGCTACGTCAATGATCACGACGCTGGAATCGGACCCGGCCCGCGCGATTTCCTGGCTCAGCAGGGATCCAGTTTGCTTGTGCAGGACGACATGTCGCGTCAATGGTACATCGACACCCAGTGAACGAACCGTTCCTTCACGGTGTTCCAGAGCAGAATCGAGAGAACGCTGCCGGCGATCTAGATCGACCGCGAGCACCTTGTGGCCAGCATAACTCAGCGCGACGGCGCAATGGAAAGCAAGAGTGGACTTGCCGACACCGCCCTTTTCATTCGCGAAAACGACGACATGGCCATTGGGCCTAACGCGGGACAGCGCATCGCGAACGATGACTGACGGATGGACCTCTCCAGGCAACGCGAACGGCGCGCGCGCTTCATCGCCCCGCGCGCCACCGCCGAACGTGAACTGGTCTGAGTCCGCCATACGCTCTGCCCCCCTGACTGTGCTGAAGCGACTCGGTTTCCACAGGTTGTTAACAAGAGATTCAGGCCGATGACTAGGGAGTGACATCGAAAAAACACGGGGCTGAACTGCGAATCCCAATTTAATACAGTCGTGCCAAATGCGATTACTGTCGGGCTTGAGACTTAGTGAACGCAATAACAGTGAAGAGCTTGCAGCGAGCGAAGCAAGCGACGGCGGCATAGGGCATGCACAATCCGCACTGTTCGTCACTTCGGCGATCTGGCATGGGGACGCCATGAACAAGCTTACCCATCTCGATGAGCAGGGCCATGCCCGGATGGTGGATGTCGGCGGCAAGGCGGAAACGGCCCGCAAGGCCGTGGCCAGCGGGCGGATCCGGATGTCCGCTGACGCCCTGACCGCCATACGCGATGGCGATGTTCCCAAGGGAGACGTCCTTGCCGCGGCGCGGCTCGCCGGAATCATGGCCGCGAAGAAGACCGCCGACCTCATACCCCTGTGTCATCCACTTGGGCTCGATTCCGTCACACTGGATTTCGCGTTCGAAGAGGATGCGGTTCGCGCAACGGCTTCGGCAAGTCTCACGGGCAAAACCGGGGTCGAGATGGAAGCCATGGTGGCCACTTCCGTCGCGCTGCTGACGATTTACGACATGGCCAAGGCGATCGACAAGGCGATGGTTGTCGAAGACGTCCGCTTGAAAGCCAAGAGCGGCGGCAAATCCGGCGACTGGAAAGCGCCGGAATAGCATCGTGAACGGAAAACCTCCGCCGCCCCTGCCGCTTGCCGAAGCCCAGCAACGCCTGCTGGCAATGCCCGCGCCTCTGCCGATTGAGGAACTGCCGGTAGAGGCCGCGCTTGGGCGGTGCCTGGGTGCGCCATTGCTGGCCCAAAGGACCCAGCCTGCGGCCGATCTCTCCGCGATGGACGGATACGCCCTGCGGAGCGGCGAAAGCGGGCCTTGGAAGGTAGTGGGTGAGAGCGCGGCCGGGCACCCTTATGGCGGCATGGTCGACCCCGGTGAAGCCATTCGAATCTCAACCGGTGCGCTGATGCCGCAAGGCGCGGATGCCGTGCTGCTTCAGGAAAACGCCCTGCGCAGCGGCGAGGACCTCTCGCTCAACGGAGAAGGCGATCCCACTCCGCGCCACATCCGCCGCGCAGGGTTCGATTTCAAGCAAGGGGACGAAGTCCTCTCCGCCGGCACGCATATCGGCCCTGCCCAGATCGCATTGGCACTCACCTCGGGCAACGCAGCGGTTCCGGTTCATCGCCTACCCAAGGTCGCCGTGCTGGATAGCGGGGACGAATTGGCGAGCGACGCCGCCAATTGCGCGCCTCACCAGATACCGGCCAGCAATGGCGCCATGTTGGCGGCAATGGTGTGTGGCCTGACAAGCGAGACCCGCCGCATCGGCCCGGTTGCCGACGATCTGGGCGCCCTCGCCGCGGCATTTGCCGATGCCGGTGACGGACCAGGCGGTGCGGATGTGATCGTGACCAGCGGAGGCGCATCGGTCGGCGATCACGATCTTGTTCGCCCCGCCCTGGAAGCCTGGGGCGCGGAAATCTCCTTCTGGCGTGTGGCCATGAAGCCGGGAAAACCGCTGCTGGTGGCCCGAAAGGATTCGCAATTCGTCATCGGTCTGCCCGGCAATCCGGTCTCCAGCTATGTCACGGCATTCCTCTTCCTTCTTCCCTTGTTGCGGGTGATGGGCGGAAACCGCACGCCTTGCCCGCAGCCGATCTCCATCCCGCTCGGCGCGGATATTCCGCCTGGCGGAAGCCGTCTGGAATTTCTCCGAGCAATCGTGGCCAATGGCTGCGTCACGCCTGTGAGCGAGCAGGACAGCAGCGCCCTGCGCGCTTTGGCGCGGACCAATGCACTGATCGAACGCCCCAGCAATGCTGCGGAAGCCAAGGCTGGCACGCCGGCACTCACCTATCTGCTTTAGGGCTCTCGCCGCGCTTGACTTGTAGGGAAAGGTTGCCTAGTTGTTCCGCATTCGTTCTCGAATTGGAACATTGAGGAGAGCCGACCATGTTGACCGCCAAGCAGCACGAGCTCCTGCTTTTCATTCAGCGCCGGCTTGAAGAATCAGGCATTTCGCCAAGCTTCGAAGAGATGAAGGAAGCGCTGGACCTCAAGTCCAAATCGGGCGTGCATCGTTTGATCTCGGCTCTCGAGGAACGCGGCTTCATCCGCCGCCTGCCCAATCGGGCACGCGCGCTGGAAGTGCTGAAACAGCCTGAAGATGCGAACCCGAAGCAGGCAGCTGCTGCCAATGCCAACGATACGGTTGCGCGTGTTACCACCCCGCCGGCTGCGCAGCCCTCTCCTGCCAACGATGTGATCGAGATACCGCTGCATGGCCGCATCGCCGCCGGTACACCGATCGAAGCGCTGGAAGGCCAGGCAACACTTCCCGTCCCGGCTGCCCTGCTTGGCGCGGGCGATCACTACGCGCTGGAAGTTTCCGGCGATTCAATGGTCGATGCGGGAATTCTCGATGGAGATTTCGCGCTTGTACGGCGCACCGATAGCGCCCGTGACGGCGAGATCGTGGTTGCGCTGGTGCGCAATGAGGAAGCCACGCTCAAATATCTGCGGCGGGAGAATGGCAAGATCAGGCTCGATCCGGCCAATTCGGCCTATGATCCGCAGTTCTACGATCCCAGCGAAGTAATCGTGCAGGGCAAGCTTGCCGGGCTGCTGCGCCAATATCATTGAGCGCAACAAGCAGGAAAGGGGCTAGCGGGTCCCCCTTCCCTGCCACCACCCATGATTTCCCTGCCCTTCCGCTACAGTCCGATAGCTCTGTTGCTCAAGATTTATGGCCAGGCCGCCGGTGCGATCCAGCATTCTGCGATCGGCTTTCAGCCAACGCGGTTGGCAGCTTCGCGGCAGGTAGCGGTCGGCAACGACGATATCCGCCCTATCACAGGCAGCCGCTAGGGCCCGTTCGGCAATCATTTCATCGCTGCGGGCCATCAGCAAATGCCATTCGCCAGCACCGCGCTTCAATGAAATGGAGCAGAAATCCCGGCTGCACTGCGCGCCGGGCCAGCGCGCCAGGGGAATGGGTTCGCCTTTTACACCGGCTAGCTCTCGCAGATTGTCCCGTGCAAATTCGCTGCGCGTATCGCGCAGCATCAACAGCCGATTGTCTTCGCCGGTAATGCCGACATGCCTTCCGTCGCCCGAAACGAGCACGTCCGGAATAGGGCGGGATAACAGTATGGCAGTGGCCAGGATGAGTGGCACGGCGGCAAGCAAACGCGCCTTTCCGCGCCACAGCCCAAGCCACAGACCGCCCCCGACAAACAGGGCGAAGATCCATCCACTCATTTGAGGCACAAGTTTGACTGCGCCTGGTTGATCCGCCGTCCAATGGGCCAGCGCAAGCAGGAGCTCCAGCGACTTGCCCGCAAGCCACCAGGCCGGTGCACCGAGCCCAGCAACGTCCAGCAACAGCGCCAGCGCAATCAGCGGCATCGAGACGAATGTCGTGAGCGGGATCGCGATCACATTGGCAAAGGCCCCGTAAACGCCCGCCCGGTGGAAGTGGAACAGTACGATAGGCATCAACGCGATTTCGATGACCATACCAGTGACGAGGAGCATCAAACCGCGCTTTGACGCCCAACTGGCCCAGCCTTCTTCACGCGGAGCCAGAAAGGCGCGCACGGGTGCACTGCTATGCAGGGCGACAATCGCAACGACTGCCGCGAAGCTCATCTGAAAACTCGGGCCAATCAGGGACTCCGGCCAGATCAGCAGGACGGCAAAGGCGGCGACAGCGATCATCCGCAGCGATAGCGGCTCCCGGCCCAATGCCAGCGCGATGAGGACCAGCACTGCGCCAATGCAGCTGCGGATCGTCGGCACTTCCGCTCCTGTGAGCAGGGTGTATCCGATGCCCGCCAATGCCGCGATGCCCGCCGCGACGATCGGCAAGCGCACGCGCAAGGCGAGCCAGGGCCAGAGAGCGAGCAATTTGATGGCAAGCAGATAGGCGGCGGCAATGACTGCGCTGACATGAAGCCCGCTGATCGACAGAAGATGGGTCAGCCCCGCATCGCGCATCGCCTCCTCATCTTCTCGCGCGATTGCACCGCGGTCCCCGCTTGCCAGAGCGGAGGCAATCGTTCCGGGCGATCCGCCAAGCTGGGAGCGCACATGGGCAGAAAGCGTTCGCTGCAAGCGCGCTATGCCCCCTTGCGCGGTCGCAGGCTCAATCACGGTGACTTCGCCCAGCACGCTTCCAGTGGCGGCAAAACCCTGAAACCACGCAGTGCGCGCGAAATCATAGGCACCTGGAAGCATGGGCGGCGCAGGCGGCATCAGCCGCACCTTCATGCGCAGCCGCGCCCCTTCACCCAATGCCGGATCGTCCTGAGCGGCCGGAAGGTTCACTCTGACTTTGAGCGCCTGGCCGTCTTCAGGGCTGCGGGCCGCAAGAACGAGCCGAACCCGATCTTCCGCGGGCTGCTCGATTCTCTCAAGCACCCGGCCATCGATCGTCTCCACAACCGGCCGGGCGATCGGCTGCGCACCGACCATTTCCGATTTGGTCCAGACACCCGCTAATCCGGCTGCCACCAGCAATCCGGCGCTAACGCAGGCGAGACGGATATGAGCGCGCGAATCGTCGTCCCGCCACAGGGCAATGGCACCAATCGCGGCCAAAGTGGCCAGGGACAGGGCCATCATCCATTCGAATGGCCCGGGAAGCGCAAACCACAGCGCGATACCGGTACCGAAAGCCACCGCCAGCCACGGCCCGCGGTCGAATCCGGATGATGCCAAAAAAGCGTCCAGACTGCTGGCTAAGCTGGACAAGCGCCAATCCTTTCGCCAATGCTTCTGCTGCATCGCAGCATCCAAAGGCGTGTCGTCCAGGGGGACGAAGGCTGACGGGCTGTCCGGCATGAGAGCAGTTGGAAAGGATTAGGTGGAACATGGCAAGAGATAGCGGCAGCACTGCAAATGCAGAGCGTCCCGTTGTCACGCGCTTTGCGCCCTCCCCCACCGGCATGCTCCATATCGGCAATGCCCGGACGGGGCTTTTTTCATGGCTTTTTGCCCGCCATCACGGTGGAAAGACGCTTCTCCGCATCGAAGACACGGACAAAGCCCGGTCTACCGATGAAGCCATCCAGGTGATCCTGGACGGGCTCGACTGGCTTGGTCTCGAATTCGACGGCCACACCTATTACCAATCGCAATTCGAAGCGCGCCATGCCGAAGTGGCGAATGAACTCCTGGAAAAGGGTGCAGCTTATCGCTGCTATCTGACGCAGGAAGAGCTAGCCGCGCGGCGCGAGAAGGCACGGGAAGAACGCAAACCGTTCCACATCCGCAGCGAATGGCGCGATGCCTCTCCTTCCGACTGGCCGGAAGGCCAAAGCTATGTCGTGCGGATCAAGACACCCCGGGACGGCGAAACCGCGATCGAGGATCTCGTCCAGGGCCGCGTATCGGTGAAGAATTCGGAAATCGACGATTTCGTGCTGCTACGCTCGGACGGATCGCCGACTTATATGCTGGCCGTGGTGGTCGACGATCACGATATGGGCGTCACGCATATCATCCGCGGCGACGACCATTTGAACAATGCCTTCAGGCAGCTGGCCATAATCCAGGCAATGGATTGGCCTGAGCCGGAATATGCGCATATTCCGCTGATCCACGGAAATGACGGGGCCAAGCTTTCGAAGCGCCACGGTGCCATGGGCGTCCGGGCCTATCGCGACGAGCTGGGCATCCTGCCCGAGGCTCTGTTCAACTATCTGCTCCGGCTCGGCTGGGGATATGGCGACCGCGAGGAATTCACGCAGGACGAAGCCGTCGAGTTCTTCGACATCTCCGGCGTCGGCAAGAGCCCTTCACGCTTCGACATGAAGAAGCTGCTGAATTTGAACGGGCATTATATCCGTGAAGCGGACAATACGCGCCTCGCCGCATTGGTGGCCGATCGCATTGGACAGTCGGTAGATATCGAACTGTTGGCCTCCGCGATGCCCGTCCTGAAGACGCGTGCGCGCGATATGATCGAATTGGCGGATGGCGCAGCTTTCTTGTTCAAGCAGCGCCCGCTTGACCTAACGGACAAGGCACAGGCATTGCTCGACAGCGATGCGCGCGGCCTTCTCGCACAGATTTCGGGCCGCTTGGTAAAGCAAAATGACTGGACAACCGAAGCCCTGGAAGCCAGTCTGAAAGAAATGGCGGAAACGCTGGGGCTTGGCCTCGGCAAGCTTGCTCAGCCGCTCCGTGCGGCACTCACCGGGCAAACAACTTCACCAGGCATATTCGATGTCCTGTCCTTGCTTGGGAAAGACGAAAGCCTTGCGCGCATTGACGCGCAAGCGATCCCAAGCAACCAGACAGCAGAGATTTGAGGAGACCGAGATTGGGTGACAAGAACGCGACGCTCTCAGTAGGCGGAAACAGTTACGAACTTCCCGTTTTCGAAGGTTCGGTAGGCCCGGATGTCATCGAC
>JAUIFP010000039.1 GCA_030430365.1 Alphaproteobacteria bacterium | reverse complement strand
CGATTGCCGCAAATCCTTTCGGCGAAGAGCAGACGGCCGAGAAGTGGAGCGACGTCGATCCCTCCCTGCCGGATGAACCGATCCTGGTTTACGGTCCGCCTTCGACCTCGGGCACTCGCGATGCGCTGAAGGAACTCATTCTGGAAGTCGGCTGCAAAACCGATCCGGCCATGGCTGCCCTCAAGGACAGCAATGAAGAGGAATACGATCAGGTCTGCACCGAAGTGCGCAGCGATGGCGCCTATGTCGACCAGGGCGAGCAGGACAATCTAATCGTCCAGAAGATCGAAGCGAACCCCAAGGCGGTTGGCGTGTTCGGCTATTCCTATCTCGAAGAGAACGCCGACAAGCTGAAAGGCCTGAACGTCAACGGCGTAGCCCCGACATATGAGAACATTTCCAGCTTCGCATATCCCGGAGCCCGGCCTTTGTATATCTATGTGAAGAAAGCCCATCTTGAGGCCATTCCGGGCCTGAAGGACTTCCTGAGCGCATGGGTTGCCAATTGGGGTCAGGGTGGCCCGCTTGCCAAGATTGGCCTTGTGGTCAATCCGCCGGAAGTCATGGAAAAGAGTGTTGAGGCAGCGACCGAATACACCACGCTATCCGCAGACGACCTGAACTGAGGTAGCACTTTAAGCATGTCGCCAGCCATTCTGTTACTTCTCGCCCTTGGGCTGGGACTGGCCGGATGGCTGGCCGCTCGCGCGCGTGCATGGAGCTTCCGCCGGGCAGCCCCCGAAAAGCGCCTGGCGTCGCTCCCCAACTATCACGGTTGGTATGTCGCGCTTTGGATCGTGATCCCAACAGGTTTGTTTGCGGTATTGTGGGGCATAATCGCGCCGCAGCTCGTTACACAGGCCGTTCTTGCAAGCCCGGGTGCCGAGAACCTGCCGACCTTCGGGCTGCAGCGTGAGACGATCCTGGCCGAAGCATACGCGGTGGCCAGCGGTGCGGCGCAAGCGGTGTTCCGCCCTGAGGCGAACGCGCTTGTCGAGCCGTATCGCGAAGCCCTGACGCGCACCAATGCCATCGGAATCGCCGTCACCGTGGTGGTGGCGTTTTTGGGCGGTGCCTGGTCGTTCCTCCGCCTCAAGCCCGATTTCAAGGCACGGACCCGGGTCGAGCGTATCGTGATGAGTGTTTTGCTGCTGGCCTCGCTCGTCGCCATATTCACGACACTGGGCATCTTCGCATCGCTCGTCTTCGAAACCGTCCGCTTCTTCGGGATGATCAACCCTCTGGACTTCCTGTTCGGCACCCATTGGGGCCCCGATCCGATGAGCAGTACGGCCGATTCAAGCCGCTATGGCGCGATCCCGCTGTTCTGGGGAACGATCTATATCGGCGCAACCATCGCCATGATCGTGGCCATTCCGCTTGGCCTGATGAGTGCAATCTACCTTACCCAATATGCCAGCCCCACCTGGCGCAAATGGCTGAAGCCGACACTGGAGATCCTCGCCGGCGTACCCACGGTCGTCTACGGATATTTCGCCGCCCTCACCGTGGCGCCGGTCGTCCGGGACACGGCCCAGGCAGTGGGCATATCGAACGCGTCGAGCGAAAGCGCGCTGGCCGCCGGCTTGGTCATGGGCGTGATGATCATTCCGTTCGTTTCTTCCATGGCGGATGACAGCATTGCCGCGGTGCCGTCCTCGATGCGTGACGGAAGCCTGGCAATGGGCGCGACGACATCCGAAACGATCCAGCGCGTCCTCGTACCGGCTGCCCTGCCGGGTATCGTGGCCGGCGTGATGTTGGCGATCAGCCGGGCGATCGGCGAAACCATGATCGTCGTCATGGCTGCAGGCGCGGCTGCCAATCTGTCGGCAAATCCGCTTGAAGCGATGACGACCGTCACCTTCCAGATCGTGGCGATGCTCACCGGTGAAGGCAGTTTCGATCATCCCGCTACGCTTAGTGCCTTTGCGCTCGGCTTTGTCTTGTTCCTCGTGACGCTGGGCCTCAATTTCGTCGCCTTGCGCGTCGTCAAGAAATTCCGTGAAGCTTATGAGTGAGCATTCCTCCCATCGCGACGCTGCGTTCGAACGGCGGCTCAAGAAGCGCTACGCGGCAGAGCGGCGCTTCAAGACCGCCGGACTTGTTGCGATCCTGTTCTCGGTTCTGGTGCTGGCATTTTTGCTCGTTACCATGACGATGAACGGGCTCGGCGGCTTCCAGCGGGCCGAGCTGGCCGTGAAGGTCGACTTCAGGGAAACCACCCTCACCGGGGATCCCTCGATCCTTGCGCTGCCGACTGCCATGCAGACCCTGGAGGCGCAGGGGCTCCCCAAGGTCATCAATTTCTACGCCCAGCAATCGCTGGGTGAAGATGGCGCGGAAGAGCTGGGCGGCAGCGCGTGGCGCGACGCCGGTGAAGCCATTATCGACGATCCATCGATCCTGACGAGAGAAGTCACGCTTCACTTGCCCGCCAGCAACAAGCTTGCCTCCGCCTTTTCGGGCGATGGGCAGATGGACCTGCAGCCGCTCGCTCAGAGGCTGGAGGCTGAAGGCAAACTCACCAAGAATTTCGATCTGGGTTTCCTTGCACGATCCGATGCGACCGATCCGCAGGAAGTCGGCATCTGGGGCGCGCTCAAGGGCTCGATCCTGACCATGATCGTTACCCTGGCCTTCGCCTTCCCGATCGGCGTGCTCGCTGCGCTCTATCTGGAAGAATACGCCCCCAGGAACCGCTGGACCGATCTTATCGAGGTGTCGATCAACAACCTCGCTGCGGTGCCTTCCATCATTTTCGGTTTGCTCGGTCTTGCGGTGTTCCTCTGGATATTCCCGAACTACCGTTCCGCTCCGCTGATCGGCGGCCTGACTCTTGCACTTATGACCATGCCGGTGATCGTCATTTCGGGCCGCAACGCCATCAAGGCCGTGCCGCCATCAATCCGTGACGGTGCACTCGCCATCGGAGCATCGCCGATCCAGGTCGTGTTTCACCATGTCTTGCCGCTGGCTCTGCCCGGCATTCTGACCGGCACGATCATCGGCATGGCCAGGGCCCTGGGAGAAACGGCACCGCTGCTGATGATCGGTATGCGCGCATTCGTCGCGACGCCGCCGGACGACTTCACTTCGCCTGCCACTGTGCTGCCGGTGCAGATATTCCTGTGGTCGGACGAAATCGACCGCGGTTTCGTCGAACGGACATCGGCCGCGATTATTGTGCTACTGCTGTTCCTTCTGGTGATGAACGGCCTGGCAATCTACCTGCGCAATCGCTTCGAGAAGAAATGGTGACTGAAAACAAATCCAAATCCACGTCGAATGTGGCCAAGATGAGCGCGCGGGACGTCTCTGTGTTCTATGGCGATAAGAAGGCCATCGACGAGGTCTCGATCGAGATCGAGACCGAGTATGTCACGGCCTTTATCGGCCCGTCCGGCTGCGGGAAATCAACCTTCCTGCGCACACTCAACCGGATGAACGATACGATCCCCACCGCACGCGTCGAAGGGGAGATCATGCTCGATGGCGAAGATATCTACGGATCTGGCATGGATGTCGTCCATTTGCGTGCACGGGTTGGAATGGTGTTCCAGAAGCCGAACCCCTTCCCCAAATCGATTTATGAAAACATCGCCTATGGGCCGAAGATTCACGGGCTTGCCGAAAGCAAGGCGGATCTGGACGCCGTGGTGGAACGATCGCTTCGCAGGTCCGGTTTGTGGGACGAGGTCAAGGATCGCCTGGATGACAGCGGCACAGCGCTTTCGGGCGGCCAGCAACAACGCCTTTGTATTGCACGGGCAATTGCCGTAGACCCTGAAGTGATCCTGATGGACGAGCCCTGCTCGGCACTCGATCCGATTGCAACGGCACGGATCGAGGAACTGATTGACGATTTGCGCGGCCGCTTTGCGATCGTAATCGTCACCCATTCGATGCAACAGGCAGCACGCGTTTCGCAGCGCACGGCATTTTTCCATCTGGGCAAGATGGTCGAATATGGTCAGACTTCTGACATATTTACCAATCCGCGCGAAGAGCGCACCAAAGACTATATCACTGGGCGGTACGGCTGATGACAGAGCACACAGTCAAGGCATTCGACGAAGACATCACTCGCCTGCGCGGGCTGATCGCCGAGATGGGCGGCTTGGCGGAACTGGCAATCCAGGAGTCACTTCAGGCGCTCGTCAACGGCGACAAGGTGCTCGCCAAGCAGGTGGCCAAACGCGACAAGAAGATCGACGCGCTCGAATCCGAAGTGGACAAGCTCGCCGTTAGAGTGATCGCGCTGCGCGCCCCGATGGCAGACGATTTGCGCGAAGTGATCGCGGCGCTCAAGATCGCCGGCGTGGTCGAGCGGATTGGCGATTATTCGAAGAACATCGCCAAGCGCGTGGGCAAGGTGGAAGTCCGCACCAATTCGGAACCGGTCACGCTGCTTTCCGCCATGGGCGAGCTGGCCGCAGAGATGGTCCACGACGTTTTGACCGCCTATGCCGCACGCGATCCGGTTACCGCCCGTGACGTGATTGCTCGCGACGAGAAGGTCGACGCGTTCTACGACAGCATTTTCCGCAATCTGGTCAGTTACATGGTCGAAAACCCGGCCACGATCAGCAGCGCAGCCCAATTGCTGTTTATTGCCCGCAATATCGAGCGGATCGGCGACCATGCCACCAATGTGGCCGAGATGGTGCACTTTGCTGCAACCGGCACATATGCGCCTGAAGCCGATAGTGACGGATAATGCTGAACGCTTGTCGTAAAGCTGTAATATTTCTGTGGTGATGGGCCTCAGAAGCAATCCGGAATTGAACGTGGCAGCTCCAAAGCTCCTCTTGGTTGAAGACGATCCGGCTCTTGCCGAGTTGCTGGAATATCGCTTCCAGAGCGAGGGCTATAATGTCCGCACGACGGCAGATGGCGATGAAGCGCTGATGTTCGCGGACGAAGACGTGCCCGATCTGGTGATCCTGGACTGGATGATCGAAGGCACCAGCGGGATCGAGGTTTGCCGCCGCCTGCGCCGCGACAAGGCCACCGCCCATGTGCCGATTATCATGCTTACGGCCCGCGAAGCCGAAGACGACCGGGTGCGCGGGCTCGATACGGGCGCGGACGATTATCTCACCAAGCCGTTCAGCCCGCGCGAGCTGCTCGCCCGCGTATCGGCGGTTCTGCGCCGCGTACGCCCCGCCCTGGCCGGAGAATCGCTGGAAGTGGGCGATCTCAAGCTAGATCCCGTGGCTCACCGGGTGGAGCGCCGCGGCCAGCAGCTGGCCGTTGGGCCAACCGAATATCGCTTACTCAAATTCTTCATGGAAAGCCCCGGCCGCGTCTTTTCACGCGGTCAATTGCTCGATGGCGTTTGGGGCACGGGCAGCGAGATCGAAGAACGCACTGTCGATGTGCATATCAGGCGGCTGAGAAAGGCGATCACGGTGGGCAACACACCCGATCCGATCCGCACTGTGCGCTCGGCCGGTTACGCGCTGGAAGCCGTCTGAGCGCGGGCTAACGGCACACGCCCCACATTCTCTCCTGCTGATCGAGATGAAAATGATCGGCATGGGCTTCGTTATAATCCGGTGACAGAACCGTGCCGAAGGCGTCGCAGGCGGCATCCCGGCTCCTGCGCAGGAAGGCCGCCTCGTCGCCCTCACCTTCCCAATCGGCTAGCAGGCTGATCCTGCGCCCGTCTTCCAGCACAAAGGCGGCGATGTCGATCGCATTGCCGGTGGCATGCTCGCTCCAACGGCCGGTTTCGCGGCCATAGAGCCTGCGGCAACTATAGGTCCCAAGATGTTCGATGCGTGTCACCGGCGCGCCCAGAATTTCGCGCGCGGCAGGCTGGACGCCGTGCTGCATCCAATATGCGTATGCTGCCGCGACGGCACAACTCGTGACGGCCCTGCCAGGGGTGAGGTCCGCTTCATCCAGGATCAGGCGGCTTTCGCGCCTGCATTCGCCTTCTCCGGCAGGTTCCAGCGCCGTGTAGCCCACTTCGCTCCTGTCCAAGACGGCCTGGCATTGCCCTGCTTCACTGCGCAGGTCCGCTAGTTTGCGCTGCGTAGCCCAGCCCGGCGGATGATCGAGATGGAGCGGCGCCCAAGGGTTATGCTCAGGATGATCTTGCAGCCAGCTACGCACTCCAAGGGCTATGCCGCCAAGCAGCAGCAACAGGATCAATATACGAAGCAATCTGAACGGCCGACTTTCCGAGATGATTTCACATCTAATGAAAGTCCCGGGAGCGCGGAATGATCCTGACATTGCGCGGATGGCCATGCTGGCCGACCGGGCGGCTACCCTGCATCGGGCGCTTTACGTGATCGGCACGGTCCATTTCAGGCACCAGAACATCGTCGGAAAGCAGGCTGAGGCTGTCTGTCGCATCGGCGAGATGGGTGGCGATGACATGCACCACCTCATCGTCATATTCGGTACGCCCACGCACCTCCAGCAGGCGAGCCCCCATGATGACCGGGCGAAAGCGCTTCATCATATCGGGCCAGACGACGATATTGGCGACGCCCGTTTCATCTTCCAATGTAATGAAGCACACGCCCTTGGCCGATCCGGGACGCTGGCGGATCAGCACTACGCCTGCCACCTGCACCGCCCCGCGCTGGCGTTGTTCCCGCAATTCGCTGCAACGCAGGAAGCCACGCTCTCCCAGGCTGGGCCGCAAGAAGGCCACGGGATGCGCTTTCAAGGACAGGCGCTGGGTCTGGTAATCGGCAACGACCTCTTCCGAAAGCGGCATTGAAGGCAGGCGTGCCGGCGTCTTTTCCGCGCCTTCTTCGCGGGCAGAGGCAAAGGCGAAGAGCGGCAATTCCCGGGCTGCGACAAGGCTGCGCGCATCCCACAGGGCCTGTCTGCGCGGCAGGCCGAGGGAAGAGAAGCAATCGGCAGCGGCCAGGCGCTCTATATGGGAAACGCCAAGCCCTGCCCGCCCCCGCAATTCGGCCAAGTCGCGAAACGCTCCGCCCTGTTCACGCGCGGCAACCAGCATGGCCGCCGCATGTTCGGGCAGCCCGTCGATCTGCCGCAGACCGAGCCGCAGGGCGATCTGCGCGCTATCGTCCCCCGCCGGCTTCTCCAGCGTACAGTCCCACTCGCTGTGGTTTACATCCGCAGGCAGCACCGCAACGCCATGCGCGCGTGCATCGCGCACGATCTGCGCCGGGGCGTAGAATCCCATCGGCTGCGAATTGAGCAAGGCGCAGGCGAAGGCGGCAGGATAATGGCATTTGAGCCAGCTCGAAACATAGACCAGCAAGGCAAAGCTCGCCGCATGGCTTTCGGGAAAGCCGTATTCGCCAAAGCCCTTGATCTGGTCGAAGCAGCGCGCGGCAAAGTCGGGACCGTAGCCACGCGCCACCATCCTTCCCACCATCATATCTTCCAGTTCATGCACCATCCCCCGGCTGCGGAATGTCGCCATCGCCTTTCTGAGCCGATTGGCTTCGATGCTGGAGAACTTCGCGGCATCGAGCGCGATCTTCATCGCCTGTTCCTGAAAGATCGGCACGCCCAGCGTCCGCTCGAGAATGCTGGAAAGCTCGTCGGGCGGGCCGTGCTGCGGCGCAGGGGCCGGCAACAGCACAGCCTCATCCCCCCGCCGGCGGCGAAGATAGGGATGCACCATGTCGCCCTGAATCGGCCCGGGACGCACGATCGCCACTTCGATCACCAGATCGTAGAAACAGCGCGGCCTCAGGCGCGGCAGCATGTTCATCTGCGCCCGGCTTTCGACTTGGAACACCCCCAGGGAGTCCCCTTTGCAGAGCATGTCGTAAACCTGCGGATCCTCGCGCGGGACGCTCGCCAGAGACAGTTCCTGCCCATGATGCTCGGCCAGCAGGTCCAGCGCCTTGCGAATGCAGGTGAGCATGCCCAGCGCCAGCACATCGACCTTGAGAATGCCAAGCTCGTCGATGTCGTCCTTGTCCCATTCGATGAAACTGCGATCGGGCATGGCGCCATTGCCGATCGGAACGGTTTCGGTGAGCGCTCCTTCGGTGAGGATGAAACCGCCGACATGCTGCGACAGGTGGCGCGGCATGCCGATCATCTGCTCGGTCAGTGCCAATACGCGGCGCAGATAGGGATCGGAAAGATCCAGCCCCGTTTGCGCGATATGCTCTTCGGCGACTTCCTGGCCATGAGAGCCCCATACGGTGCGGGCCAGGGCGCCGGTGACATCTTCGGACAGGCCCATCGCCTTGCCCACTTCGCGGATCGCCATACGCGGACGGTAATGGATCACAGTGGCGCACAGGCCGGCCCGGTGGCGGCCATATTTCTCGTAGATATGCTGGATCACTTCCTCGCGCCGCTCATGCTCAAAATCCACGTCGATATCGGGCGGCTCCTTGCGCTCTTCCGAGATGAAGCGGTCGAACAGCAGCGCATGCTTGGCCGGATCGACGGAGGTGATCTCCAGGCAATAGCAGACGGCCGAATTGGCTGCCGATCCGCGCCCCTGGCACAGGATGGGCGGATCCTGCCCGCGCGCGAAATCGACGATCTCCTTGATGGTGAGGAAATAGCGGGCGAGTTCCAGCTTTCCGATCAGCGCCAGTTCCATGCCCAGCACTTCGCGCACATGATCGGGCACGCCCAAAGGATAACGCCGCCTTGCGCCTTCCCAGGTCAGCACCTCCAGATGCTGCTGCGGGCTGCGGCCTGCAGGATAGATCTCCTCCGGATATTCATAGCGCAATTCGTCCAGGCTGAAGCTGCAGGCATCGGCCACCTTGCGGGCCTGTGCGATCGCATCGGGCCAGCGCTTGAAGAGCCTCAACATCTCTTCAGGGGCCTTCAGATGCCGTTCTGCGTTGGCATGCAGCAGGTATCCGGCCCTGGCGACCGTGGTCTTGTGACGAATGGCCGTCATGACGTCCTGCAAAGGGCGCCTCTCGCGCGCATGGTAATGGACATCGTTGGTCGCCAGGAGAGCGAGGCCATTGCCGCGCGCCAGCGCGTTCAGGCGCTCTATCCGGGCGATATCGTCGCCGCGATAGAGATAGCTGGCAGCGATATGGCGCAAGGTGGGAAGCTGCTTGGCGAGATGGGGCAGCACCTCCCCCAAGGCCCCATGCACTGTGTCACGCAGCGCATTGCCGTCTATCCCCACAACATTCTCTGCCCAATCGGGCACTGAAAATGTCTCGTCCAGATCGGCCGGCGGCAACAGGATCAACTGCACGCCGCGGGCATGCTCCGCCAGCATAGGCAGCGAAATCTCGCACATGCCCTTGGCCTGCCACTCCCCCTCCAGAGTCGCCATCCGCCCTGCCGAGATCAGCCGGCACAGCCGGCCATAGGCGGCGCGGTCTTCCGGATAGGCAAGGAAAGCCAGGCCTTCGACCGTCTCGATCCGGCAACCGATCACGGGCCTGAGCTTCAGCGCCTTGGCCTCTGTATGTATCCGCACCACTCCGGCCATGGAATTGGCATCAGCGATCCCGATAGCATCATAACCCAGGGAATATGCCGTGCTAGTAAGCTCCACCGCATCGGAAGCTCCGCGCAGAAAGGAAAAACAGCTCACCAGGCCCAGCTCTACGAAAGGCGCGCGCGCAGGCCGCGCAATGCTTCCCGGATCGAGCGTGACATGCGGCCGCGGAGGAGTGAGCGGTTTGTCCGGCATCAGGCGAACAGCCCCTGCAGGAACCATTGCGGGGCGCTTCCCTGCCTGTCCTGCCCGCGCCCATCCCCCATGACGCCATGGCGGTAGATCCAGTAACGCCGCCCCTCGCCGTCCTCGATCCGGTAATAATCCCGCAGCCGCGCGGATGAGCGTTCTCGCCACCATTCGGGCGCTATGCGTTCAGGCCCTTCGACGCGCAGAATTTCATGCACCGCGCCGCGCCAGCGAAACCGGCGGGGCAAGCCATCCGGCGTTGCGTAGAGCACTGCAATCTCTTCCGGCCTGTCGAGCAGTTTCAGGGGCCGCGCATGAAAACCGAATTCTTCCTGCAAAACCGCCTTGTCCAGCGGGGCGCGCCATGTCTGCGCACGCTCGGGCAAGTGGCTGGCATGCGGATCCGGGCGGCGCACGGCATGCTTTCCAAGGCGCACAGTCAGCCGGTCGATACAAGCGGCAAGGCCGGTACCGTAATTTTCGGCCGCAGCTTCGAAATCGGCCTGAGACAACGGCAATATCTCGCACCAGGGCGCGCGCAGGCGAACCAGCTCGATCCCGAAGCCTGCATCCACATCGTCAAGCTTTCTGCCGAAAAGCCGAATGATATGCGCCGGGTCGCGCGTGGCAGCCGCCATTTCGAGCTGGCGTATGACGGCCTCTCCATCGACACGCCACAAGCCCAGTTCCAGCCTTCTGGCCCCTTCGCCCCGCCCTTCAAGCTCCCGCGCCATATCCTCGGCCAGATCTTCTACAACGCGGTCAAGCAAGCTGCGGTGCCGAAGCGGTTCCATTAGCCGGCGCTGCACCAGCGGGGCATGGGTAACGGCCACCGGCAGCAACGGCTCCGGCACGCGGCCGAGCAATTGATCGAGCCGAACCAGCGGATTGGCTGCCGGCGCGCGGTGAGTGCGAAATCTGCGCTGGAGCGTATCGCGGCCGATGTCATAGAGATTACCGATCCGCTTCAGCCCCAGGCGGCGCAGCAACAGCAAGATATCGGGATCGAGACGCAAGGCCGCGACCGGAAGAGTGGAAAGCCGCTGCGCCCCATCATCTTCCGCCCGCAGCACGGCCCGCTCCGGCCCGAAATGCGCCAATGCCCAAGCGGCACCGGCAGTGGGGGCGATGGCGAGCCGTGTGGCCAGCCCCTGTCTGCCCAGAACCGTTTGGGCTTCTTCCAGCATCGCCTTTTCGCCGCCGAAGAGATGGGCAACCTCGGTGACGTCCACCAGCACCCCGTCGGGAGGATCAAGCGCGCTCCATGGCCCCCAGCGCCGTGCCCAGACGGCGAGATTTTCCAGAAACGCCAGATCGCCCAGCGGATCGGAAGGCGCGGTTCTCAAATGGGGGCAAAGGCCGCGCGCATCGGCCAGCAGCATTTTCGGCTGCACGCCAATGGCACATGCAGAAGCATTGACCGCATCGATCCGGGGACCATGGGCCGTCTCGGTAATCAGCGCGAGAGGATGTGTTTCAGCCCCTTCCTTGGCGGCACCATGCTCAGGCGCTGTTTGATTTTTGTGCCAGCGATCCATCGCCAGACGCGTCAGCCAGATCGCCATGATCCTTCTGGGCGGCTGCCGGCGAATGGGCGGCGAGGTGTTTGCCGTCATCGCGCAGAATCCATTCTCCTTGTCTGTAAGCACGGGCGCGGAACAATTCGGCCCGCCAGCTTGCCGTTCCGGGTGCCGCCGCATTCCAGCAGGAAGGCGGCGATGCAGTGGAATGCATTTGCCAGCGCATTCGCGCCGAACTCAGATCGCGCCGGGCATCGAGCCGTATGAGAAACAGCGGCACGCCATGCTTTTCCGCCGCCACACTGAGACGGCGCGAAACAGTGAAACCGAGCGCTTTGGGATTGCCTGTGATTTCGCCGATCACAAAAGCGAGATCGCGGCAGCGCAGCCCTTCTTCCAGGGCAAAGAGTGCATCTTCGGGCGTTTTCGCAGCGACATGGATTAAACGTGCACGCAGTTCCGGCGGAAAGCCCGGACGGTAAGGCCGCCCTGAAAGCCTGATCGCCGCCTTGTCCTGCACCCAGAGGATGTTGCGGGCATCGTGGGAAGAATTCAGATCAGTGCCCTCCGCCCGCATCCCATCCAGTGCAAGCGCCAGCGCCATGGCTGCGCCGCCAGCTTCGGCGCTGGAGGCAAATATCTCATTATGCCGCGCAGGCGGCAGCCCTGGGCGCCAGCGGGCCGCAAGGTCGGGATTAAGGGCAATCTGGTTCATGCGAATCGGAACGTTATCTCTAATGTTCCTATTATGTTCTTATCCGGGAAGAACGCAATCACCCATTCGCGGCCACGCTGGAAATCACCCAAATCCTGAGAAAAGCTTGGATCAGGCAAGCAAGGACGGGAACAGGCCGAACAACAAGATCAGCCCGACCGCCACCGGGGCCAGCCAGGCAACCAGGCTGCGCCACAGCAGGAACATCGCCGGAGACAAACCCGATTCCACCTCGATCAGCCGCCTGTCCGCACGCCACCCTGTGAACAGCGCCAAGCCGAAGCCGGCCAGCGGAAGCATCAGCTTGCCGGTCACGCCATCGATCGAATCCAGAATATCGGCATTGGCAAAAATCGGCCAAAAGGACAGCGGACGAACATCGGACCAGACATTGTATCCCAGCGCGCAGGCCCCGCCGATCAGGAACGCCCCGCAGGCCACCAGCAGCGCCGTGACCTTCCGCCCGAGGCCGAAACGCGCCATCGCCCAAGCCGTAGGCCCTTCAAGCAGCGAAATCGAACTGGTCAACGCGGCAAAGAAAATCAGCACGAAGAACGCCAACCCTATCAAAGCCCCTGCCGACATGCTCTGGAAGGCCACGGGAAGCGACTGGAAGATCAAGGATGGGCCGGCGGCAGGGTCCAGCCCCGCACTGAACACGATCGGGAAAATCATCAGCCCGGCCAGCATCGCAACGCCTGTATCGACTGTCGCGATCATGCCCGCCGTCGGGGCCAGCCGGACATCACCTGGAACGTAAGAACCATAAGTGACCAAGGCCGCCGAACCGAGACTGAGAGAGAAAAACGCCTGCCCCAATGCCTCGTTGATTGCGACAGGGCTCAACTTCGAAAAATCGGGTGTAAAAAGGAAGGATACCGCATGCCCGAACTCGCCGGTAAAGGCGCCATAGACGGTGAGCATCACCAGCAGCACAAAGAATGCAGGCATCAGCCATTTCGCCGCCCTTTCGATGCCGCCATGCACACCGCTCGCCACGATTGCCAAGGTGACGGCCATGAAGATTGCATGCTGCAGCAGCAACTGCCCGGGATTGCCGAACAGCGCCCCCATCAAGCCTGTGACCTGATCCTGAGTGAGATGCTCGAAAGCCGGTGCAAAGGGACTTCCGGAAAACAGCGCCCCCAGAAAATCGAACCCGCTGATCCAGACGTAATACAGAACCCAGCCGGCCACGACCGAATAAAAGGACAGGATCAGAAAGGCCGCCAGCACCTCCACACCGGCAAAGATCGACCATCTGCGGCTTCGCCCGGATCTTTCCGCCACTTCCGCCACCGAACCGACAGCGTCGGCGCGCCCGCCGCCCGTACGGCCGAGCAGAATCTCGGTCAGCACCATCGGCATCCCGATCAGGGCAACGCACAGCACATAGACGAGTACGAAGGCGCCGCCGCCATTCTCACCGGCAAGAGTGGGAAACCGCCAGATATTCCCCAGACCGACAGCCGCGCCAATCGCTGCAAGTACGAATGCCGTACGCGAAGACCAATGTTCGCCCCCGCCTTGTGCGCTTGCCACCATGCCTTGATTTCTCCCTGTCCGAAAAACGGCCCCGGAAACGCATGTCTGCAATGATTCGGCCGCCTCGTCGAGAGCGCTTTGCCTGTCGTCCCCCACCCGCTAAAAGGCCAAAATGTCCACGACCTTCCAACTCGACACGGCCACGAGCCGGGCCAATCCCACCCCTTCCCCAATGCGCCGCCTTACGGTGCCGGCAATCCGTGAGCGCAAGCAGAACGGCGTAACGGAAGATCCGATCGTAGTGCTCACCGCATATACCGCCCGCCAGGCGCAGTTGTTGGACGAACATTGCGATATTCTGCTGGTTGGCGATTCACTCGGGCAGGTCATCTATGGCCTTCCCTCCACGATCCCCGTCACCCTGGAAATGATGGCCAATCACGCCGCGGCGGTCGTGCGCGGAAGCTATCATTCGGTCGTCGTGGTCGACATGCCTTTCGGCAGCTATGAAGCCTCGCCGCAGGCCGCTTTCGAAAGTGCGGCCTATCTGCTCAAGCAAAGCGGTGCCGCCGCCGTCAAACTCGAAGGCGGAGAGGTCATGGCCGAAACCGTCGCTTTCCTTAATCAGCGCGGGATCCCGGTGATGGGCCATGTCGGCCTAACCCCGCAGGCGGTGAATGTACTCGGCGGCTATTCCGCACGAGGGCGCGGGACGGCCGAAGCAGAGAAGATCATTACAGACGCCAAGGCCTTGTCCGACGCTGGCGCTTTCGGCATCGTCGTAGAAGGCGTTGTCGAGCCGATCGCGGTCGAATTGACCAAGGCCGTTACCTGCCCCACGATCGGCATAGGCGCATCGGCGCAGTGTGACGGACAGGTCCTCGTCACCGAAGATATGCTCGGAATGTTCGAAAGGGTCCCCCGCTTCGTCAAACGATATGACGATATCGCCGCCACGATTTCCTCTGCGGCGGAAAACTATGCGGCCGATGTGCGTTCGCGCACATTTCCCGGACCAGAACAAACCTATCAGCCCAAATAATCCGCTCCTTGAACAGGCGGCCTGCCTGCCCTAGCGGGGCGGCGAGGCAAGACAGGACAATCCAGCAGTGCTCGCATATTTTCGCGCTTCGATAATTTTTTCGTTTGCCTGTCTCATGCTTGGCGTCTGGTACGGTTGGGAAAGCACCGGCACCCTGAGCGGCACTGCCCAACTGCTCTGGATCATCATCGTCCTCTCGATCCTCGAAGTCTCGCTGAGCTTCGACAACGCCGTGGTGAATGCTTCGGTCCTCAAGGAAATGGACGAGGTTTGGCAGAGGCGATTCCTTACTTGGGGAATTGCCTTCGCCGTCTTCGGAATGCGCGTGGTTTTCCCGCTGGCGATTGTCGCCATTGCCGCACACATCGGCCCGGTCGAGGCCATACATCTCTCGCTGAACGATCCCGCGGAATATGAAAGGATCGTTTCGTCAGCCCAAGTCGGAATTGCAGGCTTTGGCGGGGCGTTTCTCGCCATGGTCGGCCTGAAATTCTTTTTCGACGCCGACAAGGAAGTCCATTGGATCGCCGTTATCGAACGCTGGCTGGCCAAGGTTTCCTATGTACCGGCGGCGGAAATCGCACTGCTCCTGCTCGCAATTTGGGGCATTTCCACCATGCTGCCGGATAGCGAGGCGCTCACTTTCCTGGTCGCCGGCATGCTCGGGATCGTGACATTCATCGCGGTCGAGGCCGTCAGCACCGTGCTTGAACTGCGCGATCAGAAACGCAAGCTGGTCGGCGCCACTGTCCGCTCCGGCCTGGGCGGATTTCTCTATCTCAACGTGCTCGACGCAAGCTTCAGTTTCGATGGCGTAATCGGTGCATTCGCGCTTTCGAACAACATGATCGTCATCGCCCTGGGCCTTTCCATCGGCGCCTTCTTCGTGCGGTCAATGACCATCATGCTGGTCAGAAAGGGCACATTGGCCGAGTATGAATTCCTCGAACATGGTGCATTCTGGGCAATCATCGCCCTTGGCGGCATCATGCTCGCTTCCGCCAAGTTCCACATCCCCGAGGTCATTACGGGGCTGATCGGTGCATCCCTGATCGGCATTTCGCTGTGGTGGTCGATCCGCCACAAGAACAGGCTGCAGTCCGGTGAAGGACACTAGGATATTCGCACTGGCAGAACGCCCTTGTCCCGCCAACTACGCCTGCAGATCATATTGCTTGAGCAGATCGTAAAGCGTCGGCCGGCTGATCCCGAGCAGTTTCGCCGTATTAGAAATATTGCCCTCGCTCCTGGCTAGCGCGTGACGGATCACGCGCCGGTCCGCCTGTTCGCGGGCACTCTTCAAATTGAGCGGCTTGGCCTCTTCATCTTCGGTATTGCCGAGGTCGAGATCCTCCGCGCCGACCAATTTGCCGTCAGCCATGATGACTGCGCGTTTGATCCGGTTTTCAAGCTCGCGAACATTGCCCGGCCACTGCCAGGCATCGATCGCTGCCAGCGCATCGGCGGCGAAGCCGGTCACCTGCGGATTCATCTCCTTGGCAAAACGCTTCAGGAAAGCCTTGGCCAGCAGGACCGGATCTCCAGGCCGTTCGGCCAAGGACGGAATCTTCACCACGATTTCGGCGAGACGATAGAACAGGTCCTCGCGAAAACGGCCGTCAGCGGTCATCG
Source organism: Alphaproteobacteria bacterium (assembly GCA_030430365.1). Taxonomy (GTDB): domain Bacteria; phylum Pseudomonadota; class Alphaproteobacteria; order Sphingomonadales; family Sphingomonadaceae; genus Andeanibacterium. The sequence goes on along the minus strand of JAUIFP010000039.1, from coordinate 8,947 downwards.
CTTCCAGGTTTTGGTGGGTGGCGCAGACGATCCGCGTATCCACCGCGATGGACGTTCGGCCGCCGATCCGCTCGATCGTGCGCTCTTGCAGGAAGCGCAGTAGCTTGACCTGAAGCGGCAGCGGAATATCGCCCACTTCGTCGAGGAACAACGTGCCCCCATTCGCCTGTTCGATCTTGCCTTCCGTGGTCTTCACCGCCCCGGTGAAGGCGCCTTTTTCGTGGCCAAACAGCTCACTTTCGAGAAGGTTTTCCGGGATCGCAGCACAGTTGATGGCAACAAATGCGCCCGCGCTCCTGTCGCTTGCATCGTGCAGCCCCTTCGCCAGCAATTCCTTGCCGGTGCCGCTGGCGCCGAGCAGCATCACCGAAACATTGGTATTGGCCACTCGTTCGATTGTCCGCGCGACACGAGTCATTTCCGGGGCCGCGGTAATCAGACCGCCAAGCACCGTGTTGCCCTCTCCAGCGCGTTCCTGGAGCGCGCGGTTCTCTTCCTCGATCTGGTGCAGCCGATAGGCACGCCGAACAATGAGACCCAGCTGCTCGATATCGACCGGCTTGGGATAGAAATCGTAAGCTCCGCGCGCGATCGCGTTCAGCGCACTTTCGCGCGCACCATGCCCGGTCGCGACAACCACCTTGGTATCGGGCTTGAGTGCCATGATCTCTTCCAGCACGGCGAACCCTTCAGTTGTTCCGTCCGGATCCGGCGGCAAACCGAGATCGAGCGTAACGACTGCAGGCTCCTCGGCGCGAAGCGCGGCAATTGCAGCTGCGCGGTCGCCGACTACTGTGACGTCGAAATCGTCATAGGCCCATTTAAGCTGTGCCTGCAGACCCTGATCATCCTCGATGATCAGCAGTTTGGGCAGCTGGTTCGTCTTGTCATCGGCCATTATGCAACCTCGGTATTTACAGGCGTATTATCCATGCGGGAATTCTCGACCAGTCGCGCGGTGTCGGCGAGCGGCAGGCGGATAATGAAGCGGGTTCCCACGCCTTCGCGGGATTCGACGCTCAGCTGGCCGCCCATCGCGCGCAGCAATTCGCGTGCCTCAAAGGCGCCGATGCCGAAGCCTCCGGACTTGGAAGACTGGAACGGCTTGAACAGCCGCGTGCGGATGAATTCCGGGCTCATGCCCTTCCCGCTGTCGATGATCTCGATCCGGCAAAAGAGCTCGTCGCAGGCCGCAAGAAGCAGGACCGGCTGATCTGAATCGCTGGCGTCGATCGCATTTTGCACCAGGTGCACAAGAGCCTGATCGAAGCCTTCACTGTCGACGAGCAGTTCGCAGCTTTGCCGTTCGGCGATCTGGACCGGATGCTGCGGCTGAAACCGCTCGGCAATGCGCGTGATGAACGAGCCGGCGTCAATTCGCTCCATGCTCTCCCGATCACCGCCACCGGCACGATAGCGCCCAAGACGCGCCAGCAGAGCCTCCAGCTTGTCGGAGCTGTTGCGCAGCGTAACCAGCATATCCGCACGGAACTCCGGGTTGTCCGCATACTTTTCCGCATTGCGGGCAAGGAGCGACAATTGACTGGCGAGGTTCTTGATATCGTGCATCACGAAAGCGATCCGGCGGTTGAATTCATCGAACCGGTGCGCTTCGCCAAGAGCTTCCTGGCCGTCCTGTTCCGCCAGATAGCTCGCCAGCTGTTTGCCAACGACACGAAGAAGATCGAAGTCTTCCCAGTCCAGCTTGCGGGCGACTGCAGGACGCGTCAGCACGACCATGCCCACCAGACGCTCAAAATGCAGCAGCGGCACGATGATCCAGGCGCGCGAGTTGTTCATAAGCCAGTCCGGAACAAAGGCCGTTTCACTTCCGATGCTGTGGCCCGCCCGCACATCGTCGAGGTTGAGAATGAATTGGCTCTTCTCCAGAAACTCTACGGCTTCCGGGGAAAGTGCCTCTGCCGGAACTTCCGCATCGCCCCACTGCCAGCGCGAATTCAATACCGCCGCGCCGCCTTCAGACGGCGTCAGCAGCAAACCTGCCGGGCTATCGGTTATGTCCGCGACAGCCTGCACTACGCGCTCACGCAGCGGCGTTGAATCCTCGTCACCCTTGGCGATCGTCTGGGTGAAACGCAGCCATTCCACCCGGTAGTCGTAGCGATGCTGAAACAGGTGCTTGGCCGCCATGACCTTTATCCACCCACGCAGCTTGCGCGAAGGCAGGACCAGCAGTGCCGCGACGATTGCCGCAGCCAGGAAGCCGACCTGGATCAGCCACGCCGTTTCCTGGCTCAAATATGTAAGAGCCTGCGCGACCAGAACCATTCCGACGAGATAGGCCCCGATCACGAACAGCGAAAACGATTGGAACGCCACATAGCGCGAAGGCCGGAGGCGGATTTCGGAGGCCTGCCTGGCAGCGCCCAGAGTGAGCAGCAGAGCCATGACCAGCATCAAGCCGCCGCGCGCGGAGGCCAGCAATGCGGGAAACTCACCCGTCATATAGGCGATGCCGTAGAGGTTGAGGTCATACAGCCACATCAGGCCCAGCGCCGCAGCCGGCCAGCGAAGCGTGAGGCGCCCTAAGGTCGTTGCACCGACATACAGATTATGGACCAGCACCAATGCGCCGACGACACTGAGCAGCCGCAGAGTAATCGCCAGATTGAAAAACAGATCGACCGCCGAAGGGGCGACAGTCAAACGGGCCAAGGCCGTGATCACAGCAATCTGCATGACCTCCACAGCGGCCAGCATAATCACGACCGGGCGGATCGGCCGCAGGCTGGAATCGCGCCCGTCAGTCACGAACAGACGGAATAGCGCCAAAAACCAAGCGAGGTGTGACAGGCTTAGAGCGATCTGAGCGGCAGGATTGGCAAATCCCAACGCCGCCACCAGCAAGCCCCACGCCGCCATCGTCCCGGCAGCACCGACAATGGCTCCACCGGCCGCCCCGAAGCGTTCGCTGCGCGGATAAAGCCATGCACACAGCACCAGCAGAGCGCTGGCACTCGACAAATAAAGCACGAAGATTGCGAGATCCCAGACTGGCGACATCGTCACGCCCCCCAAGGAGTCGAAACGACGCGCCGAAAGGCATTGCCGGACAGACTGATCATCACTTCTTACTCACCGCTGGCTGAACCCCCAAGGTCAGCTGCGTGGGATAACGGACAGAAGTGAAATGTCGGTAAACTTTACAGTGCAGCGCAAGCGATGCGAATTATCGCTTATTTTTCAGTATGGTGTCTGCAGATAGCGAAGTGAATATCGAAGTTAACTGCCGGTTTCTTCAATTCGGCGGCATCAGTTCGATCGCAGTTGCCGCAAAGGCCTCGGCCGCAGTTTCAATGACTGTTTCGGCATCAGGCGCCCAGAAAGGACTGTGGAGCGACGGCAGATCGAGCTCGCCTTTTTCGGCGGCTTCCCAATTCCCCTGTGGGACGCCGCCAATGGAAAGCAGCAGTGACTGGATATGATCGGGATCCGCACGCCGGTACCGGCCGAAATCTTCTCCGCCCATTGTAGAGGGAATTTCAATTACACGGCCCTCGCCAAAGCGCCCGGACAAGTCCGCGGCAACCTGCGCGGCAAGCTCCGGCGAATTGTAGACGGCCGGCGTGTAGTTCTCTTTGACGCTTACGGTCGGCCAGCTTTCTTCCGGAATTCCAGCGGCGATGGCTTCACCTGTGGCAATCCGCTCTATGCCGGTAAGCAACAATTCACGCGAGGCATCGGTATAGCTGCGAACCGTGAGCTGCAGCCTGGCTTCGTCCGGAATGATATTGTGTTTGGTGCCGGCATGGAAACTGCCAACCGTCACCACCACAGGCTCGAGCGGGCTGCTCTCCCGGCTGGCCAATGTCTGCAACTTCATGACGATACTGCTCGCCAGTACGACAGGGTCCTTGGTCGCATGCGGATAGGCGCCATGCCCGCCAACACCCTTTACCGTGATGTCGACGCTGTCCACATTGGCCCAGGCATATTCCGCTGCGATGCCGATGGTACCAGCAGGCAATTGCGCGGAATTATGGAAAGCCAGCGCGAAATCCGGCTTGGGGAAGCGTTCGAACAAGCCGTCTTCCAGCATCGCCAACGCGCCCTCGCCCAGCTCTTCAGCCGGCTGAGCGATCATCACCAGCGTGCCTTGCCACTCATCCTTGCGAGAGACCAACAGCCTTGCCGCAGCGATCCAGGCCGTCATGTGCGTATCATGGGCACAGGCATGCATGATCCCGCTTTCGACGCCTGATTCAGGCACGCCGCGTTCCTGCGAGGCGAATGGGAGCCCGGTCTGCTCCGTAACCGGCAGAGCGTCCATATCGGTCCTGATCAGGACAGTCGGGCCCTCGCCATTGCGCATGACCGCCACCAGACCCGTTCGCCCCACCTGTTCGGTAACGTCGAAGCCCAGTTCGCGCATCAAACCAGCGAGCCTGGCCGAGGTTTCCACTTCCTGGAAGCTCAGTTCCGGATGGGCATGGAGGTCCCGGTAAAGCGTCATCAGCTCAGGCATTTCGGCCTTCAGGGCGTCACGCAGTTCATCCGCCTTGGCCGGGCCGGCAAAGGCCAATGCCGCGCCCAGCAGGGGAAGAACCAGGCGCCTCATTCCGCGTCCTCAGGCCGCACAAACACATTGGCATCGCCTTCGATCGCGCCGCTTTCAACACCATCGACGTATTTTTCTGCCGCAGCCATCAACGCTTCGTAGCTTTCGAAACCGCAAGTGCCTTCTTCCGAAGTGACGCCTTCGATCGCCGCAATCTCTTCATTGCACTCCGGCGAGAAAAGATTGAGCGCATCATCGGCCACCCGGATGGGCTGATAGAGGAAGAATTTTCCCCCGGTAGCTTCTGGAGCCAGATCTTCCGCCTTGCCTTCATATTGGGCGAGATACCAATCGTCGCGCAGAGCCACGAAGTATGTATTCAGCAACTCATCGCTGTCGCCCATTGTGTAGCTGCCATCGCCGTTCGACGTGATGGTGATCCGCGAAGGCTCTCCGCTTTCGACTTCCTGCCATACCCCTTCGAAATCTATCTCGGACGCGTTCGACGCATCGATCAGCGGCACAGGCGACATCCAGCAGGCCGAAAGCAGGCACATTATGCCGCCAAGCAGCAGAGCTCTTGCCGCCACGATCATCATGATTGCCCGCTACATTCCATAGCTGACGACCAGCAAGAGCGAGAGCGTCACCACCATGATCAGCACCAGCGGTATGCCGGTGCGGATATAGTCGGCGAAGGTGTAGTTGCCTTCACCCATGATGAGCATGTTCGTCTGATAGGCGATCGGCGTTGCATAACAGAGATTACAACCGAACAGCACGGCAAGGATCAGCGGTTCCTGCGGCAGTTCGAGCTGGCTGGCTATATTGAACGCAATCGGGGTGCCAACCGTCGCCGCCGTCGCGTTCGATGCGAAGTTCGTCAGCAGCGTCACAAACAGCATGATTGCCGCCAGTATCGCCGCGGGCGGGAGATATTGCAGGCCATATGCCATCAATTGGCCAAGCCAGGAGGCCGCGCCGCTGTTCAGCACGAGCTGGCCGATGGCAATGCTCGCGGCGACCAGGACAATGACTTTTGCCGAGAGCGCCCGGCCAACGCGATCGAAGCGGACGCAGCCGGTCACAAACATCACGATCGCGCCCGCCAGCGCCGAAATGGCGATCGGCAGGAAGCCGGCGGACGCCAGACCCACCGATCCGAACATGATGGCCAGGGCCAGGATCGCCTTGGAACGGCGCGGCATTTCTCGCCCGCCGTCCAGAATGAGCAGGCTGTCGTTCTGGGCAAATTCCTGGAGATCGGTATCGAGCCCCATCACCAGCAGCACGTCACCCTCGGCGATCCGAAGTTCGTCCGGCTCCGGCTCCATTTCCTGATCGAGCGGACGCTTGGGCTTGTGGATTCCCAGAACGGCGGTGCTGTAAAGGTCGGCAATGCCCGAAGTGGCAAGCGTGCGCCCGATCAGCCGGGAATCCGAAGTCACGGCCATTTCCACAACGATAACGTCGTCGCCGGTAGAGCGGGCCTTGCGCTGAATGCGGTCGACAACCCAGCCTGGGGCCACTTGTCCCTTGAGGCTCCTTATCGCTTCCTCAAGCGCCTCATGGGTGCCGGAAACGCGCAATCTGTGCCCTGCTTCGAATGGACCCTCCGGCTCTTCGTCGAAGGAGAAATCCGAAGGCAGCCTGGTGGCGACTTCATCGATGGCTTTACCGACCAGCTCGCTGCCAGCCGGAACACGCAGACGGGCGGAAAAGCGGCGCAGCTCGTAATCGTCGTCCCGGCTATGGTCGGGAAGCAATCGGGGCATCACCAGCCACAGATAGGGCAAGGCGACCAACGCCGCTGCAAGAACGATGGGCGTGTAATGGAACACGTTCATTTGCGGCATGCCCAGATCGCGCGCGATCGACACCACCAGCAGGTTGGTCGACGTGCCGATCGTCGTCGACATGCCGCCAATCAGAACTGCTGCGTTGAGCGGGATAAGGGTCTTCGATGCAGGCATCGCCCCGCGGGCTGCCAGCTGCACGAAGATCGGCAGTAACAGGACCAGCACCGGCGTATCGTTGACGATCATGGAAAGGAACATCGCGATCAGCAGCGAAACCAGCAGGCCCAGCTGCAAATTCACTTTCCAGACCCGCTCCAGGAAGCGCGCGGCCGGTTCCAGCGCGCCGGTCACCACCAGCCCCCTGCCCATGATCATCAGCGAACAGATCGTAATCAGCGCGTAGTGACCGAAGCCGGAAAATGCCAAGATCAGGCCGTCCGTGGGCAGCGTGTGCGGCAGCGGGAAGAAATACAGGCCGACCGCAATGACGGCGATGGTCAGAAGCGAGACGATCTCGACCGACAGCCGGCCTCGCGCAAATGCGATGAACATCGCGGTAGTTACCGCGATGGCTGCCATCGCATGAAATGAGGGAATACCCGGCATCATCATCTGCCTAGCACGCCTTTGCCTGCCGATAGAAGCGTAACGTGGTGCCCCTGGCCCGACTCGAACGGGCACTTCCGAAGAAACTCGATTTTGAGTCGAGCGCGTCTACCAATTCCGCCACAGGGGCCCCTATCACGAGGCTGGTGCGTCGCGCGCACTTAACCTCACCAATCGAATGCATCAAGCACAGGCTTTCATCAGGTCTTGATTGCGCCGGCGACCAGCTTGTGCAGGCGCGAATGAAGCGGATCGTTGGCGGCGAGAACTTCGCTATCGCATACTGGGTGCGAGCGGCCTCTGAAATCTGTCACGAAGCCGCCTGCTTCGCGGACCAGCAGGCAACCGGCAGCGGTATCCCAAGGCGAGAGACCGCTCTCCCAGAAGCCGTCGTACCGCCCGGCGGCAACCCATGCCAGATCGAGCGAGGCAGCGCCGAAACGGCGAATTCCTGCCACCTGCGGGCCAACCGCGCCGAATATCTTCGACCATTGCGGAAATTCGCCATGGCCCTGATAGGGCGTACCGGTCGCGATCAATGAATCGGACAGCCTGTTTCTGGAGGAAACCCGCAAGCGGGCATCCTGCAGCCAGGCGCCGCGGCTTTTCTCTGCCCAGAAGGTCTGATCGGTGATCGGCTGATACACCACACCGGCGAAGACTTCGCCCCACCCCGAACCATCGAGCTTGGGTTCCTGCGCGGCGATGGAAATTGCAAAATGCGGAATTCCGTGAAGAAAATTGGATGTCCCGTCGAGAGGATCGACGATCCAACGCGGCTTGCCCTCTTCGGCGGCAATTTCACCCGCCTCTTCCATCAGGAAACCCCAGCCAGGCCGCGCCTGCAACAATTCGTCGTAGATCGTGCGCTCCGCCATACGGTCCGCTTTGGACACAAAGTCCGACGGGCCCTTGCGGCTAACCTGCAAGTGTTCGACTTCGCCGAAATCGCGGCGCAAACGGCCGCCCGCGCGCCGTGCGGCACGCTCCATCACACGAATAAGCCCGGATAGTGCCACTATTCGATCGCTTCCAATTTTTTCCGAGAGAAACGGGGCTCAGTTGCCCTCTGTACCCTCTGCAGGCGCTTGCTCGCCACCATTGGCCTGGAACGTAATTCCGCAGACACCGGCCGCGGCACGGTAGACGTCCGTCGGGTTGTCGTCACTAAGATTGGCGCCTTCCCGGATCGCATTGCCAGCGGTCACCGAGATCGTGGAAAGCTTGTTGTTGTAAAGGCACGCCATCAGGCGGGCTTTGACTTGCGGCTTCACCTGATCGGACTGCAACGCCACATTGAACGAACGCAGGATGTGCCCCGCGCGCCGCAGATTGGCCAACCGCTCTGGCGAAGGACCCTCCTGTGCGGAATCCTCGCCTCCTTCCTGGGCAAGAACGGTGCTAGGCATGGCGGTTGCGATCAGCGCAGCGGCAATGGCAGTTGAGAGGGTCTTCTTCATGTCAGTCGGCCTTTTTCACATATTCACGGGCATAGACGTCGACAACGATGCGCGTGCCGCTTTCGATATGCGGCGGCACCATCACGCGAACGCCATTTTCGAGTACTGCGGGCTTGTAGCTGGAGCTGGCTGTCTGCCCCTTCACCACAGCGTCCGCCTCCACAATAGTCGCTTCGACCTGTTCGGGAAGCTGAACGCTGATCGGCTTTTCGTCATAAAGCTCCAGTGAGACGTCCATTCCATCGGTCAGGAACGCCTTGGCATCGCCCAGCAAGTCGGATTCGATGAAGATCTGTTCGTAGCTATCCTTATCCATGAAGACGAGCTGATCGCCGTCCTCATAAAGATACTGGAAGTCCTTGGTGTCGAGGCGAACCTTCTCAACCGTGTCCGCGCTACGGAACCGGACATTGGTTTTCCGGCCGTCGACGAGATTCTTCATCTCGACCTGCATATAGGCCCCGCCCTTGCCCGGCTGGGTATGCTGGATCTTGGCGACCTTCCAGATTCCGGATTCATATTCCAGGATATTGCCCGGCCGGATATCCACTCCACTGATTTTC